>NZ_DATERI010000123.1:0-72259 GCF_035271705.1 Buttiauxella sp.
CTAGGGCTTGAATGTTGGTGGAAGCGTAGAGATTCGAACTCTAGAACCCTTTCGGATCGCCGGTTTTCAAGACCGGTGCCTTCAACCACTCGGCCACGCTTCCAACGAGGCGAACTATAAACATCCCTGAACTTCCTGTAAAGCCTGACTTTGTTCGTTCGCCTTAAAAATAACCAAAATCGTGTTATTTAATTGAAACATCAACAATCTGAAACGAAAAAGCCCCAGCTTATTTCTAAGCTAGGGCTTGAATGTTGGTGGAAGCGTAGAGATTCGAACTCTAGAACCCTTTCGGATCGCCGGTTTTCAAGACCGGTGCCTTCAACCACTCGGCCACGCTTCCAACGGGGCGAACTATAAACATACCCATACTTCATGTAAAGCATGATTTTGTTCGTTCGCCTGATAAATCACCAAACTTGTGTTGTTTGAGCGAAACATCAACAACCTGAGTAATTTAACAACAGGATTCGTTGCAGGATTTGCAACCTGCAACCACCGGGCATCAATGTTTTTTGATGTACATATCTTTGGTGTAGTAGAAACCGAGGTTGTTTGGTGCGAATCCACCGACAAAAGGTTTCACTAATTGGGCTAAAACATAGTGGTAAACAGGAATGGCTGGCACGTCTTGCGCCAGTTTGTCTTCAGCCTGTTGATAATACTTGCCACGTTCTACCACATTGTCAGCCTTCGCTGCGTTATCTAGCGCTTCATCATAAGCCGGATTGTTGTACTTTGAAGTGTTCTCACTGTGACCAATACGGAAATTATTCAGGAAGGTAGACGCGTCGTCGTAATCAGCAATCCACGCATAACGCACTACGTCAAACGTCCCGCTGTGCATGGTGTCGAGCATGGTTTTCCATTCCTGGTTTTGCAACTTCGCCTCTACTCCCAGATTTTTACTCCACATTGAGCTGACCGCGATGGCAATGCGTTTGTGGTTTTCTGAGGTGTTGTAGAGCAAGTTAAAGCTCAAAGGATGGGCAGCATTAAAACCCGCCTCTTCCAGCAACTTTTTTGCCTCAGCGACGCGTTTCTCGTGGCTCCAGCTTGCGTACTCTGGGGATTTTATCTCTACACCGCCGATTTTTTTCTGGCTAATGACCCAAGCCGGGATTTGCCCCTGCCCTAATACTTTCTCGGCGATGATCTCTTTATCAAGCGCCATATTGAGGGCCCTGCGCACGCGCGGGTCGTTGAACGGTGCTTTGGTGGTATTAAACTCGTAATAGTAGGTAGCCAGTTTTGGCGTGACATGCACTTCGTCAGGGATGGATTTTTTGAGCGCCCCAAACTGCGTTTGTGACAAGGTATAAACAATGTCTATCTCGCCCGCTTTATAGCGATTGATATCTGCGGTTTCAGAAGCAATCGGCAAGTAACTCACCTTGTTAATCACCGTGTGGCTATCGTCCCAGTATTGCTTGTTACGCTCGCCAATGATTTTCTCGTTCACTACCCATTGTGAAAGCTTATACGCGCCGCTGCTGACTAAATTCCCCGGTTGTGTCCATTTATCCCCGAACTTCTCAACAACGGCTTTATCAACTGGAACCAACGATGGGTGCGCCAACATGGCAAGGAAAGCCGCAGTCGGCTGTGTCAGAGTAATTTGCAACGTGTTAGCGTCCAGCGCTTTGACACCCAGCGTATCAGGTGCTTGTTTGCCAAGTGCTATATCTGCGGCATTAGCGATGTGCATGCTGCCAGGGTAGCTGGCATAAGGGGATGCCGTTTTCGGGTCTGCCAAACGCTGCCAGCTCCAGACCACATCTTCAGCGGTAATCGGCTCACCGTTAGACCATTTAATGCCAGGACGAAGATGAAACGTCCAGATAGTATTGCCCTTCTCTTCCCATTTTTCGGCAAGCCTGGGTTCAATTGAACCGTCTTTACGCACGGCCACCAGCCCATCAAAGAAATCGCTAATAAGATTAAATTCAACATCACTTTCGACTTTATGGGGATCAAGTGAGGCAGGTTCACTCCCATTATTGCGCACAAGTTCTTGTTTCTGTGCCAATTCAGTCCCTGTCGGCACGTTAGCCGCCCAGGCACTTGAAATGGCACTCGCCAATCCAATAGCAAGAAAAGATTTGATATATGTGTTGTGGTTACTTACTTTCATTACGCACGCCTTATTTTGAGTTGTTAACGACGGTACGGTTAACACTCTTAGCACCCGAATTAATTTAAGCAATAATTTTCAGCTACATATAAGTGAATTTTATGACGTGTCACTTGTCTGTTATTTAAATCTGAACAAGGTAAAGATGGGTAAAAGGGCTTTCTTGCAATAAAGGAGGCCATTATTCTCAATCACTATAACCACCTGCTATAAGAGAGAGTTTCTGAATGGATCGCATAATCACTTCCTCGCGTGACCGTTCGTCACTGCTGAGTACCCACAAGGTACTGCGTAATACCTATTTTCTACTCAGCCTGACACTGGCATTTTCTGCAATAACAGCAACGGCCAGCACAGTGTTGATGCTGCCATCTCCGGGTCTGATTTTGACGCTGGTCGGCATGTACGGTCTGATGTATTTAACCCACCGTCTGGCAGATAAACCAACGGGCATTCTGGCGGCCTTTGCATTCACGGGTTTCCTCGGGTACATCCTCGGCCCAATACTTAATTCATTCATCTCTGCCGGTATGGGCGATGTGATTGGTATGGCGTTAGGTGGCACAGCGCTGGTGTTCTTTAGTTGCTCCGCGTATGTGCTAACCACCCGTAAGGACATGTCCTTCCTGGGCGGGATGTTGATGGCGGGTATCGTCGTCGTGCTGGTCGGTATGGTTGCTAACATTTTCCTGCAACTCCCTGCCCTGCATCTGGCAATTAGCGCCGTGTTCATTCTGATCTCATCCGGTGCCATTTTGATGGAGACCAGCAACATTATCCGCGGTGGCGAAACTAACTATATTCGCGCAACGGTGAGCTTGTACGTTTCTCTGTACAACATCTTTATCAGCCTGTTGAGCATTTTGGGCTTCGCAAGCCGCGATTAATCGCTTGATAGCCCATACCAAATGAAGCCTCGCTAATGCGGGGCTTTATTTATTCTGCCACGGCAAAATTTGCTACACTGCGGCCAGTTTGTCTGGAGCAAAGAATAATGATGTTGATGTTTGAAGGCCGAGAAATAGAAACTGATGCTGATGGCTATCTGAAAAATAGCCACGAGTGGAGCGAACCACTTGCGGAAGTGATTGCTGCAAACGAAGGCATTACGCTCGCGGTAGAGCACTGGGAAGTGGTGCGATTCGTACGCCAATTTTACCTGGAATTTAATACTTCTCCGGCCATTCGTATGTTGGTCAAAGCGATGGCAGCCAAATTTGGTGAAGAGAAAGGCAATAGCCGCTATTTATACCGTTTGTTCCCGAAAGGGCCGGCCAAGCAGGCGACAAAAATTGCGGGTCTGCCAAAGCCGGTGAAGTGTATTTAGTAGCGAATACTAAAATCTGTCCATTGGCTGTCGGGTTGGCGAGGCTCAGTCAGCACTTTATCAACCCGAGCACTGCGCGGCCCTCCTGCTTTTAGCCACGCGACAAGCTTTTCAACCTGCTGTGCATCACCGCAGGCTAATACCTCAACACTACCATCATCCATGTTACGGGCGTAACCGGTTAACCCCAGTTTTAGCGCCTCGCGCTGTGTGCTGTAGCGAAAACCAACCCCCTGAACCAGGCCGTGGACCCAGGAAAGTGTGCATACTGTGGTCATAACTTCCTCCGTTTCGGGTTCTTACGTTGCATTTAGCCGGTGTTAACCGGAAAATGACGCCAAATTCTTAGCAAGAAAGCATAGCAAATTATGAGTGTACGTTTAGTGTTAACCAAAGGGCGCGAAAAATCGTTATTGCGCCGTCATCCGTGGGTGTTTTCTGGTGCTGTCGCACGTATGGAAGGCAAAGCCAATCTCGGCGAAACAATTGATGTTGTCGATAGCCAGGGCAAATGGTTGGCACGTGCCGCCTATTCTCCTTCCTCGCAAATCCGTGCCCGCGTCTGGACTTTCGATGCCAATGAAAGCATCGATATCGAATTCTTCACGCGCCGTCTGCAGCAGGCGCAGCAGTGGCGCGAATGGCTGGCTGCTCGTGATGGGCTGGACAGCTATCGTCTGATTGCTGGCGAATCTGATGGCCTGCCAGGTGTGACAATCGACCGCTTCGGTAACTTCCTTGTGCTGCAACTACTGTCCGCAGGCGCGGAATACCAACGCCCTGCTTTGGTCGCTGCACTGCAAAACCTCTATCCAGAATGTGCTATTTATGACCGTTCAGATGTAGCGGTGCGCAAAAAAGAAGGGATGGAATTGACGCAAGGGCCAGTGAGCGGTGAATTGCCACCTGATCTGTTGCCAATCGAAGAGCACGGCATGAAGTTGCTGGTGGATATTAAGGGTGGCCACAAAACGGGTTATTACCTTGACCAACGCGACAGCCGTTTTGCGACTCGTCAGTATGTGAAAGATAAGCGCGTGTTGAATTGCTTCTCTTACACCGGTGGTTTTGCGGTTTCTGCACTGATGGGCGGATGTAGCCAGGTTGTCAGCGTTGATACTTCTCAGGACGCTTTGGATGTGGCGAAGAAAAACGTTGAGCTGAACAAACTCGATTTAAGCAAAGCGGAATTCGTGCGTGACGACGTGTTCAAACTGCTGCGTAAATACCGCGACCAGGGTGATAAGTTCGATGTTATCGTGATGGATCCACCGAAGTTCGTCGAGAATAAGAGCCAGTTGATGGGCGCATGTCGCGGCTATAAGGATATCAATATGCTGGCAATCCAGTTATTGAATCCGGGTGGGATCCTGATGACGTTCTCTTGTTCGGGACTCATGACGACAGATTTATTCCAGAAAATCATCGCCGATGCCGCCGTAGATGCTGGGCGTGATGTACAATTTATAGAGCAGTTCCGTCAGGCAGCGGATCACCCCGTCATCGCTACCTATCCGGAAGGGCTGTATCTGAAAGGGTTTGCCTGTCGCATCATGTAGCTTGAAAAGTAGAAACTTGCCCGCACATTAGTTGCAGTAACGTTTCTCAGGAGGTGACTATGATTGCCAGCAAATTCGGCATTGGCCAGCAAGTACGACATTCTTTGCTGGGCTATCTGGGAGTGGTGGTCGATATCGACCCGGAATACTCTTTGGATGAACCCGCAGAAGATGATCTGGCTGACAACGAAGTCCTCCGTAGTGCACCCTGGTATCATGTAGTAATGGAAGATGATGATGGCAAGGCGATGCACACCTATCTTGCTGAAGCCCAGTTAAGTGGGGAGTCACAAGACGAGCATCCCGAACAACCGTCGATGGATGAATTGGCGGCTTCGATACGGCAACAGCTACAGGCACCTCGCCTGCGTAATTAGCAAAAAACCCGCATTTGCTAACACCGTTAGTTTAAGAACGAGATATCCGGGGCGACCACCGGGTTTGGCGTCCCTCCGGGAACCAAATCCCGGTGTTTCCCCTCATTCAATGGCTTAAGTGAACGGTGTTACCGCATTTGCGGGGTTTTTTATTATTTAGCCAGGCCTAAGCGAGGAATTTCAATCGCCGGGCATTTGTCCATCACCACGTTTAACCCTGCATCCTGCGCCAGCACGGCAGCTTGTTCATTGATGACACCTAGCTGCATCCATAAAGTTTTTGCTCCGATGGCGATGGCTTCTCTCGCCACTTCCCATGCGGCTTCTGAATTTCGAAACACGTCAACCATATCCACTTTTTGCGGAATATCTGCAAGCGATCCATAACCTTGCTGCCCCAACAGGGTTTTACCGGCCACTTTTGGTGACACGGGAATAACTTCATATCCTTGATCCAGCAAATATGCCATTACCCGATAGCTTGGGCGATCCGGTTTATCACTGGCGCCCACCAATGCAATCGTTCGGGTGCTTTTTAAAATAGCTTCGATATCTGCCTGTTTCATCACACTCTCCACTGGGACTTCGTAATCAAAAGTGTATGCCATCTGTTGGTGACTCACCATCTTTCCCATACACAGGTAGTAGAGCAATTATTCGAAATATGTCTATATGTTAATAAACCGTTTTTATGAAAAATTTTGATACATTCAGTAAGGGATCGTCCCATTTACCCCGGCAGGAGAAATTGATGAGAACAGTGTTCTTTATCGCAATATGTTGGCTCTTTCTTTTGCCACTTGAATCGGGGGCGACAACATTACGTTTGTCCACGGATATCGATTTGCTGGTGCTTGATGGGAAAAAGGTTTCCAGTTCGTTATTAAGAGGGGCCGATAGCCTCGAACTGGATAACGGCCCGCATCAAATGGTGTTTCGCGTTGAGAAAAATATTCGGACCAACACGCGTGAGCAACGCCTCTATATTTCCCCACCTTTAATTGTGAGTTTCGATACCAAAGAGGTCAGTCAGGTAAATTTTAATTTACCCCGCATTGAAAATGATAAAGAAAGAGATGAATTTGACCATGCACCGCATCTTCAGTTGCTTGACGGTGACTCCGCTGTTATCCCTTTTAAAATCGATGTTTTACCGGTAAAGATGACGCCGCAAGGAATTGATTACGAGCAAGATACCCAGTTTTACAACAAGTCAGGAAAGGTCGCGTCGATAAAAGGCTTCGCCAGGATGATGGCTGATGACAGTACGTTGCTGTCCCGCACATCCGAACTCGATGTTCCACCTCGTCAATCTGAAACGTTAACCGAGCAGCGGCTCAAGTATTGGTTTTTACAAGCAGACAAACCCACTCGCGAGAGTTTCTTACAATGGGTGAAGGATAACCCTGAGCCATAATTGCCTTTCAATTTCCGCATTTTTGACACCCTTCTCTTGCAGCATCAGTGACTTCCAGTAAGCTGTAGACATCATTAATCAATCAATATTAATCAATCAGGATTAGCCAATGGAATTAACGAGCCGCACCCTGGCGGAAAAAAAACATATTGCGCTGGTTGCGCACGATCACTGCAAAGATGCGCTGTTGAAATGGGTTGAGCGCCACAAGTCGGTCCTGGCCCAGCATGTGCTCTACGCCACGGGTACCACGGGGAACCTCATCCATCGTGGGAGCGGTCTTGATGTCAATGCCATGCTAAGCGGCCCAATGGGCGGCGATCAGCAAGTGGGTGCATTGATTTCCGAAGGGAAAATAGATGTGCTGATTTTCTTCTGGGACCCCTTGAATGCCGTTCCACACGACCCAGATGTTAAAGCGTTACTGCGTCTGGCGACGGTGTGGAACATTCCTGTAGCGACCAATTTATCCACCGCCGATTTTATTATTCATTCGCCAGGATTTAATCAGTCAGTAGAAATTTTGATCCCTGATTACCCACGCTATCTGGCAGAACGACTGAAATAATTACGGTCTATTTGCCGCGGGCACGCCAAGTTGTTTCAGGATATCGACAAAACTGGAGGGTTCATTTTTGTTGAATAACAACCAGACGCGATGACGTGCCCGCGTCATCGCTACATACAGCAATCGCCGCTCTTCAGCATCCGGATAATCTTCTGGTTGTGGCAGTAACGCCTCTTCCATGACAGACTCACGCGCCACTGCGGGGAAACCGTCTTTCCCCTGCTGTAATCCCAGAATCACAACATAATCAGCTTGTTGCCCTTTACTGGCGTGAATAGTCATAAACTCAATCGCCAGTTTTGGCCAACGCGTTGCCGCCTTTTCCAGAATGGCCGGACGTAAATGATGGTAACGCGCCAACACCAGAATTCGCTGCTGGGGTTGAACGTATCCGCTCATCTTATCGAACAATGCTTCAATCTGGTCGTCTGCTAATAACGTGACAGATTTTTTATCACCTTTAGACAGGCTGTTTAACGGTTTGGCAAGTTGATGAGGATTCTGCTGCACGAATCGATTCGCGATTTCACCAATGCGGTCGTTGAAGCGGTAGGTAGTATCTAGCGCACACTGGTCCGCGTCACCAAAATGGTGAGCAAAGGCAGTTGTCAGTGACATTTCCGCGCCGCTGAAACGATAAATCGCCTGCCAGTCATCACCCACTGAATACAGCGAGGTGTGCGAGTTTTGTTTTCTCAATGCTGCCAGCAACGCCGCGCGTTGAGGTGAGATATCCTGAAACTCATCCACCAGAATATGTTTCCATGGGCTGATAAAGCGCCCCTTTTCCAGCACATTCACTGCCTGATGAATCAGGCCTGAAAAATCGACCGCATCTTCAGATTTCAGCGCTGTTTTCCAGGTTTTTAATAACGGAGCCATGAGTTTGACGCGTTTTGCGAACACCTCACGAATTTCTTCAGGTGCGCAGGCAATCATTTCAGCCTGAGAGCCCCCATGCATACGCATTAATCCCAGCCAACGATCTAAGCGGCTGGCCAGACGTTTAGCTATTCGTTCATCCTTCCAGTATTCCCCTTCAGGCACTTCCCACTGCAACTCGTTGTTCAACCACTCGCGCCATCCCTTTGCCTGTGCTTTTTTCTCACGACATTGCTGCTGCCAGCTTTCAATCAGCAATTGATGGCGCGCGTTGGTATCAGATTCCAGCTCGCTAATACGCGGCGCTTTTTTGCTTCCTTGTTGGATAATATGCAACGCTAAAGCGTGGAATGTGCGGGCTGAAATCGCATCAGTATGCAGGCGTTCCGCGATGCGCTGATCCATCTCTTGCGCGGCTTTACGGCCAAATGCCAACAATAAAATTTGCTCTTCACTGGCCTCGCCGCGTTGCAGCAACCAACCGGCACGCGCAACCAAAACAGAGGTTTTACCACTCCCTGCGCCCGCCAGAACTAATAACGAATCTTCGCCATTGACCACAGCACGAGCTTGAGAGGGATTCAGTGGTGAGCTTTCTATTTTCTGGAAGAAATCAGCATATTTTTCAAGCATGTGATGGGTAAAAGCGGCATTACGTTGATGGCGGCGTTGCTCGCCTTGCTCAAGCCAGGCCTTGCAATGTAACCAGACTTCACGGCAATTATCGAAATCTTCCAGGCGTGCCTGAGGAAGAGGCAATCCAGAAAATGCAGCGCGAACATTTTCTTGTAATGACTGCATGTCGCTGCGTTTAAACCATTTTTCTTGCTGAACCCGGCGCGTAATTTCAGCGTACTGTTGGTGTAAAACCTGAGCCGCAACTTCACTCATCTCCACACTCCAACTCTGCCAGAGTTCGTCGAGATGATGATAGAAGCGCTGCGTTTCACTCCATTCGGTCCCGTGTAGACGCACCACTTTGTCATTCGGTAAAACAAACTCAAGTTCCCCCCACACCAGACCACGCTTGCAATTAATGGTTATTAACTGATTGAATGGAATAAGGTATTCATGACGATCACCCTTTACCTCAACACCCGCTGTCAGCAATCTCACACGATTGTAGGGATGTTGCGCTAAATGCTTGCCTAAGGAGGTCGCTTTCAGTTCCATTACGCTTTGCCTGATCCAAAATTAGGGTTGGGGTTAAGTTTACCCGTCGAAGGAATGACGCTCCAGGGTAAAAACGCGTTACAATTGTTGTGGTTATTCATTTATCTACATTCATGCCAACAAAGAGTGATTATGCGTACAGTCCTTAATATTTTGAACTTTGTACTGGGCGGCTTTTTGACCACCCTCTCCTGGTTGCTGGCCACTCTTGTCAGTATCATTTTTATTTTCACGCTTCCGCTGACTCGATCCTGCTGGGAGATTACCAAACTCTCTTTCGTACCCTACGGTAACGAAGCCATTCATGTTGATGAGCTCAATCCGCAGAGCAAAAATGCCATCATGAATACCGGTGGTACGCTGCTGAACATTGTATGGTTAGTGTTTTTCGGCTGGTGGCTCTGTGTACTACATATCTGCACCGGGATTGCACAATGCATTACTGTTATCGGCATTCCTGTGGGAATCGCTAACTTCAAAATAGCGGCTATCGCGCTTTGGCCAGTTGGCCGCCGTGTGGTTTCTGTTGAAACTGCGCAGGCTGCACGTGAAGCAAATGCTCGTCGTCGTTTCCAGTAATTCAGACAAGAATAGTGAGTATTAATGCTTAGTCCAATTCTGCGCCGCTATACCTGGAACAGCACCTGGCTCTATAACTTGCGCATTTTCATCGCGCTGACGGGCACTGCTGCCCTCCCTTGGTGGCTGGGTGACGTTAAACTGACTATCCCATTAACACTCGGTGTCGTTGCCGCAGCGCTCGCAGATCTGGATGACCGGCTGACCGGGCGTTTGCGTAATCTTTTGATTACTTTAATTAGCTTTTTTATTGCGTCAGCCTCTGTTGAGTTGCTGTTCCCGTGGCCGATATTTTTTGGCATCGGGCTTATGGTTTCCACCAGTGGATTCATTCTGCTGGGTGGATTAGGTCAGCGTTACGCCACTATTGCCTTCGGGGCGCTGCTTATCGCCATTTATACCATGCTCGGTAATTCATTATATGAGCACTGGTATCAACAACCGGTCCTGCTGCTGGCTGGTGCTATCTGGTACAACGTGCTGACACTCGCTGGGCATCTTATTTTCCCGATTCGGCCACTTCAGGACAACCTGGCAAGATGTTATGAAAGCCTCGCCCATTACCTCGAAGTCAAAGCGATGCTTTTCGACCCCGACATTGAAGAAGAAAACCAGGCACCGATGCTTGAACTTGCGATGGCTAACAGCCAACTGGTCACGACGCTGAATCAGACCAAAGGCTCATTACTGACACGTTTACGCGGAGATCGTGGTCAACGAGGCACACGTCGTACTTTGCATTACTATTTTGTCGCACAGGATATTCACGAACGCGCCAGCTCTTCGCATATTCAGTATCAGGCGCTACGCGATAAATTCCGCTATAGCGATATTATGTTCCGCTTTCAACGCCTTTTGACCATGCAGTCCCGGGCCTGTTTACAATTATCGCGTTCGATATTATTACGTGAAAAGTATCAACATGACCCACGTTTTGATCGTGCGTTTACGCATCTTGATGCGGCGGTCGAAAGGTTGAAAGCCGATCAGTATCTGGCAGGAGAGTTTAAAGCGCTCGGCTTCCTGGTGAGTAATTTACGCGCCATTGATGCCCAACTGGCGACAATTGAATCCGAGCAGGCGCTTGCCGCGCCACAAAGCGATATCGAAAACCGCCTGGCTGATGATCGTATAACCGGCTTTGGTGATGTCTGGCAGCGTTTGAAACTCAACTTAACACCGGAATCTGCCTTATTTCGCCATGCGGTACGGATGTCGCTGGTTCTTTGCGTCGGCTATGCGTTCATTCAGTTTACTGGGCTAAAACATGGATATTGGATCCTGCTAACGAGCCTGTTTGTCTGCCAGCCAAACTACAGCGCCACTCGTCGCCGTTTAGCATTGCGTATCATCGGCACGTTAGTCGGTGTGGCGATAGGGCTCCCGGTGCTGTACTTCGTACCCTCAATTGAAGGCCAGCTTGTTTTAATCGTGATTACTGGCGTGCTCTTCTTTGCCTTCCGCAATGTGCAATATGCGCATGCCACGATGTTTATCACCTTACTGGTATTGCTGTGCTTCAACTTGCTCGGTGAAGGGTTTGAAGTCGCCATGCCGCGTATCTTCGATACGCTGTTGGGCTGTGCCATCGCTTGGGCGGCGGTGAGTTTTGTCTGGCCTGACTGGCGTTTTCGCAGGTTGTCGATGGTCGTTGAGGGTGCATTTAACGCGAATTGTCGCTATCTAGATGCGATTCTTGAACAATACCATCAAGGCCGGGATAACCGTGTTGAATACCGAATCGCTCGTCGGTATGCACATAACAAGGATGCGGAACTGGCCTCGGTAGTATCCAATATGTCATCTGAACCGCGCGTTTCGCCTGAAATGCAGGAAACTGCATTTCGCTTGCTGTGTCTCAATCACACTTTTAACAGCTATATTTCGGCGTTAGGTGCGCACCGTGAACAGCTAACCAGCGAGGATATTTTGCTGCTGCTTGATGACGCGGTGTGTTACGTAGATGATGCCCTTCACCATTTACCTGCCGATGAAGACAGGGTTCAAAAGGCACTTCAGGGGCTTTCTGAACGCATCACCTTGCTTGAGCCGCAACCAGATACCAAAGAATCATTAGTGCTTCAACAAATCGGCCTACTGGTTGCGCTGCTGCCAGAAATATCACGCCTTCAGCAACTTGTATCGCAGCAACACGTTTAACGGGTCTGGCGTTTCTCGTAAAGACAACCCCACTCGACTAACTCCCGGCGCGTTGCTGCCGGGAGTGCAGCTTCATGAACACCGCAAATCGCACCCGCTAAAGCCAACAACACTCGGACCCCCAGCCCTTTCTTCAAATGTCGCAGTTTTATCCATGACCGCTTTGCACCATAAGCATGAAGAGTCCGCACATCAGTAATCCCCACTTCCCACAACATCATTTCCAGACTGTGCGTTAAATTGGGTAAATCTTTGAGCCGTTGTTGCGCTTTCAGGCGCGATTTTTCACGTCGTGCGTTAAACAAAGCATCCGTTGAAAGCTGTAATAACTTTTCCCGATCGCGCCACAACCCTTCATCGACATGATAATAATTGAGCGCGATTGCACGACTCCGCTTTTTAAACACCAGAGACTCTGACGCCCTTTCAACGAAGTAAACTTCTGATTGTTCGCACGCCCGAAGATAGAGCTCCCCTTCTGAAACCATGGCAAACACCACATTCTCGACGGTCAAACTGTATCCTCCAAATAGTGAACGATAGCTAATGTCACCTAACGCAGATAGACATTCTTTTGATTGATGAATCCTTGCATAAGACCGCTTCTTCATGAATATATCCTTAATTATCAATCCATAATGCTTCATCACGATTTTTACCGTATCCAGTAACACGAAAATAGGTAACCTGATGACCATCGGCAATCACATTCTTTCTTTCCGCCGATTTACATGTTGAAATTGCGATACGCTTTCCGAAATTTAGATTGATCTTTGTCCGAACTGGCATTACTGTATATTCATACAGTAACCCATCAGGCGGGATTAACTATGCAATCACATAACGTTCTAACTCACGTTGCCACTGTTCCAACTTCTGCGTCTTCATTGGCTCAGTCTTCAGCAGGTAACAACATGAAAGGGTTGATCAGTGAAGTGATCTACAGAGAAGATCAGCCATGGATTACGCAGTTGGTGTTGCTGCCCCTGTTACAACAACTGGGTCAACAGTCACGCTGGCAATTGTGGTTAACGCCACAGCAGAAATTGAGTCGCAAGTGGGTACAATCAGCTGGTCTTCCGCTGACAAAAGTGATGCAAGTAAGCCAGTTAGATCCACTTTTCACCGTAGATGCTATGGTAAAAGCATTGCAGACAGGAAATTACAGTGTTGTTATCGGTTGGTTACCGGAAGAGTTGACTGACGAAGAGCATTTTCAACTGTCATCTGCGGCTGAAATGGGTAATGCAATTGGCTTTATTATGCGTCCAACGCATACCTCGAAAACAGGTACACGACCACGAACTGGCCTAAAAATTCATTCTTGTTTGTATCATTAAGTAAATTTACGAGAAATTTTGGAACTTTTTCTTCACCGCTGACAATCCATTGTGAATTATCAAGAATCCGCTCTGCAAGCCGCTTCAGGCGGCCTTCCCCTCGCCCTGGCAAGTCTATTTTTTGCGCAAAGTTGTTAGAAAGTGTGTACGTAAACCGTTTTTTTTCATATGTCTGAGGGACTTCACACTTGTAAGTTTTCAACTACGTTGTAGACTTTAGCTCGCCAGGGTTGCTCTTCCATAACACCGATTGATCGGTAGAGTAACAAGTGAGCATTAACTCGGGCGAAGGATTTAACCCTGGGCTTTAGAGCGATTTTAGAGCTCATGGCCTTTTTGGATGATAATGAGGCGCAAAAAATGAAAAAGACAGCTATCGCGATTGCAGTGGCACTGGCTGGCTTCGCTACCGTAGCGCAGGCCGCACCGAAAGATAACACTTGGTATGCAGGTGGTAAGTTGGGTTGGTCCCAGTTCCACGATGTGGGCACCTACGGAAACGCTGGCTTCCAGGATAACGACGGTCCTACTCACAGCAGCCAAGTCGGTGCTGGTGCGTTCGGCGGTTACCAGGTTAACCAATATGTTGGCTTCGAAATGGGTTACGACTGGTTAGGTCGTATGCCGTTTAAAGGCGACGTAGATAACGGTTCTTTCAAAGCTCAAGGTATTCAACTGGCTGCTAAACTGAGCTACCCAATCTATGACGATGTGGATCTGTACACTCGTTTAGGTGGCTTTGCATGGCGTGCAGACGCTAATGGTAACTACAACAACAACACCGTTCGCGTAAGCGATCACGACACTGGCGTTTCTCCGCTGGCAGCAATTGGTGTTGAGTGGGCAATCACCCGTGATATCGCTACTCGCCTGGATTACCAGTGGATTAGCAACATCGGTGACGCAAATACCGTTGGTTCTCGTCCAGACAACGGCCTGTTGAGCCTGGGTGTTTCTTACCGTTTCGGTCAATACGATGATGCTCCAGTTGTAGCTCCAGCTCCAGCTCCAGCTCCAGAAGTTGAAACCAAGCACTTCACTCTGAAGTCTGATGTTCTGTTCAACTTCAACAAAGCGACTCTGAAACCAGAAGGTCAGCAGGCACTGGATCAACTGTATACTCAGTTGAGCAACCTCGACCCGAAAGATGGTTCTGTTGTCGTTCTGGGCTTCACTGACCGTATCGGTTCTGATGAATACAACCAGAAACTGTCTGACAAACGTGCACAGTCTGTTGTTGATTACCTGATCGCTAAAGGTATCCCAGCTAACAAGATCTCCCCACGCGGTATGGGTGAATCTAACCCAGTTACTGGCAGCACCTGTGATAACGTAGCTCCTAAATCTAAACTGATTGATTGCCTGGCTCCAGATCGTCGTGTAGAGATCGAAGTTAAAGGTATCAAAGACGTTGTAACTCAGCCTGCGGCATAAGTTACCGTTATAAAAAAACCCCGCTTATAGGCGGGGTTTTTTATTTTTTAATGTTCCGGAGCATCACAGCAAAATAAAGCACAGCGTCAACTCAACTGCGCTCTACTCTTTACCAAGCAAAGCCTGGAGATCTTGTTTCAGAGAAGACATCTGATTGGCGTATTGTTCTTTACGCTCGGCATCTTCAATCAGCTGCACAATAGTTTCTGAGAGTGTAGACCCTCGTCGATGAGCAAGCCCCGCTAAACGCTGCCAGACCAGATACTCAAGGTCGATGGACTTTTTACGCGTATGCTGATGCTCGGCATTAAAGTGCCGTTTACGACGCGCGCGGATGGTTTGCTTCATGCGGTTGTGGAGTTCTGGATTCATATGTTTCTCTATCCAGCTCAACACATGTACAGGCGCATTTTCAAGGCGTAGCAGTTCATCAACGGCTTCCTTCGCCGCACTCGCCTCGATATGACGCGTGATAAGCTCACCTTCGCGGTGTTTTTTAACCAGATACTTCCATTTCCAGCCGCTCTCGAGATTTTCCAACTGTTGATATTTCATTGCGATCTCAGTGTGACCGTGTAACTCATTTCAGAATAACAGTTTTTTTTATTTTCGCTTACCTGAAAAATGAAAGCTGTGAGCTAAGTAAACTTGCCGCTCCGCATAAACCGTGTGCTGCTCTTCCTATTCTTGTATAATCGCGCCTTTGACATCTAATTAATAAATAGCGACTTTGACGACTAATCGACTTGAATGGCGTGCTCTTGTACCTGATACCGAAAGCTATCAGGAAATTTTCGCACAGCCTTATGATTCCGAAACTGCCCCTTTCGCTGCTGTGCAGCCCCGTCTGACTTATGGACTGGTGCAGCTCAGCCAATCGGTAGCCTCGGCCGATCTGATGCTGGTAAAAGCCGCTGAAGAAGCCGAATACCTTAATCTTATTGCGAACGCCGCACGTGAATGCTGGTCCCCGGATAACACATTAACCGGTGGACATTATCTGATAGAAGGCGCGCGCGTCACGTTACGCCCAGCCGAGTCAGCTGAGGACAATTTTGCCGGTCAGTCGGAAGTCGTCGTGGCTGACTGGATTGAAGCCGAGCAACTGTTTGGTTGCGTTCGTCAGTTTGCCGGGGAAATCACCCTGACTCCGGGTCTAGTTCACCAGGCAAATGGTGGCATTCTGGTGCTGTCATTACGTAGCGTGTTGGCACAACCGCTGTTATGGCTGCGTCTGAAACAAATGGTGATTCAGGGTCGCTTTGACTGGATTTCCCCTGACGAAACGCGTCCATTGCCTGTGAGCATCCCGTCATTACCCCTGAACCTGAAAATGGTTCTGGTGGGTGAACGTGAATCGCTGGCTGATTTCCAGGACATGGAACCAGAACTGGCAACCTCTGCTATTTACAGCGAGTTTGAAGAAAATCTGCAAATTGCCTCCGCCGATGATATGGCATTGTGGTGCCAGTGGATTTACGCCGTCGCGAAATCTAAAGCACTACCTGCGCCTGCAACGGATGCCTGGACCGCCTTTATCCGTGAAGCGGTGCGTTACACGGGTGATCAAGAAACGTTACCGCTGTGCCCATCCTGGATTGGCCGTCAACTACGTGAAGTGGCCTCTTTCACTGAAGATGAAACCTTCGGCGCTGCGGAGCTGACACAAATGTTGGCGCAGCGCGAATGGCGTGAAGGTTATCTGGCTGAGCGCATGCAGGACGAAATTCTGCTTGAGCAAATCCTGATTGAAACCGATGGTGAGATGGTGGGTCAAATCAACGCGTTGTCGGTGATTGAGTTCCCAGGCCATCCACGCGCATTCGGCGAACCTTCCCGAATCAGTTGCGTTGTACACGTCGGTGATGGTGAATTTATTGACGTGGAGCGCAAAGCTGAATTGGGCGGCAATATTCATGCGAAAGGCATGATGATCATGCAGGCATTTTTGATGTCTGAATTGCAGCTCGAGCAGCAAATCCCCTTCTCAGCTTCACTGACTTTTGAACAGTCCTACAGCGAAGTTGATGGCGACAGCGCATCAATGGCTGAACTGTGCGCGTTAATCAGTGCGCTGGCGAACGTGCCGATTTATCAGCACATCGCGGTGACCGGTTCTGTCGACCAGTTCGGGCGCGTGCAACCGGTTGGCGGCCTGAATGAGAAGATTGAAGGTTTCTTCCGCATCTGCCAGGAGCGTGAGTTCACCGGCAAGCAAGGCGTGATAATCCCAGTGTCAAACGTACGCCACCTGTGCCTGCACCAGGATGTTCTGGATGCGGTGGAACAAGGGCAATTCACGATTTGGGCCATCGACGATGTCACTGATGCGCTACCATTATTAACAAATGTGCCCTGGGATGGTGAAGGGCAAAATACGCTCATGCGTACGGTACAAGAGCGAATAGCTCAGGCATCTGCGCAAGATATTCGGCACCGCTATCCATGGCCACTGCGTTGGCTCAACTGGTTCAACCAAAACTGATCGGACTTGTTGAGCGTACACGTGTTAGCTAACATGCGTGCTTCATTATAAAAAGGCTTACTGTAAACATGGTAGATAAACGCGAATCCTATACAAAAGAAGATCTTCTTGCCTCTGGTCGTGGTGAACTGTTTGGCGCTGAAGGCCCACGTTTACCTGCGCCATCCATGCTGATGATGGACCGAGTGGTCAAGATGACCGAAGAAGGCGGTAATTTCGATAAAGGTTACGTTGAAGCAGAATTAGATATTAATCCTGATCTGTGGTTCTTTGGCTGCCACTTTATCGGCGACCCGGTAATGCCTGGCTGTCTGGGTTTGGATGCGATGTGGCAGCTGGTAGGTTTCTACCTCGGCTGGCTCGGTGGCGAAGGTAAAGGTCGTGCTCTGGGCGTGGGTGAAGTTAAACTCGCGGGTCAGATTCTGCCAACCGCGAAAAAAGTTACCTATCGTATTCATTTCAAACGCGTCATCAATCGCCGCCTGATCATGGGCCTGGCTGATGGTGAAGTGTTGGTTGATGGCCGTGTGATTTACACCGCTACCGATCTGAAAGTGGGTCTGTTCAAAGACACAACTGCTTTCTAAATCCGTTTCTATACCCAAAATAATTCGAGTGGCATCGAGGCGGCAAGAGAGCAAGTCCCGATGAGCTTACATAAGTAAGTGATTTGGGCGGGCGAACGTAGCCAACAAAGAAGCCGCTTGAAGTATGAAGGGTATAAACGCGAAACCTCCGCAATGCGGAGGTTTCTTTTCTAAAGAGACAGTGATTACGCGGTAACCGCCCTGTCTTCCATGGCTTCTCGCCAGCCTCCCATCCAGTACGACCTCTGATTCAGTGTCTGATAAGGACACATCTCTTTGGAGCGTCCGACGATACCTGCTTGATAACCACGCTGATGAGCCCGTTCCAGGCGATCTCGTTTTTGTCTCTTCATGCCTCGTTTCCCTCATTTCTTTAATCTGGTGGAAAGAAAACAGTGGCTACAAAACGTGCAACCACATATAACGAATACCTGTAAAAACCGTTATCGTCAATGCGCAAAATTCACGCCAATGTCATAAATGTGAGCTACGTAGGATATGATTTGCAAAAAAAAACGTGAAGCAGGAGGGATAACAAATTAATGCCAAAAGAAAAGCTGCGCTCCGCTTTGATTGCGAATGACGCAGCTTTTTTGTGCTACTGAGAGGATTAATTAAAGCGTGTTAGCTGGCTGGCTATGCTTTGCGCCTCTTGCTGCCAGGCCTGAGCTAAGGTTTTTACCATCGCATCATAGCCATCGACTTGTTGCTTCAACTCAACATGGAACGGACGCTTAATCATCTGACCCTGGTGATTGAGAAGCCATTCACCACTGACAATCACTTTCCCGTCATAACGTCCGTGGAAGCCAGTCACGTTAACGCTCAGCGTATCCTGAACACTACCGAGCGGCTGTGATGCCACCACCCACCCCGGTAATGCGCTGCTCAAATTGCTCACCAGAGTATTGCGTAGTTGCTGATCCAAAGGACTCGCCCACAAATTACTGGAAGCAATAACGTATTGCACATCGCTGGTCTGATAAACCACGCCGTTTCCGGCGAGGTAATCAGGAACGCTAACTTGATCTACCCATAATAAATGGGTGCCAGGTTGGCCCACCGCCTGCATAGTCGGTGTTGAGCTTTGAGGCAGTTGGTAATACGTTTTTCCATCATCGCTGCTACATGCCGTTAAAACTAAAGCAGCAACTATCAGAAGCCATTTTTTCATTGTTGTGCCCTCTTCGGCTGGGGATCTTTTTTATCCTTCGCTTCAAAGATCAGCGAATTGCTCTTATCGTTCAACGTCCGTAGGACAGGTTGCAATTCACGCAGAACTTGATCAAGTCGCTGCATATCGGCAACCATCTTATTGTATGCCGCTGAGCCCGGCTGGAAGCCCTGCATACTGCGATTGAGCTCACGCAACGTTGTCTGCATATCTGCTGGTAGCTCCTGCATTGATTTATTCGCTGTAATCTTATTCAGATTATCCAGCGTCTGCTGCAAGCGTTTCATCGTCTGCTGGCTTTCACTCAACGCGTTAGTCGCTTGTTCGATCATCGGATTGAGCGGCAAGTTGTTAATCTTATCCAGTGTTTCTAGCAAACGTTGTTGGATTTGGGCAAGGCCACCGCTCATGGTTGGGATGATTGTATAGCCAGCAAACTCATCCATGCCCGTTACAACAGGCTCTTTCGGGAAGAAATCGAGCTCAATATACAGTGCACCGGTCACCAGACTGCCGGTTTTCATTGATGCTCTTAATCCACGTTTGAGCAGTGACAGCATTTTTTCCTTAACACGAACATCATCACCAATAAGATTCTCCAAACGTTCTGGTTCGATACGAATGAGGATCGGGATGCGGAAATCACCACTCAGTTTTTCGCGCATACCTTCTGTAAAGAATGGAACCTTCGCCACGGTCCCCAGACGAATGCCGCGAAACTCAACCGGGGCACCAGGTTGCAGGCCACGAACTGAATCTTTGAAGAACAAAAGGTAATCAATGTGATCGGTATAGAGCGAATCCTGAATACTTTTTTGATCGTCAAAGAGTCTGTATTCGCTACCGGGTTTTGCCGGTTTTCCTATATCCAGGGTATCTGGCACGTCGAAACTCACCCCACCGCTAAATAGCGTGGTCAGTGACCCCATTTCCACACGCATCCCCTGCGAAGACAAATCCACTGCAATACCGCTGTCTTTCCAGAAACGCGCGTTAGTGGTCACCAGACGGTCGTTTGGCGCGCCAATAAATAATCGATAATTCATACTGCGTTTTACCGGATCAAAATGGCTGGTTTCCACCGACCCGACCTGATAACCACGGAACAATACCGGGTCGCCTGGTGAAAGCTGCCCGGCTTTGTTGCTATCAAGTGTGATACGAATACCTTCGGCATCAGGTGGTGCTAGCGGGGGGGAGTCCAGCAATTTGTATTGCGGGGGCGGCGCACCCTTCGTTCCGGGTTGTAGCTCAATATAGGCACCTGAAAGCAGAGTACTCAAGCCAGAAACACCCTCCCGCCCTATCTGCGGTTTCACGACCCAAAACACCGAATCTTGATACAGCAGTTTTTCCATACCTGATTGCATACGGGCAGTAATTTTCACGTGAAGAAGATCATCAGAAAGCACAGCGCTTTCTACAAAGCCGACATCCACACTACGGCTCTTGATGGTGGTTTTCCCACCTTCAATACCTTCTGCATTGGTCGTTATGAGCGTAACTAATGGCCCCTGATGACTGTAGTGGTAAAACAAGATCCAGGCGCCGATAAGCAAGGTAACGATGGGGAAAATCCACACCGGGGACCAGTTCTTCACTTTTTCTACTTTTGCTTCCCCGCTACTATTTTCCATACTCAGCCGACTCCTCATGAGTTGAATCAGGTGCGCGATCCCAGGACAAACGAGGGTCAAAGGTCATCGCCGCAAACATTGTCAAAATAACCACTATTGCAAACATGACTGCCCCAAGAGCTGGGTAGATATTCATCAATCCTCCCATGCGTACCAGAGCAGATAATACTGCAATTACAAATACATCAATCATTGACCATCGTCCCACAAATTCAACCACTTCATAGACTAAATGCATCCTTTCACTGTCACGTTCCCCGTGGCCGTTTGCATCCCAACACAACCAGGCTATCGCAATCATTTTCAACGTCGGCACGACGATACTGGCGATAAAAATAACCAACGCGACAGGATATGAACCTTCACTCCACAAAAGGGTCACACCTGCAATAATCGTTGATGGGTATTTGCTCCCCAACACCTCGGTTATCATGATAGGCAGGAGGTTAGCAGGGAAATACAGGATAATAGAGGTCAATAACAGTGCGAGTGTCCATTGCAAACTATTGCGGCGACGTACATAACCCTTTGTTTCGCAACGTGGGCAGGTTGACATATCTTCTGGAACAATTGCAGTGCAACAAGAACAAGAACGCAGCCCTTGCCGAATACCTGCTACACCCACTTTGAGCGGTGAAGAAATTACGGGGAAAGGGGCAATATCATCCCAAAGCCAACGTCTATCCACACATTGGAATGCCCGTAGCTGCAACACACAAAACAGACACCACGGAACAAAGCTGCTGCCAACCCCAATATCACCGTAAGCTATCAGTTTGACAAAGCTCACCAGTACACCGGCCAGAAAAATTTCTGCCATACCCCAGGACTTCAACTGGAATAGTACACGTGCCAGCCACCTTTTCAGCGAATTGGGCATTGCCACCCGGTTAACTAACAGCAAAATAGTGACTAAGCAGAATGCGGGTACTGCTTGTACGAAAGCCATAAAGAACATCCCGAGGCTTGCGTAATTCTCATTAAATAAGACACCTGGAATTTCAAGTAAGCTGACTTCACTGTTTATCCCGCCCACCTTCATACTAATAAAAGGGAATAGGTTGGATAGCACCAGCATAAAGAGGGCTGTCAGCGCATAAGCCGTGGGCCGCTGGCGCGGAGAGGACCATTGAGTGATCAATGTGGTGCCACAACGTGGGCAGTTGGCCTTTTGGCCGTCCTGCAATACTGGTAGAGCTACCAGTAAGTCACATTGCGAACACAATATGTGTGAACGTTCGTGATGCGTGGCACACATATCGTGTCTCCTTGCGTTATGCGCCGTTTTTCAGAGCTTCAAGATATTCCCAGCGCTCAAAAGCATCTTCCAATGCTTTTTCAGCTGTAGACAGGTCGCCCAAGGTTTTTTGTGTGACATCATGCGGTTGGTTGAAAAACTCTGCATCACCGACTTTCGCTTGTAATGTTTCCAGCTCACTCTCAAGCTGTTCAAGACGTTGCGGTAATTGCTCTAATTCACGTTGCAAATTATAGCTTAGCTTGCTGCTGGCACGTTTAACAACATCGGCTTTCGCTGCGGTGTTGTTTTGCGCTTTATCTGCCACAGTCTGGCGCAAAGATTGAGCAGATGCCTGCTGGCCTTTAGCATCATGGTAACCACCAACATAGCGGCCAATTTTACCTTCACCTTCGAAAATCCAGCATTCGGTAACGGTATTATCAACAAATTGACGATCGTGGCTTACCAACATGACGGTGCCCTGATAACCATCAATCAGCTCTTCCAGCAATTCGAGCGTTTCGACATCCAGATCGTTTGTCGGTTCATCGAGAATCAATAAGTTACTTGGTTTCAGGAACAAGCGGGCCAGCAACAGACGGTTACGCTCACCGCCTGATAATGCGCGAACTGGCGTCATCGCACGTTTTGGATGGAACAAGAAATCCTGCAAATAACCCAAAACATGGCGCGGCTTACCGTTCACCATCACTTCTTGTTTGCCTTCTGCGAGGTTGTCCATCACCGTACGGTCCGGATCAAGCTCGGCACGGTGCTGGTCAAAGTACGCCACTTCCAGTTTAGTGCCGCAATGTACGCGACCACTGTCAGCTTCTAGTTGGCTTAACATCAGTTTCAGCAGCGTCGTTTTACCGCAGCCGTTCGGCCCAACCAGCGCAATTTTATCACTGCGTTGAACCTGGGCAGAAAAGTCTTTCACCAGCGCACGCTGAGCAATGGAATAGCAAACATCTTCCATCTCAAAGACAATTTTCCCTGAGCGTGCCGCTTCTTCCACCTGCATTTTGGCGCTACCCAGCACTTCGCGACGTGCACTACGTTCGTTACGCATAGCTTTTAACGCACGAACACGGCCTTCGTTACGGGTACGACGCGCTTTAATCCCCTGACGAATCCAGACTTCTTCCTGTGCCAGTTTGCGATCGAACTCGGCATTTTGCAGATCTTCAACGCGCAGCGCTTCTTCTTTCGCCAACAAATATTGATCGTAATCGCCAGGATAAGAAACCAATTTGCCACGATCAAGATCGACAATACGGGTGGCCATATTGCGAATAAAGGAACGGTCGTGGGAGATAAACACGATGCTGCCCTGGAACTCTTTCAGGAAGCCTTCCAACCAGTCAATCGCTTCAATATCCAGGTGGTTGGTGGGTTCATCAAGCAGCAATACACGCGGAGAACTCACCAATGCACGACCCAGCGCCGCTTTACGCAACCAACCACCAGACAGTGCTGACAGTTCGGTATCCGCATCCAGACCTAATTGCAGCAACACTTCATTGATACGGCTTTCAAGTTGCCAGAGATTCTGGTTATCCAGAATGTCCTGAATACGCGCCATCTCGTTGAGATTTTTATCACTCGGATCGGTCATCACTTTATGAGAAATATCGTGATAAGCCTTGAGATGTTCAGCCTGTTCTTCAACGCCTTCAGCGACGAAATCGTAAACCGTTCCCGCCACATTACGCGGAGGATCCTGTTGCAGACGAGCCACTATCACATCTTGTTCGTAAATCATGCGCCCATCATCCAATGGGACTTCACGATTGAGGATCTTCATCAGCGTGGATTTACCCGCGCCGTTACGCCCTACCAAACAGACTCGTTCGTTTTCTTCAATATGGAGTTCAGTGTTATCTAATAACGGTGCGTCACTAAAGGACAACCAGGCACCGTGCATACTAATTAATGACATGACAATTAATCCTTGGCTACGTGAGTAACGAGCCAGCAGTTATGAATTTGGCGATTACGGGCAAAGTCTTGCGATTGAGTTTTCTGAGTGATTTCCTGAGCGTTTAAGCCCAGATTAGCCAACCCGTCAAAGTCCATCTTGAAGCCACGTTTATTGTTGGAGAACATAACGGTGCCACCAGGCCGCAACAGGCGTTTGAGGTCTTTCATCAGCACCAGATGGTCGCGCTGGACATCAAAAGATTCTTCCATGCGTTTTGAGTTCGAGAACGTAGGTGGATCGATAAAAATCAGATCAAACTGTTCATCGGTTTCACGCAACCAGCCCAGGCAATCAGCCTGCATCAGGCGGTGAGCGCGGCCACTCAAGCCATTCAGACGCAAGTTACGTTCTGCCCACTCCAGATAAGTACGGGACATATCAACGGTAGTCGTTGTTTTAGCACCGCCCAAACCGGCATGTACTGTCGCACTACCGGTATAAGCAAACAGGTTGAGGAAATCCTTACCTTTGCTCATTTTGCCCAGCATGTGGCGGGCAATACGGTGGTCGAGGAATAAACCAGTATCAAGATAATCCGTCAGGTTGACCCACAGGCGCGCGTTATATTCGCTGACTTCCATGAAGTCGCCCTTTTCATCCATTTTCTGGTACTGGCTTTTCCCTTTCTGGCGTTCACGGGTTTTCAGTATCAGGCGGTTGGACGGTAATTCCAACACTGAAAGCGTTGCTGCAATCACATCAAACAAACGCTGGCGGGCTTTATTCGCATCAACCGTTTTCGGTGGTGCGTATTCCTGCACGACAACCCATTCACCATAGCGGTCAACGGCAACGTTATATTCCGGCAGATCCGCGTCGTAAATTCGGTAGCATTCGATACCTTCTTGACGCGCCCACTTGTCGAGTTTTTTGATGTTTTTGCGCAGACGGTTCGCGTAATCATCAGCAATTTCACCCGATGCTGCACCGGTGCTGTTTTCTGATAGCTGGTAGTTTTTCTGCACGCAATCCAGCGGACCGTTCTTTGCTTTAAACTGGCGTTCAGCGCGCAGTTGCAGGCAACTGAGCAGATCAGGAGATGCGCTAAACAGTGACAGATTCCAGCCGCCGAAATGGTTCTTCATATTGCGGCCTAACAAGCTGTGCAGTGCAATCAGCGCAGGTTCACTATCAAGACGCTCGCCGTAAGGCGGGTTGCTGATAACCGTACCCACAGGCCCTTCCGGCAGTGGATTGTTCAGCTTAGCAACGTCTTTCACTTCATAACTGATGATATCGGCCAGACCTGCACGACGGGTGTTAGCACGGGCGCGTTCAATCACGCGAGAATCGTTATCCGAACCGAAGAAACGTGAGGTGTATTCGCCAAGACCTTTACGGGCACGAACCTGGGCTTCGGTGTTGATTTCTTTCCACAGATCCACATCGTGATTTGCCCAGCCGAGGAAACCCCAATGCTTGCGATGCAAACCCGGCGCACGATCAGTTGCGATCATCGCGGCTTCAATAAGCAGCGTACCGGAACCACACATGGGATCGAGCAGCGGTGTGCCCGGCTGCCAGCCTGAGCGCATCACAATGGCTGATGCCAGGGTTTCTTTAATCGGAGCCGCGCCAGTGCTGTCACGGTAGCCACGCTGATGCAAGCCTTCGCCACTTAAATCCAGCGCGATACTGGCGGTATCTTTATTCAGCCAGACATTAATACGCAGGTCAGGTTGCTCGCGTTCGACATTCGGACGCGGCAGATTTTTACGCGTGAAGGAGTCAACAATGGCATCCTTCACTTTTAGCGCGCCGTACTGGCTATTACGGATAACCTCGTTCAGGCCGCTGAAATGCACCGCGAAGGTCGCATCTGGGCCAAAGAGCGCGGGCCAGTCGATGGTTTGTACTCCAAGGTACAAATCCAGGTCGCTATAAACTTTGCATTCGTTTAATGGCAGCAAAATGCGGGACGCAAGGCGGCTCCACATCAGGCTTTGATAGAGCAGACGTGAGTCCCCCTGGTAATGTACGCCGCCCTGAACCACCTGGCATGCTTGTGCACCAAGGCCCTCCAGTTCAGTTTTTAATAGCTCTTCAAGCCCACGCGCCGTACTGGCAAACAGAGAATTCATATCGTCACTTAATCAGGTGTAAAAAGAAAATTGTGGCGCATTATAGCCAATCTGCAACGCATGTCATAAAGTTGGCCTCTTATATTATTCTTTCTACCCTAATTAATTCGAGTTGCAGGCAGGCGGCGACGCAGTAAGTTCCCAAGAGCTTACTCCAGTAAGTGACTGGGGTGGACGAGGAAAGCCAACGCACATGCAAGTTGAAGTATGACGGGGAAATGCATGGAGAGCGCGCAGTGATCAGCCTATCCCAACTTTATATTCATCCAGTGAAATCTATGCGCGGTCTTGCCCTCTCGCATGCTCAGGCGACCACCAGCGGTTTGGCTTTCGACCGTATTTTTATGGTGACAGAGCTTGACGGTACTTTTATTACGGCGCGGCAGTATCCGCAAATGGTGCTATTCACTCCGGCAATCGCCCAAGATGGTTTATTTTTGAGTGCACCAGACGGCAGCTCTGCCACCGTACGCTTCGCCGATTTTCAACCTCAAGCCGAACCGACTGAAGTCTGGGGTAATCATTTCACCGCGCAGATAGCGCCGGATGAAATTAACCAATGGCTAAGCGGCTTTTTTTCACGACCTGTGCAATTACGTTGGCTGGGAGAAACATTAACCCGTCGTGTAAAACGTCATGAAGAAGTGCCTTTGTCGTTTGCCGATGGTTTCCCGTTCTTGTTGGCCAACGAAGCCTCATTGCGCGATTTGCAAAATCGCTGTCCGGCGAGTGTGAAAATGACACAATTCCGCCCGAATATTGTTGTCACGGGCGCGCAAGCCTGGGCCGAAGATAGTTGGCAAGTAGTGCGCATTGGTGGTGTGACATTTGATGTCGCGAAACCCTGTAGCCGTTGTATTTTCACCACCGTCAGCCCAGAGCGTGGCCGCAAACATCCCAGCGGTGAACCTCTGGCGACGTTGCAACGCTTCCGTACCGCGCTTGATAATGGCGATGTCGATTTTGGTCAGAATCTGATTGCCCGTAATAGCGGTGTTATTCGTGTAGGTGATGAACTGGAAGTGTTAGCCAGCAAACCCGCGAAAGTGTATGGCGCAGGGGAAATCGCTGAAGTCGTTGAACCTTTTGAGCAACAAGAAAGTCTCTTGGATGTTGACTGGCAGGGTCAGGTTTTTCGTGGCAATAACCAACAGATTCTCCTTGAACAGCTAGAACAGCAAGGCGTTCGTGTGCCTTATTCTTGCCGAGCGGGGATCTGCGGTAGCTGTCGAATTAAGTTAGTCAGTGGGGAAGTGAAAGCATTGAAAAAAAGCGCCGTGGGAAATGATGGCACTATTCTCTGTTGCAGTTGCGTTCCTGCTGGAGATGTAAAGATCGAAGAGGTTTAAACGGCCTGGTCAAGACTGAGGTCGTTACCCATCGGTTGCGGCCTTAATCTGTCATTCATCACTTTAATAGCATCACCAAGTTGCATGGTACGGCCTGCAAGTTGCAAACCCGGTTGGGCCAGCAAACAAAGTGCTGCGTTATTACCGGCTTCAACCACCAGCAGATTAACCTGCTGCATATCCTCACTCAACCATACACAAGCGGCATCACCAGGTATGGGTTGCCAGCACTCTCCATGAGAGATGAAGTGCCAGCTTTTTGGCATTTGCGGCTTCAGATAACGAATGGCGACCAACGCATTTAACACCAGTTCGGCACGCTGTTCTTTACTTAATAACAGGTCACGACATTTCTCTTCGAAGGAGAAGTAAAGCGCTGCGTCATCAACACAAAACCCAGTCTTTTCAAAGGCATCGGGTGTGAGCATTTTACGAGGGAAACGGGAACGGAATAGCATACCATTGGCTAAATCGAGCATCATACGATCATGCTCTTCATCAAAATACCAACGCCAATTATCGTCCGGTTTTATCCGCATAACTAGTTGCCCTTTCGTTTATTCCCACGATTTAAAACATCCTTCCCGCCGCTTCGTTAATGAGCATATTAATGAAAGACCAATATGTCTAATTTAGCAACAGTGGTGGAATATAAAACAACCAGGGCTGAAAATAAAGCCCTGGTTGTCTGAAAGGTAAACGCTGAGACTAGATTCCTGAGACGATTTCTTTTATCAGCGGTGGGCCTTTAAATATGAAACCGGAATATATTTGAACCAGTGAGGCACCCGCCGCCATCTTCTCGCGAGCAGCAATCACCGAATCAATACCACCGACACCAATAATCGGTAAACGACCATTTAATTCTTGCGACAGACGACGAATAATTTCTGTACTCTTCAATTGCACTGGGCGGCCACTTAATCCCCCCATTTCATCGCAATATTTCATGCCCTGAACGAGGCTACGATCCAATGTAGTATTGGTTGCAATGACTCCGTCAATATTATGGCGGACTAAACTGTCAGCAACCTGGATCAATTCTTCCTCGGATAGATCCGGGGCAATCTTCACAGCCACTGGCACATATTTATGGTGCAATTCCTGAAGCGTTTGCTGCTTATTTTTAATCGCAACTAACAGATCATCTAACGCTTCGCCGTATTGCAGCGAGCGCAATCCTGGGGTATTTGGTGAGGAAATATTGATCGCGATATAACCCGCATAAGGATAAATTTTATCCATGCAGATCAAATAGTCGTCTTTACCTTGCTCAACTGGAGTGTCTTTATTCTTGCCAATATTGATGCCCAACACCCCATCGAAATGGGATTTTTTGACGTTCTCGACCAGGTTATCTACGCCGTGGTTATTGAACCCCATGCGGTTAATCAGGCCTTCTGCTTCTACAAGGCGGAAGATACGCGGCTTGTCATTTCCTGGCTGTGGGCGAGGCGTTACGGTACCAATTTCAATCGAGCCAAAGCCCATGGCACCTAGTGCATCAATACACTCACCGTTTTTATCCAAACCCGCAGCAAGACCCAGAGGGTTCTTAAATGTCAGACCCATGCAGGTCACAGGTTTAGATGGCACATTTTGCCGCACCAGCCATTCGAGAGGTGTACCTGTTACACGACGCAATTGCTGAAATGTCACTTCATGAGCGCGCTCGGGATCGAGCTTGAAAAGGGCTTTACGAACGAAGGGATAGTACATGAACACTCCAGAATTCCCAGTATACAAACTGGGGCAGTATTATTAACGATAACGCCGCTGAATGGAATTGACCTGCGACAAAAAAGGCTGGATCAGCGCAAACGTTTTCTTCCTCTGTGCTGTGTTATGCGATTTTTGGAAATTGATTACCAGATAAATCATTTAGTGGAAAAACACTTCTGCGCGACTATCACACTCAATTGTTATCAAAGTTACTTAAATGCAAACATTTGGTTATAAGGATACGACATGCGTGTGATTACCCTTGCTGGAAGCCCCCGCTTCCCTTCCCGTTCCAGTGCTCTGCTGGAGTATGCTCGCGAAAAATTAAGCGCACTGGATATCGAGGTGTGTCACTGGCATCTACAGAATTTCGCACCTGAAGATTTACTGTACGCCCGTTTTGATAGCCCAGCACTGCTTGCCTTAATTGAGCAACTGCAGCAGGCCGATGGCGTGATCATCGCGACACCTGTTTATAAAGCTTCTTTTTCTGGTGCCTTGAAAACATTGCTCGACCTGTTGCCTGAACGTGCGCTGGATAAAAAAGTTGTGCTGCCATTGGCAACCGGCGGAACTGTGGCACATATGCTGGCGGTCGATTACGCATTGAAGCCAGTACTTAATGCGCTGAAAGCACAGGAAATTCTTCACGGTGTGTTTGCTGATGATAGCCAAATTGCCGACTACCAGCACAAACCCGTGTTCTCTAATAATTTACAACAACGCTTAGATAGCTCGTTGGAGACCTTCTGGCAGGCATTGCATCGTCGGGATTTTATCGTCTCCTCCCCGTTTAAAACTCAAGGAGTTGCTCATGTTTAATCTGCTAAAACGTACCGCGCCATGGCTAATGCTTACCGGTGCGTTGAGTCTGAGCGCGACAATTCACGCCGCTGAAACGGGGCCAGAGCAGTTGCGTATCGGTTATCAAAAAGGCTCAGTCAGTATGGTTCTGGCGAAAAGCCACGGCCTGCTGGAAAAAGAGTATCCGCAGACCAAGTTCCAGTGGATTGAATTCCCGGCGGGTCCGCAATTGCTGGAAGCCCTGAATATTGGCAGTATCGATCTGGGCAGTACCGGTGATATTCCACCAATCTTCGCCCAGGCGGCGGGAGCAGATCTGGTTTATGTCGGTTCAGAACCGGCGAAACCAAAAGCCGAAGTGATTCTGGTGCCGGAGAACAGCCCACTGAAAACTGTGGCTGACCTTAAAGGCCATAAAATTGCTTTCCAGAAAGGTTCAAGTTCTCACAATCTCGTTCTTCGCTCATTACAAAAAGCAGGGCTGAAATTTACTGATGTTCAGGCGACTTATTTAACGCCGGCAGATGCACGAGCAGCCTTCCAACAAGGCAATGTTGATGCCTGGGCAATTTGGGACCCGTACTACTCTGCAGCCTTGCTCAACGGTGGTGTCCGCGTCCTGACCGATGCCAGCGGGCTGAATCTAACCGGCTCTTTCTATCTGGCTTCACGCCCGTACGCTGAAAAAAATGGCCCATTCCTACAACATGTCCTCAAAACATTTAGCGATGCTGATGCGTTAACCCGCAGCCAGCGCGAAGCAAGTATTACGTTACTGGCAAAAACCATGGGGCTGCCTGAAAACGTCATCGCCACCTATTTCGACCACCGTCCACCGACAGTGATTACCCCAGTCAGTGCAGAAACGGCAGCCAAACAACAGAAAACCGCTGACCTGTTTTACGACAACCATTTAGTGCCTAAAAAAGTCGATATTAGCACCCGCATCTGGCAACCCTAACCACAGCAATACCCGAATAATTTGAGTTGTATCGCAGCGGCAAGAGAATGCATCCCGATGAGCTTACATCAGTCAGTGACTCGGGTAAGTGAACGCAGCCAACAAAGAGACAACTCGAAGTATGACGGGGATTAAGGAGATAAATCATGAGTCTGAATATGTTCTGGTTCTTACCTACCCATGGCGATGGCCACTACTTAGGCAGCAACGAGGCAGCGCGTCCAGTTGACCACGGTTACCTGCAACAAATTGCTCAGGCGGCAGACAGACTTGGCTTTACGGGTGTACTGATCCCAACTGGCCGTTCTTGCGAAGATGCGTGGCTGGTTGCCGCATCCATGATTCCGGTGACGCAGCGTTTAAAATTCCTGGTTGCACTGCGCCCGAGTGTTGTATCACCTACCGTAGCGGCTCGTCAGGCGGCTACGCTCGACAGGCTTTCTAACGGAAGGGCTTTGTTTAACCTGGTCACCGGGAGTGATCCGGAAGAGTTAGCCGCAGATGGCGTGTTCCTCAATCATCAGGAACGTTACGAAGCGTCAGCCGAATTTACCCGCATCTGGCGCCGCGTGCTGGAAGGTGAAACGGTCGATTACGAAGGCAAACATATTAAAGTCAAAGGGGCAAAATTGTTGTTCCCGCCAGTACAGCAGCCGCGTCCACCGCTCTACTTTGGCGGTTCATCGGATGTGGCACAAGACCTGGCCGCCGAGCAGGTTGATCTCTATCTCACCTGGGGTGAACCTCCTCATTTGGTAAAAGAGAAGATTGAACAAGTACGCGCCAAGGCTGCAGCCCACGGACGCACAGTGCGTTTCGGTATCCGCCTCCACGTGATTGTGCGTGAGACCAATGAAGAAGCATGGGATGCCGCGAATCGTCTGATTTCACAATTAGATGATGAAACCATTGCCAAAGCACAGGCCGCTTTTGCACGTACGGATTCCGTCGGCCAGCACCGTATGGCTGCGTTGCACGGCGGTAAGCGCGATAACCTGGAAATCAGCCCGAACTTATGGGCAGGTGTTGGCCTGGTGCGTGGCGGTGCGGGTACTGCGCTAGTCGGTGATGGCCCAACGGTTGCGGAACGCATTAACGAGTACGCCGCACTGGGTATCGACAGCTTTATCCTTTCCGGGTATCCGCATCTTGAAGAGGCTTATCGCGTCGGTGAACTGTTGTTCCCACACCTTGATGTCGCGATTCCACAAATTCCGCAACCCCGCCAGATACATGAGAAAGGCGAAGTGGTAGCGAATGACTTTATCCCGCGCAAAGTCGCGCAAAGCTAAGGAGCCGCTAATGACCCCTTCAACGCACAAACTGTTGTTGAGACTTGCCCCATGGGTGCTGCCGGTTGCCATTATCGCAATCTGGCAACTCTCCTCAAGCGTAGGTTGGCTTTCCAATCGCATTCTCCCATCGCCTGAAGGGGTGGTGGTCGCATTCTGGAACCTCTCAGCCAGCGGTGAATTGTGGCAGCACCTGGCCATTAGTTCCTGGCGTGCGGTGATTGGTTTCAGTATCGGCGGTTCTCTGGGATTAATTTTTGGGCTGATTAGTGGGCTCTCCCGTTGGGGAGAGCGTTTTCTGGACAGCTCAATTCAGATGTTACGTAACGTCCCGCATCTGGCGCTGATCCCGCTGGTGATCCTGTGGTTTGGTATCGATGAATCAGCGAAAATTTTCCTGGTTTCACTGGGTACGATGTTCCCCATTTACATCAATACCTGGCACGGTATCCGCAATATTGACCAGGGCTTGCTGGAAATGTCGCGCAGCTACGGGTTATCCGGCTTTAGCCTGTTCGCCCAGGTGATTCTGCCAGGCGCGCTCCCTTCTATTATGGTGGGGATTCGTTTCGCACTTGGCCTGATGTGGCTGACCTTAATCGTCGCAGAAACCATTTCTGCTAACTCAGGGATTGGTTATCTGGCGATGAATGCGCGTGAATTCTTGCAAACCGATGTTGTTGTCGTCGCCATTATTCTTTACGCCCTGCTCGGCAAACTTGCTGATATCAGTGCGCAATTACTCGAACGTGCCTGGCTTCGCTGGCACCCGGCCTACCAGTCACAGGAGCACAACGCATGAATACTGCTCGTTTAAATCAGGGGATCCCCCTACTCCTTAACAATGTGACCAAACGCTACGGCAACAAAACGATTTTGGATGAGCTGGAATTACACATCCCCGCAGGACAATTTGTCGCGGTGGTTGGGCGCAGCGGCGGTGGCAAAAGTACGTTGTTGCGTCTACTTGCGGGGCTGGAGAATCCCAATGGGGGATCACTGATTGCCGGTAATGCGCCGCTACGTGAAAGCCAGGACGAGACCCGCTTAATGTTTCAGGATGCGCGTCTGCTGCCGTGGAAATCCGTGATTAATAATGTTGGATTGGGGCTAAAAGGAAACTGGAAAGACGCGGCAACCCAGGCACTTGAGTCCGTTGGGCTTGCCAATCGCGCAACTGAATGGCCAGCAGCCCTTTCTGGTGGGCAAAAGCAGCGTGTGGCGCTAGCTCGCGCACTGATTCATCGCCCACGTCTGTTGTTACTCGATGAGCCATTAGGTGCGTTGGATGCCCTGACGCGTATTGAAATGCAGGAATTAATTGTTTCGCTGTGGCAGGAGCATGGTTTTACCGTGTTGCTGGTGACACACGATGTCAGCGAAGCCGTCGCCATGGCAGACAGGGTTTTGTTGATTGAAGAAGGGAAGATTGGGCTCGATTTGACGATTGATTTACCGCGTCCACGTAAGCTCGGCTCTGTGCGCCTGGCTGAACTGGAAGCGCAGGTGTTAGAGCGTGTTATGAAGCGGCAGGTGGTGGAAGAACCGGAACGCGTGGTGCGCACCGGTTGAATTTCATGGTGGATGACGCTCATCGCTTATCCACCCTACGATTTTGTAGGGCGGGTAAACGAAGTGTCACCCGCCGCTTTACTGATTAAGCCAACGCTTTAGAAATCTTCTCGAACAAATCACCGGACAGGTTTTCCAACCCTTTCAGTTGTTCCAGTGCCGCACGCATCATTTCCTGACGTTTCGCATCATAACGTTTCAGTCGAATTAACGGCTCAATCAAACGCGATGCCACCTGCGGATTACGGTGGTTCAACTCGCTGAGCATTTCCACCATAAATTGATAACCGCTGCCATCGAGTGCATGGAAGGCTGACGGGTTAGCCGCCGCAAATGCGCCAATGAGCGAACGCACGCGGTTGGGGTTACCGAGGCTAAATGAACGGTGGTTCAGCAACTCACGCACGTTGCTCAGCGTGTCTGCCGCAGGGCTTGTTGCCTGCAAGACAAACCACTTGTCCATCACCAGACCATCCTGATGCCACTTCTCATCAAACGCCGCCAGCAGTTCTGTACGGCATGGCAATTGCGCAACTACGCTTGCAGACAAGGCAGCGATAGAATCCGTCATGTTATCGGCACTTTGATACTGATGACGCACCAGCTGTTCAGCAAGCTGTTGTTCGCCAAAGGCCAGATAACGCAGACAAGTGTTACGCAGTGTCCGTTTACCAATATCCGCATGTTCTACGCGATAAGCATCGAGTTTGTTGGCGTTGTAAACCGCCAGGAACTCATCCGCCAGTTCGTTTGCCAGGGTGCGCGTTAAGGCTTCATGCACTGCGGCAATCGCCTGCGGATCGATTTTCTGGAACAGTTCAGCAATTTCGTTTTGCGAAGGAAGCGTCAGAATTTCTGCTGCCAGTGCCGGGTCAATGTTCTCATCCAGCAAAATGGCGCGGAACGCATCGGCCACATGCAGCGGCAGAGACAATGGCTGCCCTTGCTGGCTGCGGTTGACGTTCAGCTTAATGTAGGTCGCCAGCAGACTTTGCGCGGCATCCCAACGGGAGAAATCGTTGCGAGCATGGCGCATCAGGAACGTAAGTTGCTGGTCACTCCATTTGTATTCCAGTTTTACAGGTGCCGAGAATTCACGCAGCAACGATGGAACCGGTTGGAAGTAGACATTATCAAAGACAAATGTCTGCTCTTCCTGAGTCACATTCAACACAGGGTGAATGGGGTGACCATTTCTCTGCAACGGAATAACTTTGCCTTCGTTGTCATACAGTTCGATGTCGAACGGAATATGTAACGGATGCTTTTCCTGTTGCTCAGCCGTTGGCGGTGTCGCCTGGCTGACGGTCAGCGTGTAGAGCTCTTTTTCTGGATCGTAGTCGTCATGAACGGTGACGACTGGCGTGCCTGCCTGGCTGTACCAACGGCGGAAATGTGACAGGTCAACATTTGACGCATCTTCCATCGCTTGCACGAAATCATCACAGGTAGCCGCACTGCCGTCATGACGTTCGAAGTACAGTTGCATGCCTTTCTGGAAGTTTTCTTCGCCCAGTAAAGTGTGCAGCATACGGATAACTTCAGAACCTTTTTCATACACGGTCAACGTGTAGAAGTTGTTCATTTCAATCACTTTATCCGGGCGAATCGGGTGTGCCATCGGGCTTGCGTCTTCGGCAAACTGGGCGGCACGCATGGTGCGCACGTTTTGAATGCGGTTTACCGCGCGTGAACCGAGGTCAGAGCTAAATTCTTGATCACGGAAAACAGTCAGGCCTTCTTTCAGGCTCAACTGGAACCAGTCACGGCACGTCACACGGTTGCCGGTCCAGTTGTGGAAGTATTCGTGGCCGATAACACGTTCGATATCGAGGTAGTCTTTATCGGTCGCCGTTTGCGCACGCGCCAGGACATATTTGGAGTTAAAGACGTTCAGCCCTTTGTTTTCCATGGCGCCCATGTTGAAGAAGTCGACGGCAACAATCATATAAATGTCGAGGTCATACTCGAGACCGAAACGGGTTTCATCCCATTTCATCGATGCTTTCAGCGACGTCATCGCCCAGCTCGCACGGTCCAGATTGCCACGGTCGACAAACAATTCCAGTGCAACATCGCGGCCTGAACGGGTTTTAAAGGTATCGCGTAGGACGTCAAAATCCCCTGCCACCAACGCAAACAGGTAACACGGTTTTGGGAACGGATCTTGCCATTGCACCCAATGACGACCATTTTCCAGTTCGCCCTCAGCAATGCGGTTGCCGTTGGATAACAGGAATGGATACTGTTTTTTATCGGCAATGATTTTAGTGGTGAAGCGCGCCAGAACGTCTGGTCGGTCGAGATACCAGGTAATGTGGCGGAAACCTTCAGCTTCACACTGCGTGCAAAGCGCATCACCTGAAAGGTACAGACCTTCCAGCGCTGTATTAGTCGCAGGGCTGATTTCGTTAACAATGGTCAGCGTGAAGGCTTCAGGCAATGACTCGATGATCAATGCGCCCTCTTCCTGGCGATAATCTTCCCAGGTGGTACCATTTACAGCCACAGACACCAGCGTCAGGTCTTCGCCATCAAGACGCAGTGGTGCACCTGCCGTGCCCTGGCGGGTAATCTGGCTAATCGCTGTGACCAGGGTTTTTGCGGCATCAAGGTCAAAGGTCAAATCGATATCGGTAATCGTGTAATCCGGCGCACGGTAGTCGTGGCGATATTTGGCTTGTGGCTGTTGTGTCATAAAAAACCTTATACATCATCCGTAAGTTTGCGGAGTTTAGTCTATTCCTGTTGCCCGAATGTTGCCACGCAGAATCTTCAACTTTTGAGGCTAATATCGCCAGTATTCCCTAAATAATTCATGTCGAAGCAAGGCGGCAAGGGAGCAAATTCCCAGGAGCTTACTAAAGTCAGTGACTGGGGTTTGTGAGTGCAGCCAACGCCGCTGCGGCTTGAAGTATGACGGGACGGCACAAATTGCCATCGACCACAAAATGCCCGTGTGTTGTGATCCAGGTTTAATAAACAGATAATCAGGGTATACTCCTGCGTCTTTTATCTGCTTAGCCCTTGATGGAAACGCTCCAGTGAGAGGATGCTGCAACGCGCCATGACACGACACGCTTCCCCGATTTTGCAAACGCTACTGGATACTGACGCCTATAAGCTTCATATGCAGCAAGCGGTATTCCACCGTTATCACGACGTGAGCGTCGCGGCCGAGTTCCGTTGCCGCGGTGACGACCTGCTGGGCGTCTATGCTGATGCCATCCGTGAACAGGTAGATTTAATGCAACACCTCGTGCTGAATGACGAGGAGTTCTCCTTTTTGGAAACGCTGCCGTTCTTCAAAGCAGATTATCTCACGTGGCTGCGTACTTTCCGCTACGACCCCACTCAGGTGCACATCAGCAATAACAACGGCCACTTAGATATTCGTCTAACCGGTTCGTGGCTGGAAGTGATTATGTGGGAAGTCCCATTGCTGGCCGTGATCAGCGAAGTGGTGCATCAACACCGCTCACCGAGCGTAACCCCACAAATGGCTTTAGCGAGTCTGGAAAGCAAATTGCTCCAGTTCAAAGAACTGACGACAGATATCGATCTTTCTGCATTCCGCTTGATGGATTTTGGTACCCGTCGCCGTTTCTCGCGTGAAGTTCAGGAGGCTATCGTCAGCCGTCTGCAACAAGAATCGTGGTTCGTTGGCACCAGTAATTATGACCTGGCCCGTCGCCTGAAATTAACCCCGATGGGCACCCAAGCTCATGAATGGTTCCAGGCGCATCAACAAATCAGCCCAACTCTTGCCAATAGCCAGCGTGCTGCACTTCAGGCGTGGCTTGATGAATACCCAGATAAGCTAGGTATCGCGCTGACCGATTGCATCACCATGGATGCCTTCTTACGTGACTTTGACCTCGCGTTTGCCCGCCGTTATCAAGGGCTGCGTCACGATTCTGGGGATCCGGTTGAATGGGGCGAAAAAGCTATCGCCCATTACGAAAAACTCGGCATCGACCCAAAAACTAAAGTGCTGGTGTTTTCTGATAACCTCGATTTGCCAAAAGCCATTGAGCTATATCGACATTTCTGCGCCCGGGTCAATTTGAGTTTTGGTATTGGCACCCGTTTGACTTGCGATATTCCACAGGTAAAACCGCTTAACATTGTGATTAAGCTGGTGGAGTGCAATGGCAAGCCGGTTGCCAAACTGTCTGACAGCCCGGGCAAAACAATTTGCCACGATAAGGCCTTTGTCCAGGCGCTGCGTAAAGCCTTCGATTTGCCCCTGGTTAAGAAAGCCAGTTAATCCTGATAAAACCCATGAACAGTATTCATCTTGTTCATGGGTTCCCTTCTTTATTGTATTTCTTCATCTCTATGCGCAAAAGATTTCGAGGTGCAGGAAGGCAGCAAACGAGCAAATCCCCAGGAGCTTACATGAGTAAGTGACAGGGGTGAGCGAGAGCAGCTAACACACCTGCAACTTGAAAGATTAAGGGGATATTGATTTTTCTGCTTGTCTGTAGGCTCGCGACAGGTAACATAGATAACCCCCGATTGTGGGTATTTATTTTTTTTGTCACTGACCAATTAATAGAGAGAAATATATGAGCGTTGTGCCTGTAGCCGACGTACTCCAGGGCCGCGTAGCCGTTGACCAAGAAGTCACCGTGCGCGGGTGGGTGCGTACTCGAAGAGATTCAAAAGCTGGTATCTCCTTCCTCGCCGTCTATGACGGTTCCTGCTTCTCTCCTGTACAGGCCGTCATTAATAATTCTCTGCCTAATTACAATGATGACGTACTGCGCCTGACAACCGGCTGTTCCGTTGTCGTAACGGGTAAAGTTGTAGAGTCTCTTGGTCAGGGCCAGAGCTTTGAAATCCAGGCAACTGAAGTTGAAGTGACCGGCTGGGTTGATGATCCTGACACTTACCCGATGGCGGCAAAACGCCACAGCATCGAGTATCTGCGTGAAGTGGCTCACCTGCGCCCGCGCACTAACATGATTGGCGCTGTGGCTCGCGTGCGTCATACCCTGGCTCAAGCGCTGCACCGGTTCTTCCATGAAAATGGTTATTTCTGGGTCTCCACGCCGCTGATTACTGCGTCAGACACCGAAGGCGCAGGCGAGATGTTCCGCGTTTCTACGCTTGATCTCGAAAACCTGCCGCGTACTGATGCGGGTAAAATTGATTTCGATAAAGACTTCTTTGGTAAAGAAGCGTTCCTGACCGTATCCGGCCAGTTGAACGGCGAAACCTATGCGTGTGCGCTGTCCAAGGTTTATACCTTTGGCCCAACCTTCCGTGCTGAAAACTCCAACACCAGCCGTCACCTGGCTGAGTTTTGGATGCTGGAGCCAGAAGTCGCTTTCGCCAATCTTGACGATGTTGCAGGCCTGGCTGAAGCCATGCTGAAGTATGTCTTCAAAGCCGTGCTTGACGAGCGTATGGATGACATGGAGTTCTTCGCTGAGCGCGTTGACAAAGATGCAGTGGAACGTTTACAGCGCTTCATCGAAGCTGACTTTGCGCAGGTTGATTACACCGACGCTGTTACCATTCTCGAGAATTGTGGTCAGAAGTTCGAGAACCCTGTTTACTGGGGTGTTGACCTGTCTTCTGAGCATGAACGTTATCTTGCCGAGCAACACTTCAAGGCACCGGTAGTTGTGAAAAACTATCCGAAAGAGATTAAGGCCTTCTATATGCGCCTTAACGAAGACGGTAAAACTGTTGCCGCAATGGACGTGTTAGCGCCAGGTATTGGTGAAATCATCGGTGGTTCTCAGCGTGAAGAACGTCTGGATGTGCTGGATGCGCGCATGGCTGAGATGGGTCTGAACAAAGAAGACTACTGGTGGTATCGTGATCTGCGTCGTTATGGCACCGTTCCTCACTCCGGGTTCGGTCTTGGTTTTGAGCGTCTGATTGCTTATGTAACAGGTGTTCAGAACGTTCGTGACGTGATTCCATTCCCACGTACACCACGTAACGCGAACTTCTAAAACCACACATTTTTCTAAGGCCAGCATCGCTGGCCTTTTTTACATCTGCCGCGCGAACGTCTTTTTTCTTCAACGAAAGTTAAACAAACGTCAATTTCAACCCCATTTCACAACTACGCCGTTACTAAGTGTGTCTGCGAAACAAGAAAACACACAATAACCCTACTTTCTGCTTGCACTCTCAACTCTCATACCGACTTAGCACATTTGAATAAAATTCGCTCAGATATCCAGACATCCAAAAACCACTCAAAGAATGTACAAATGTAAGCAAAAAATTCACTCTATTTTTCATAATGCATATTAAAGATAAGTAATTCATATATATAGATTAGAGTTGGTGCTTTTTTAAGCGAAGCGGTGAATTAGTTTGAGATAGTTCACAAAGTTCCATCAAATACACATTTAGTTACACATACTTTCTTTTGGTTACCAACTCTCGATGTTTGTAGCACTTTCTGGCTAGCGAAACGGTTTCATGGATGGAAAGATGCCTGACAGACACAGAAAGACACCAAACTCTCATCAATAGTTCCGTACAGAATTATTGACGGCAGTGGCAGGTGTCACAAAAAAACCTAATGAGGGTAATAAATAATGATGAAGCGCAATATTCTGGCAGTGGTAATCCCTGCTCTGCTGGTAGCCGGTGCAGCAAACGCTGCAGAAATCTATAACAAAAACGGCAACAAACTGGACTTCTACGGCAAAGCTGTAGGCGAGCACGGATGGACTACAAGTGGTGACAACACCGGCAACGGTGATTCCACTTACGCTCGTATCGGTTTCAAAGGCGAAACTCAGATCAATGACCAACTGACCGGTTACGGCCAGTGGGAATACAACATGAACGCCTCCAACCCGGAAGGTGGTCAGGGTACAGCGACTCGTCTGGCATTCGCTGGTATGAAATTTGGTGATGCAGGCTCCCTGGATTACGGCCGTAACTATGGCGCAATCTACGACGTAGCGGCTTATACCGATATGCTGGTTTCTTGGGGCGGCGATACTTGGGTTGCTACCGACAACTTCATGAACGGTCGTTCTAATGGCCTTCTGACCTACCGTAACAGCAACTTCTTCGGTCTGGTTGATGGCCTGGCATTTGCTCTGCAATACCAGGGTAAAAACGAGCGTAGCAACGTAGTTGGTGCATTTGTGGATGATAACGGAGTCATCGACTTAGGTCGTGCTGGTAACGGCGCTAAAGCAAATGGCGACGGCTACAGCACCGCTGTAACTTATGACATCGGCGAAGGCTTCGGTATTGCTGCTGGTTACGAGTCTGCTAACCGTACTTTCGAACAACGTGCAGCTGCAACTAGCGCTGATTGGGCGAGTGCTGGTGGTGACCGCGCTGAAGCATGGTCAACTGCTGCTAAATACGATGCGAACAACATCTATGCTGCAATCATGTATGCAGAAACTCTGAACATGACTCGTGAAGCTGATAGCAACTTCGCTAACAAAACTCAGAACTTCGAAGCTGTAGCTCAGTACCAGTTCGACTTCGGTCTGCGTCCATCCATCGCTTACGTTCAGTCTAAAGGTAAGGAGCTGAAAGCTCGTGGCGGCGTTGATGGCTTCACCGGCGGTGATGCTGACCTGCAGAAATACGTAGAAGTGGGTACCTGGTACTACTTCAACAAAAACATGAACGTATACGCTGCGTATAAGTTCAACCTGCTGGACGACAACAGCTACAGCGAAGCTGCTGGTCTGGCAACAGACGACCAGGCTACTGTTGGTATCGTTTACCAGTTCTAATTATCCAGCAACTTTGTTGCCAGGATGGTTTAAAAACAGGGCTTCGGCCCTGTTTTTTTATGTCTAAAAAGTCGAAAAAAATAACTTGTGACCCGTGCGGTTTCTTTTTATTGCAAACGGTTGGCATTTGCTAAAACAGCAGTTAACCTGAGTGCGTCACTCCCTCGATACCACAATGGAAACTCGTCATGTTTGAGAAGATTACCGCTGCTCCAGCTGATCCAATTCTTGGTTTGGCCGATTTGTTTCGCGCCGATGACCGTCTGACTAAAATTAACCTCGGCATTGGTGTATATAAGGATGAAACAGGCAAAACTCCGGTTTTGACCTGCGTTAAAAAGGCTGAACTGTATCTGCTGGAAAATGAGAATACCAAGAACTACCTCGGTATTGACGGTATTCCAGAGTTTGGCAATTGCACCCAAGAATTGCTGTTCGGGAAAAATAATGCGCTGAGTGCGAACAAACGTGCTCGCACGGCACAGACCCCTGGTGGGACGGGTGCACTGCGTATTGCCGCTGATTTCATCGCTAAAAACACCACAGCCAAACGTGTGTGGGTGAGCAATCCAAGCTGGCCAAACCACAAGAGCGTGTTTAACGCAGCTGGGCTTGAAGTGTGCGAGTATGATTACTATGACGCGCAGAACCACTCTCTGAATTTCGATGGCCTGATTAACAGCCTACAAGCTGCAGAAGCGGGCGATGTCGTGTTGTTCCATGGTTGCTGCCATAACCCAACCGGTATTGATCCAACGGCTGAGCAGTGGAAAACTCTGGCAGAGATGTCACTGGCTAAAGGCTGGTTGCCACTGTTTGATTTCGCCTATCAGGGCTTTGCTCGTGGTCTGGAAGAAGATGCTGAAGGCCTTCGCATTTTTGCTGCAAGCCACCAGGAGCTGATTGTTGCCAGCTCTTATTCCAAGAACTTTGGTCTGTACAATGAGCGCGTAGGTGCTTGTACGCTGGTGGCTGCTGATGCAGATACCGTGGATCGTGCGTTCAGCCAGATGAAGTCTGTTATTCGTGCCAACTACTCTAACCCACCAGCACACGGTGCCGCAGTTGTTGCGACCATTCTGAGCAATGACGCGCTGCGTACTCTTTGGGAACAAGAGCTGTCTGACATGCGTCAGCGTATTCACCGTATGCGCCAGTTGTTCGTGAATACCCTGCAAGAGAAAGGCGCTAACCGCGACTTTAGCTTTATCATTAACCAGAACGGCATGTTCTCGTTCAGCGGCCTGACCAAAGAGCAGGTGCTGCGTTTACGTGAAGAGTTTGGTGTGTATGCGGTTGCTTCCGGACGTGTGAACGTTGCGGGGATGACGCCGGACAACATGGCTCCACTTTGCGAAGCCATTGTCGCTGTGCTGTAAGAGCAAAGCCGATAAAAAAAGAGCCGCTCAATGCGGCTCTTCTTATTTTACCAGACCGGTAATTCGTCTTGCAGGAAGGGATTATGCAGACGCTCGTAGCCCAAAGTAGACAGCGGGCCGTGGCCTGGAATAAACGTCACATCATCGCCTAGTGGCAACAGTTTACGTTTAATCGAGTCAATAAGTGCTGCGTGGTCGCCACGTGGGAAATCACTTCGCCCCACTCCACCTTTGAAAATCACATCACCGGAAATCAGTAACTGAGATTGCGCATCAAAGAACACGACATGGCCTGGAGTATGGCCCGGGCAATGCAGGACTTTTAATGGCACATTTCCCACCGACACATTATCGCCTTCAATCAGCCAACGATCTGGCGTCAGTGGCAAACACTCTTCAAGCCCAAACATCTGGCTTTGCGCCGGTAAACCTTGTAGCCAAAATTCGTCTTCTTTTTCCGGACCAATAACTGGAACACCGTAATGTTCTGCCAGTTCAGCGGCGGCTCCAACATGATCAAGGTGACCATGCGTTAGCAGGATCTGTGTGACCATCACGCCTTTCGCCGTGACTTGCTGGATGATTTTTTCAGCTTCGCCGCCAGGATCAACCACTGCTGCTTGTAGCGTTTCTTCACACCAAACTAATGAACAGTTTTGGGCAAACGCGGTAACCGGAATAATGTGATAGTTCATGACACTCCAATACCGGCAACATTCGCCGGATTCCGTTGTTTTACCAGTGCCTTAGTGGCCCGGTATCAATATGCACAAAGTTGCTTCTGGGGTAGTATCCTACACCACCTGAGCGCATAGATAATGCTGCTTTGCGAACATTGCTCAACGAAATCCCTTCAATATGGAAATCCATTGCCTGACCTTTGGTGTGATAGCTTTTTTTGGCCACACCACGGCTACGAGCACGTAGCTCATTATTGGTGTCTAAAGAGCGATAACCGGATACCAGTTGTACGGGTTTGTTCGTCCCCAACAGGCCTTGCAGGCGATAGAGCTGGTCGAATAATTTTGGGTCGATGGATTTAATTTTATTCGCGCGATAATCACGGAAGAAATGATTAAGCCTTGCTAATTCATCCTGAATATAGCCTTTACCATCAAAAAATTCGGCCTTCAATGACTCACCAGTATGCAAATTATTAAGAGTCAGAATGCGTGGGCGCGGTGTTGATAGCATGGCAAAGGCTTGTGTTGGAAACAGCGAGGCACCTAAAGCCACGCTACCCAACGCCAGCAACTTGCGGCGGTTTGCGTCAAATTTGTCCATGATGTCCAAGTCTACATGTAAAAAACGATCGAATAATATGCCCTTCAGGCGCACTGCCTGGCACCTTAACTGCCAAAACAACGTGAGTCAAGACAGGCTAAAACCCAGATAAACCGGGGCCTGTAGAGGCCCCGGATGAGTTTCACAATTATTACGACCGCTAATTCATTAGAATTGCTGCATTTACCGAATCAATAGTTCAGCTTTCGAGAGGATTTGTGCACCAGATCGCGCGGTGAGATCATAATTGTAAATGTCTGTACGGTATTGTGTTCGTCCATCGTCACCGACAAATGCCGTCAGGTAGTAGAGGTTGACCGGGATGGTCTGACGAATATTCACATATTTGGTACTGCCGTCTTTGAGTTGGCTCGAAATCCGTGCATCATTCCAACCCGCATCTTGTAGCAGCATGTTTGCCAGCTCAGAAGCTTTATTGACCCTTACGCAGCCTGAACTCAGCGCACGCGCATCTTTCTGGAACAGATTGTGATTGGGTGTGTCATGCAAATAGATAGCCTCAGAACTTGGCATATTAAACTTATAGCGCCCTAACGAGTTCTGAGCCCCTGGTTTTTGCTGGAAGCGGAATGGCAAATTGCTTGCAGTGATAGTGCCCCAATCGACACCCCATGGGTCAATGGACTCTGCATTGTTGCTCCAACCACGCAGAACGCTATAACCATGCTTGTCGAGATAACCGGGGTCCTGATGTACTTTTGGCAGAATATCGTTGCGCGCAAGCGTAGGTGGGACATTCCATGGTGGGTTAACCACCACATTATTGAGCGCACTGCTCATCATGGGTGTTTTACGGTCTGGGCGCCCAACAATAACGCGCGAAGCCAATACTTCACTGCCATTAAGGTAATAGCTCAGTGAATAGTCAGGGATATTGACCATAATCCCGGTATCGAGTTTCTTCGGCAGTAAGCGCAAACGCTGAATATTTAACGCCACCAGTGAAGCACGCTGTTGTGGAGTCACATTCAGCCAGTCACGTGTTAATTGCCCGATTGACCCATCAACACCCAGCCCCTGCCATTTCTGGAAGCGTTTCACCCCTTCCACCAACTCGTTGCTGTAGACACTTCGAACCGCTGGAGCCGATTTCTTTTTCTGACCGGCGACCGCTTCAGGGGTCTGTTGAACAGTCTGTTCACTGTCTAACTGAATGGCCGATGGGCTGACTGCAACGGCAGCAGTAGACACACTCGTGCGTTCAGGAAGCGGTATCACAGGCTCAGCTTGCAACATACCGGTACGGGCAAGGATCTCTCTGAGCGCGGGCGTATCGTTGCTCCACTGACCTGGACGCAGCGTTTCGCTGCCAGTCAATTGCGGCCACGGTCGGGAGTCACTTAACAAATGCACCAATGATTGATGCAATTTGGTGTATTGCGGATGCTGAGGAGCCAACGTGTCGACAAAACTCGCCAGCGTTCCCTGATCAATTGCCACCTGCCATTGGTTAATCACAGAAATTGGCGGCGTCTGCATTTTGTACGGCTTGGTGCTGTACAACCAGCGGTTGCCTTCCATTGGGATACCGTAAACAAATTGCAGATACCCCATCATCGCATCAGACAACACGATATCACGGGTTAAACCCGTAACGGACGAATCGGTGAGCAACTCAACCCAGGTGGTGAATTGTGGCTGAATGCCTGCAATCGCCAGTTCAGCAAGTTGTTGCTGGAAAGCTTTAACCGCATCGCGATTCTCCCACATCGGCTTCATTTCGCGCGCAGCATAGAACGCCGAGAGTGCATTCAGGTAAACAGGCGTGTAACCCGTCGGCAATTGAGCAATCAGCTGAGAACGACTTTGTGCAGCAGACATGCCGGCCGAATCAAGCGGTAACACGCCCACCATATTAGCGGTAGCGTTAGATTGCGGTAACGGCTGGTCTGGAGAGCTCGTGGGTTCAATACTTACCGCAGAACTGTCAGATGGAACGACTGCTGGCTCATCGGCATGTGCCATAAACAGTGGAGCGAAACTGAGTGCCAGCCCAAACGTAAGTGCTGACAGTCGAAAACCGTGCAATTTTGTAAGCAACATCCCTTGCCCCCTGTTTATACCTAGCTTTTGTCGCTGGGTTTTAAGATCAGTATATAAACGGCGAATCTTAATTGCCCGTATAAATGTAAATAAAATTAAAGATTAAGAGCAAACAAAAAAAATGCGGGCCGTAGCCCGCAGTTCTTTATGATGCCTCTAAGGTGTCAGCGACGGGCTCGGGAAGCGGTGGCGCAAAGCCCCGCAACCCAACAACGTGAACATGTTCATGGTTCTGAACAACCTTACGTACCAGCTTATAGGTGGTGCCTTTTTCTGGACTGATATTCTCAGGGGCTGCAATAATCAGTTGCATTTCAAGTCGTTCGCACAACTCAAACAGCGTGGCAATCGACTTCGCATCCAAACGTGCCGCCTCATCGAGGAACAGCAAACGGCATGGGGAGATGTCTTTTCCGCGTAAACGGCGCGACTCTTCTTCCCAGCTTTGAACCACCATGACCAAAATCGACATCCCGGTACCGATAGCTTCACCGGTCGACAATGCACCACTTTCCGCACGCAGCCAACCATCTGAGCCACGGTTAACCTCTACTTCCATTTCGAGATAGTTACGGTAATCGAGCAGCTCTTCACCGATGGTTTGCGGTGTGCGTTGGCCCATATCAATTTGTGGATTCAGACGTTGATACAGTTTTGCTAATGCTTCGGAGAAGCTCAGGCGATTGCTGTTAAACAAGTCCTGATGCTGCTCATGTTGTTCTGAAAGCACATCCAGCAACATCGCATGGGTTTCACGCACGTTCACATTCAGACGCACGCTGTTCACCTGGCCGAAGGAGACACTTTGTAGGCCCTGGTTGAGCATGCGGATACGGTTTTGCTCACGCTGAATCGTCTTACGAATGATATTCGCCACGCTGCGAGAACTGATTGCCAGTTTTTGCTCGCGTGAAGTCAGTTCTTCCGTCAGGCGGCTCAGTTCAATCTCCATCTGCTCGATGGCTTCAACAGGGTCATCGGTACGGATAATGTCCTGACGAATACGTTCGCGAAGATGCTGATAAACCGCAACGAAGAATTGAATCTTACGTTCTGGACGCTTAGGATCTTCAGACATGCGCAATACATCGCGCAGGTGTTCGTTATCCGCAACGGCCAAACGCAGCGCACCCAAAGCTTTATCCGAGATAGAACGCAGCTCATCACCGGTGACATAAGCCAGTTCGCGACGATGCAGACGGCGCTCAACGCCATTATCTTTCACCATACGCATCACGGCACACCAGCCCGCTTTCGCGGTGACAACCTGTTCGCGCATTTCAAAATAGCTACGTTCTAGCTGTTTGAGTTTGCGAGTCAAGTTGCTCATTTCCGCTTCGCAATAAGTCAGTGCTTTTTCGAGCTGATTACGACGGCCACGGTTGTTGCTCAATGCTGTGTGTAATTCGTCACGACGTGAGCGGGCACGTTCTTCAGCGCCAATATCAGCACGAACACCAATGTCTTGCAGTTCTTTATGCAGATCGGTTAACAGCTCTTTTTTGGTATCAAAGGAGCTTTTCAGCGACGCCATTAACTGGCTGAACTGACTTAATTGCTGTGCATGCTGACGCAATGCTTCACGGGAACGAGTACGCTCAGCTTCCGCTTGCGCCAGGCGGCTACGCAATTTTTCATTTAAATCGCTATTACCATCGAGCATCGCAGCGGAATCAGAGTAGCTAAAGTGCGCCCGTCGCTGGACCACTTCAGTCAAGGCAAACGCCTTCTGGCGGGCATCGCGCTGGACCTGTTGTGCGTACTGATAATCTTCTTTTAACTGTTCGAACTGCTCAGGGTCACTTTGCAGTACCGATGCTACCGCTTCGAGTTTTGCAAGTGGGTTGCCAAACTGATGCAGGAAGCGTGCGGCTTCATCGGCTTCGTCAAGGCGTTCACGGATTTCATCGCAGCGGTCAGCCAGCGTTTCATCATTGAGTAAGCTAATACGCGGCAACAGGCGGTTAAGCTGGTCAACCCCTTCTTTAGCCTGATCATATTGCTGACGCTGTTGCAGATTGTCGTTTTCATGGCTGCTGATAGCACGTTCAACTTCACCACGACGGGTGTTGAGCTGACGAATTTCCGCTTCCGGGTCGTCGTCAAATGCCACACCCAAATGCTGGCCGATGAAACGACTGAATGCCTGGTGCAAACGCTGTGATTTCTGAACATCAAACGACAGTGTCGCAAAACGCTCTGCCAGGGTTTCACGTTCAGCATGCAGGTTTTCAAGGCGATTTTCGCGCGCGGCGCGGCCAAATATTGGCAACTCGGGCAGACGAGAATAACGCCACTGGCGTTCAGCCGTTTTCACCAGAACGGCAGCGTTTAGCTCTTCAACCGTAAAGACGTTGTCATCGAAGGAAGACGGGTCCCCTTCAATTAAATAAAGGTCTTCCGGGCAATCTTCCAGGTTGTCTAATTGCTCGCGCACCAGCGATAAATCTGGCACCACAATGGCGTGACGTGATGGGCCATATAATGCCGAGAAGTAAGGGGCATCATCAAGGCTGATATCGTCATAAATTTCGGACAACAACACGCCGCCAAAACGTTCAGCCAGCGCATTTAAACGCGGGTCTTCAGCACCACCTGGTTGGCTCAGGCGCTCGATTTCTTCGTCAATAGCCCGTTTACGCGCACCGACTTCGTCACGTTCAACCGTGACTTCACGTTCACGTTCAAGCAGTTGCTGCATGTATTCGGTGACATGCTGGCTGCTTTCAAACTGCTCATGACTCTGTTCGCACAGCTGCGTGAGGCTGGTTTGTGCCGCCAGCCAAATAGGTGCACGCTGCTGGAGACGTTTGATACGAGCCTGAATCTGCTCTTGTTCCTGACGCAGGTTTGCGCGTTGATCACTGGCATCAGAAACGCGCTGCTGTAAGGTCTCAATGCGTTCAGACAGCTCTTCGTGCAACACTTCCAGATCCTCAGGATCAAAGTGTTTTCCTTGACGCTTACAGAACTCAGCGAGCATGCGTTCTGCTTCTTGCTGTTCGCGTAGACGTTGCTCAAGTTCGTTGAGGCGCGCTCTGAGCGGCTGAACTTGCTCCATCAAATGGCGCTGGTTATTGCTGTCACGTAATAATTCACGCGCAACGCTCCAGGCTTCACTGCGACTCACAGGGCCATTGATAGCGGTGACAAGCTGATAAGCATGCTCAAACTGGCTATGTGCCGTTTGCGCCACACTCATTTTCTGTTCCAGTGTCAGCAGTTTTTCTGTGGTTTCCTGCTCTTTTGCCTGGAAAGTTTCTGACCATTCTTCCGCGCTTTCGGCGGTCAGGTCAGGCAGATGGCACAGCGAACGTGCACGTTCCAGAGCCTGTAACGCTTGTTGATACTGAATGGCGCGCGTTTGCTGAACATCAAGCGCTTGCTGGTAATCGGCAAGTTGGCTTTTCAGCTCATCGACTTCCAGTTCAGCAGCTTCAGCGCGTGCTTCATTCTCTTCTTGCTGCTCAGAAGCTTCAGCAACAATTTCATTTTGTTCTTCGAGGCGCATTTGCAGCTCGTCGAGGTCAGCTTCGTAACGCTCGATTTTTTCCTGCTGGCGAATCGCCGTCTGCACCAGGTTCAGGTGGTCACTGGCCGCCTGATAATCCGTTTCCAAATCCCCTTCTGCACCGCTTTGTTCAGCAAGTTCACGCGCCATTTCGACGTGTTTATATTGCTCTGCAGCCAGTTGCTTACGGCTGGTCAATAACTCACGACGGAACTCGAGCGCTTTATCCAGATGAATACGTCGCTCGTTGGCATGCCGCATGTAATCCGCTGCCACATAGTTGGTGGCTTCTGAAATCAAATGCTTGAACAAATCACGGTCTGACTGAGTGACGCGAATCGCTTCCAACGTCAGGCGGTTTTCACGCAATGCTGCTTCCATATCCTGGAACGCCTTACGCACGCCGCCATTTTCTGGTAACAGATAGTCGCGCAGAGAACGGGTAATCGCGCTGGAAATCCCGCCGTACAGCGAGGCTTCGATAAGACGGTAGTACTTGCTACGATCCGAGGCGCTGCGCAGACGACGCGCGACAATACCCAAATCGAACATCAGCGAGTGGTAATCGGTAATCGAGTTGAACTGTTTAAATTGAACGCCTTCGATGGCTTCCACTTTATCTTTCAGTTCTTGCAGGCTCAGTACGCGAGCCTGACGCTCATTGAGCGTTTCCGTCAGCAATTGTGTCGGCTGAATGGAAGTGGGTAATCCCTGAATCGCGAACGGTTTGATGTCAACTTTACGGTCACGGCCTGCCACTTGTTGCAGGCGAACACCGACGACGACACGTTGATGGCGCGAGTTAACCACATCAAGCAGTGAGTAACAGACCCCTGCTTTTAACTTACCGTGTAGACCTTTGTCGCGTGAACCCGATGTGGCCCCCGCTTCAGTGGTGTTACGGAAGTGCAGCAGTGTTAAATCGGGGATAAGTGCGGTAACAAACGCCGCCATGGTGGTGGATTTACCGGCACCGTTACCACCCGACAGTGTGGTCACCAGTTCATCTAAATCAAAAGTACGCGCGAAGAAACCGTTCCAGTTAATCAGCGTTAGTGAGCGAAACTTTCCGCGTTCAATCATTCCTGTTCATCCTCCGCGTTATCCTGAACAGCTTGCGACTCTTCAGTTTCATCATTGAGTTGCAAACGAGTTTCCACCGGCATCGCTTCTCCATCGCGGATCATGCGTAATTGCGCTTCGCGCGCATCATCGCCAGCGCGCACATCGGCGCCAAAGCGGAATACAGATTCAGAGATACGGAATTTGCTGCTGTCATGGCCCATAAACCAGATCATGCCGAGGCGGCGTAAACGAGTTAATGAAGCACGGACTTTTTCTTGCAGTTTTTGGCGGTCGAGATCCGAGCCCGTAGAACGGTTATTCACAAGTTTAAGTAACTTGTTTTCATCCGCCAGTGTTAGCAGCTCATCGTACAACTCAACCTGCGTGAAGATACCTTCGTTTGCCAGGCGCTCCGGGCTGAGATAGAGGTAGCAAAGAATTTTACCGACCATCATATCCAGTTCTGACAGCACAGAGCGTGGAATCAGCGTGGTGGAGCGCGGACGCAAATAGAAGAAACCTTCCGGGGCGCGAATCAGCTCCACGTTATAGCGGGTGTAAAATTCTTCCAGTTCATCCTGGAAGTCCATCAAATAGGCATGATTATCCAGCTCGTCGAGCCCAACGTGCCGACCTGCACGTAATTGGCTATCGAGTGCCGGAAATAACGGATTGGCCAACGCCTGTGCCAGTTTTACTGGCATCACTTTTTCAATATTTGTTGATGACATGCGCCTGTACCTTGGCTCCGTAATCGTTAATTGCCTGCCACTGTGGCGGCAAGCCAGTAAAATCTGCTTCAGCCACACCCAGACGTACCGCCTGGTCGACTACGATTCTCGCCACATCAAAATGACGAACGCGTGGGTATTGCGCCAGATAGTCCCGCATTACCAAGCCTAAATCTAGCGGCACTTGTCTGGTTTTGTAGACCTGTAGTGCAGCCTCGATCATCGCGGCAAGTTGTTCGCGGATTTCATTAAACTCTTCGAATTCCAAATCACTTGGCAGTTCGCCGGTCACTTCTTCGTCACGTAATGTCATCTCTTCATCGCGCATATCGAGCAAGCGGTCGGCGTTGGCATAGGTCAGCGCCCATGGCGCATCGAAATAGTTCTGTACCGAAACACGCAAACGCTGGGCAAAGACACGGTTTTTATCCATATCAATAGCGGTACGAATGAATTTATGAACGTGGCGGTCGTAACCTATCCACAAGTCGATTGCCTGTTGGCCCCAACTGACGATACGGTCGAGTTTGCTTTGCAGATCAAACACCAAACGGTCAACAAAGTGCAGATCATCACGCCCCAGAATCGCATCCTGGATACGTAGCAAGTTAGCCTGCAGTTTGTCGCCCGCCGCTTCCAGGGTGTCTTGTAGTTCCCGCAATGTGCCGGAGGTTTCCGACAATAACATTTCGCAACTGGAAATGGCGGCACGCCAGTCTTTGTTCAGCAGTTGCGCGATGTCATCTTTAACCTGTTGTTGGTGCTCGTCCATGATGCGTTGGGTGAGATCAATACTGTCAAAAATCTCGGCAACAGAATATTTCAGGGGAGCGAAGACGTTACGGTGCCAGTGGAATTCGTCACCGCCTTCATCTGCCGAATCGGCGGCGCGTTTCAGTTCACCTGCCACAATCGACAATTGCATCGATAAACGCAGCGTCGAAAACTCACGCTGGCGAATGTAGTAATCAGTGATGCCAATGCCGAGTGGAGTCAGGCGATAAATAGCATTACCTTCGTTGATTTCGCTGACAAAACGGTTAAGCAAACGCTGGCGCACCATATCATTGATGGCGTTATTGGCACGAACGTTAATGGTTTCACTGGTCTGCTCAAACCCGTCACTCACATGACGGAAGGCATCAATCAGTTCACCTTCACTCATTTCACCGTCGAGCCGCTCACCATTCAACGTGGCGATCGCCAACAGAAACGTCAAACGTTCTGTCGGTAGCGAAATCGAATAGTCATTTTTCCTGGCCCAGGCAACCAGTTCCGGCACTGTCTGGGAAACATCACTCATAATTTTTCCTTGGCTCAAGCGGCTTGATTGCTGTCACGTGGATATAGCGGCCGAGGCTCACAAAAGGCTCCTGCCGGCAATAACGCGTTTCCAGTTCAAGCAAATTCTCAAAACCATCGCGTTGTTTGTGCTTATCGCGCAAGTAATCGTGGAACACTCGCACACCGGTTTTACCGGTAATCTGCCAGCCAATTTGCTCCAGCCAGTGATAAACCTGTTCTGGCTGCAGCGGATTGTCAGGCGAAAGTGTTTTTCTCTTATTCTTTTTCATACCCTGGAGAACATATTCGAAGTTGCCGACAAACATGTTTCGCATCAGCAAGCCGTTAGCATTGTAGAACATCAAGGATAAAGCACCGCCGGGTGCAAGGTTTTCCCACAAGGTTTTAAGCACAGCTTGCGGGTCGACGACCCATTCCAGCACAGCGTGAAACAATATCAGATCAACCGGTTTTTCCAAATGTTGACCAATATCTTGTGCTGATGAATGTATGAAATGCATGTTGCTGCTCACACCTTTTTCACAGGCCAGGGCCTGGGCGCGGGAGATCATCTCAGCAGAAACATCACAAAGCAGGACGTCATGGCCGCGTTCAGCAAGTCCACACGCAGTTTGCCCTTCGCCCCCCCCCGCATCCAACACGCGTAATTTTTCAGGCAGCGTGGAAAGCAGAGCATCAAGATCTTGCCATAAAATGGCCTGGCGGAGCTGTCCTTTGGTTGTACCGTAGATGTTGCGTGAGAACTTCTCAGCAATGTCGTCAAAATTGCGGTCACGCACGGGTACGGCTCCATGGGGGAAAGGGATCATCTCAGAAGGCCGCTATTTTGGCACAGCCGAGCCAAGAATGAACCCGTCTGGTGTAATATCACCAGCGTTTACCTGCTGTATGGCTAAAAAAGGACCCATAAATCATGCTTTTTATCCTGAAAAAATATATCGGCGGGCTGCTGCTCCCCTTGCCCTTTTTATTATTGGTGATGGGTATTGCGCTTTGCTTGCTATGGTTCAGCCGTTGGCAAAAAAGTGCAAAGACGCTATTAAGCCTGAGCTGGTTAGTTTTGCTGCTGATTAGCCTGCAGCCGGTGGCTGACAAAATGCTCAAGCCTATTGAAGATACCTACCCAACCTGGCGCGGTAGTGAAAAAGTGGATTACATCGTGGTGCTTGGCGGCGGCTATACATGGAACCCAGAATGGGCACCAAGTTCCAATCTTATCAACAATAGTTTGCCACGCGTGACCGAAGCGGTACGTCTGTGGCAGGCTAATCCCCGCGCAAAAATGATCTTTACCGGTGCACGAGCGGTGACAAATCCGGTCAGTACCGCAGAAGCAGGGGCTCGGGTGGCAGAAAGCCTTGGGGTTCCGCGCTCGCAAATCATCACGCTTGAAGAACCAAAAGATACTGAAGAAGAAGCGGCAGCGGTTGCAAAAACCCTTGGACATCAGCCATTTTTATTGGTGAGTTCCGCATCCCATCTGCCGCGTGCGGTGATTTTCTTCCGTCATGCTGGGTTGAATCCGATTCCCGCACCGGCTAATCAAATGGCCATTACATCACCACTTAATCCATGGGAGCGAATTATCCCAGCGCCGGTTTGGTTAATGCACAGCGATCGTGCCATTTATGAAAGTGTGGGACGCGTCTGGCAATGGTTAAAAGGATCGTCAGGAGAGCCAGGGCATTAAGTTTTTCGAAGCGATATCAAAGGCGGGTCGATTAAGTCGGCCCGACTGTAACAGCTGCGCGATGCAATCCCACAAGACGTACATCCACCGCCGCCACAAGAACGACTCAGCTACCGGTGCTCGCTGTAAATAATGCCAAAGCAGACTTTCCGACTGCCCTTGTTCGTAGAGACGGAATATTTCATATTCACGCGGTGCCCAAAGCGTCATTCCAGGATTAACCATGGCCAGTAATTGGTCGCTGCGCCCGTCTTTCAGCATGCTGCTGAGCGTAAAGTTACCATGCACCAGCACGCAATTATCGTTGAAATCTTCGAATAAGCGCGGCATACATTCGCGGGTACGGAACAAGATTCGGCGGTCCTGCATGGTCAGGCCATTATTGGGGTACTGATTGAGGGTCGTCCACAGCATTTCGACACGCTGCCGATACCATGAGGGCCAGATATTTTCTTGGGTGCTGTCGACGTGGCCCACACAACCACGGCTATCAACGCGATGCCAGGCGAGCAGCCCTTCCACAATTTGGTCTTTTAGATGTTCCCAGCGGTCTGGCGTGCGGGTGGGTGCTTCGACCGGCACGCCACGCAAGCGCTCCATTAAAAGCACGTCTGGCCCTGGGGTGTCATCATGCGTCACCACACCGTAGACCACAGGCAAACGCACCGTACCGGATCGTGCCAGCATGGACATTTTCCAGGCGAGTTGCGCAGCAAGACCTCGGGTGCTAAAACTTTTCGCCAGCAAAGACATCGCATTACCCTCGCTGTCATACAGCGACCATAGAGCGGTGTTTGGCTGTTCGTTGATGCACTCTATCCGGCTTAGTTTTTCACCCAGCAGATGACTCAATTCCTTGCGTAGCAGCTCCATGACTCATTACCCCTTGCAACACTGGTGTTTTTATAATGAGCTTGCGGGCGCACGTTGTCATCACCTGAGATCAATATGCCTTGAGATAATAAAAAAACCGGCGTTTTTCGCCGGTTTTTTTATACATGGACGTAAGCTACGCTCTGTACCCTACAACTTCAATGAGGACAGGTCTGTTAGCGCATCGCCTGACGGACACGCTCTAAATCTTCAGGCGTATCAACGCCAATACTCGGAACTTCTTTCGCGACGGCAACATGGATTTTTTCGCCATTCCACAGCACGCGCAATTGTTCGAGCATTTCGATTTGTTCAAGCTGGCTTGGTTCCCAGGTCACATAGCGACGAATGAAACCTGCACGGTAGCCGTAGATACCAATGTGGCGCAGCAGAGAATCACCAATCTTTTCGCGAGACTGCGCAAAACGGTCTCTGTCCCATGGGATAGTCGCGCGGGAGAAATAAAGTGCATAACCCTGCGCATCCATCACCACTTTTACCGCGTTCGGATTGAATGCTTCTTCCGCAGAGTCGATTGGCACTGCAAGTGTTGCCATGCCCGCCTGGCTATTGGCCAGATTGCTGGCAACCTGGCGAATGATAACCGGAGGGATCATCGGCTCATCACCCTGCACATTCACAATCACGGTATCATCGCTAAACTGGTATTTTTCAATAACCTCAGCAAGACGTTCCGTGCCAGAGTGATGGTCAGCCCGGGTCATGCACACTTCGCCACCCGCCGCTTCAACAGCACGAGCAACGTCTTCATGATCGGTTGCAACAATAATGCGATCAGCTCCCGACTCGCGTGCACGGTCCAGAACATGAACCACCATTGGTTTACCGTTAATATCTTTTAACGGTTTGCCCGGTAAGCGTGTGGAAGCATAGCGAGCAGGAATTATTGCCACAAAACTCATGGATTAGTCTCGTCAGAAGTCAGCACTCGAGCTTCAGTTTCCAGCAGTACTGGAATACCCTCGCGCAGAGGAAACGCCAGGTGATCAGGTTTGCAGATAAGCTCCTGCTTTTCCTGATTAAAGTAGAGCTTGCCGTTACAAACCGGGCAAGCGATGATTTCAAGTAATCGATGATCCATGGTTACTCCAGAATGACCGCCATCAAAGGCGAAAGAATAACATAACTCACGTGTTCTCTGGGCTAATTTCCCAACCTTCGCCCCATGAAGAAGCAAATTCCGTCGGGATATTACCGAGGCGAATCTGCTTAGCACCTTGCCAATAAGCAAAATCAGTAAATGCCGTATGCAGGCCATTAATCAAGGACTGGCTGGGCTTCGGCCCGTCCTCAAGGTACAGGCTGATAATCTCCAGTTCTTCGGATTTACGATGCATTTTTGCATCCACTCTCCCCACAAGCGCGCCTTGATGCAGCAATGGCAAAACGAAATATCCGTATTTGCGTTTTTCGGCGGGAGTGTAACATTCAAGACGATAAGAGAAGTTAAATAGCGCTTCGGCACGCTTACGATCCCAGACAACAGGATCAAACGGTGATAACACCGCAGTGTGGGTGGCCCGCAACGTGTTTTGTTCGGCTTTGGCAAGTAATGGGAACTGGTCGCAGTGCAGCCACATTTCGCCAACACCCTCAACATTAACCGGGATAACACGCCCCTTTTCCTGCCATTGGGTGAGCAACGGCTTAATAGAGATATTCTTCAACCGGTAATAATCAGCCAACCATTCAGGGCGGAAAATGCCGAGACTGCGCGCACTGTTTTCCAGCATTTGCTGCTCGGCATCGTGCTGATGGATAAGATGCAGTTCATCATTCCAGTGCGGCATTACGCGCGAGGTTAGATCATAGACACGCTGAAAATTGCGCCGCTCAATCACCATGACTTTCCCGGCTGTAAATAGGCCCTCAAGATGTTTCTTGTGAGGCTTCCACTCCCACCACCCGCTCGTACCTTTGCGGGGATGTTCAAAATCAGCAGAACGTACCGGGCCATGGTTCTCAATATGAGTCAGGAGTTTTTCAATCTCTTCGGCATGCTCAACCATCCATTCAGGACGATACTTCCAACCCATTTTTTCGGGATTCAGCATCCGATGACGGATCAACGAAAAATCTTTTCTCGGTAAAAAGCAGGCTTCGTGTGCCCAATACTCCATTAAATCGCCGTTAAGCAAAGCATCGTCAAGCCAGGTTTGCGGGAAATGCCCCAGACGGCTGAATAACACCAGATAGGGGCTTCGAGCGACAATATTGATGGTATCGATTTGGAGCAACGACATGCGGTTAATGGCCGCAACAACATCGGTAGGTTTTGGGCTGCGGCGGGGCTTTAAGAGCAATCCTTGCGCCGCGAGATGGAGGTTACGAGCGGCACGTAAAGTCAGTTGCGGTACGGACATAAAAGAGTCCTGTCTTTAGCAAACTCGAATTCTGGTGCGCTAAATTAGGCTTAACGCACCAGCGCCAATAATGACTGCAATAACGCATCGGCTTGAGGTTGTGCCAGATGGGCATCCACCGGCAAAAACCACCAGTTATCATGACCGGTAACGAATACTCGGCATTTCACTGCGTCTTTTTCGGTCATTAACAGGGTCTGACCCGGTTGCACTAATTTCTCGACGTCACTTTCGCTTAATGCCTGATGGTCTGCGAGACTGACCGTACGAATCGGGGTCAAACCACATTGCTGTAAAGTCGCGAAAAAACGCGGCGGGTGGCCAATTCCAGCCATAGCGACCACGTTTCCCAGTGTATGTACCGGACGGCGCTCCCCCGTCAACAAATTAACCGCTTCACCTGGTTGCAATGTCATGCCGATTTCACCCGGTTGAGCCTCACCACCATTGGTGATGACCGCATCAACGGAGGCCAGACGGCCCGTTCGTTCCCGCATCGGCCCGGCAGGAAGCCACCAGCCATTGCCAAAGCGCCTGATACCATCAACGACCACGATTTCTTTGTCACGCGCTAACGCATAATGCTGCAAACCGTCATCGGTGATGATCAACTGCGGTTGTGCTTTTTCCACCAACATTTGCACCGCTTCACTGCGGCGTGGAGCGACAGCAACTGCAGCACCAGTACGCTGATAGATCAGTACCGGTTCATCACCTGCCTGGGAGGTGGTGGTAGTATCGTCGAGCAACAAGGGGTAGTGCTCGGCTTTACCGCCGTAACCACGGGAAACCACCCCAACGCGGATACCGCGCTGCTGTAGTTGTTCAACCAGCCATATCACAACGGGTGTTTTACCATTGCCACCAGCCGTCAGATTGCCAACCACCACCACCGGCACCGGAGCACGCCAGGACTTTTTGACTCCTAACCGGTAGCAAAGACGTATTGCACCGCTCACCAAGCCGTACAGCCAGGAGAGCGGTAACAGCAAAAGGTAGAGGGGAGATTTTCCCGACCAAATGCGTTCTATCATGAACCGAATTGCATTCTATGTAGTTGGGCGTAAACCCCACGATGCTCAATCAACTCTGCGTGAGGACCGCGTTCCACGATACGACCGTCTTCCACCACCACAATTTCATCAGCCTGTTCAATGGTTGATAAGCGGTGAGCAATGACCAGTGACGTACGGTTTTTCTGCAGTTCATCCAACGCCGCCTGAATGGCACGTTCTGATTCCGTATCTAAAGCGGAGGTCGCTTCATCAAGAATCAGGATTGGGCTATCACGCAATAATGCACGAGCGATGGCAATACGCTGGCGTTGACCCCCTGAGAGCAATACGCCATTTTCACCGATAATAGTTTCCAGGCCGTTCTCCATCTTGCTAATGAAGTCCATTGCGTACGCCATACGTGCAGCATTTTCAATGTCGGCACGGTTGTACTGTTGAGTACGTGCATAGGCGATATTGTTGGCAATGGTGTCATTGAACAAATGAACGTTTTGTGAAACGAGAGCAACCTGATTACGCAGAGAGGATAAGGTGTATTCACGAATATCCACCCCATCAATCGTAATATTACCTTCCTGAATATCGTAAAAACGCGTCATCAGGCTGGCGATTGTCGACTTGCCGGAACCGGAACGCCCAACCAATGCCACCGTCTTACCGGCAGGTATATTCAGGTTGATCTTACGCAGCGCAGGCACTTCACGACCAGGATAGGTAAAGGTCACGTCACGGAATTCAACATCGCCTTTGGCACGTTCAATGACACGCGTCCCTTCGTCTTTCTCTTGCGCGGAGTCGAGAATAGAGAACAGAGTTTGGCAAGCCGCCATACCGCGCTGGAATTGAGCATTGACGTTAGTCAGTGATTTCAGTGGGCGCATCAGTGCAATCATTGAAGAGAACACAACGGTAATCGTACCGGCGGTCAGCGTTTCCATCACACTAGGGAAACTTGCAGCGTAAATAACGAATGCAAGCGCCAGAGAAGCAATGAGCTGAATGATTGGGTCAGAAATAGATGAAGCTGAAACCAGTTTCATTCCCTGGCGACGCATACGGTTACTGACGTTGTTGAAGCGTTCAGTTTCCACTTCCTGACCACCAAAGATCAGGACTTCTTTATGGCCTTTCAGCATCTGCTCTGCACTGGTGGTGACTTGCCCCATGGTGTTTTGCATATTTTTGCTGATATTGCGGAAACGTTTGGAAACCAGACGAATCGCAATTGAAACGATAGGTGCCAGGACAATCAAGATCAACGAAAGTTGCCAGCTATACCAAAACATCAGCACAAACAGGCCAATGATAGATGCGCCTTCACGTACAACGGTGATTAACGCGCTAGAAGATGAGGAAGCAACTTGTTCAGAATCGTAAGTAATACGTGAGAGCAGTGTGCCAGTGGATTGTTGGTCAAAGAACGCAACCGGCATCCCCATCATGTGGCTGAACAAGCGACGACGCATGTTCATGACAACTTGCCCAGAAACCCAGGAGATACAATAGCTGGAGACGTAACTCGTCGCACCGCGCAGCACCATTAGCGCGATAACAACCAGCGGCATCCATAGCAACACCGATTTATCAGTTTTTCCAAAACCATCATCCAGTAACGGTTTAAGCAAAGACAGCATATAGGTATCACTGGCAGCGTTCAGGATTAACGCAATACCAGCCACAATCAGACCCGGCTTAAAAGGAGCAATCATCGGCCAAAGGCGGCGGAAGGTCTGCCATGTGGAAAGATCTTTATCGTTATGCATTCAGTAAACCAGCATTAGATGAAATAGCCGCATATTCTACCCATTATCCCGGGATACACCAAACCACTGATGATACCAACGGGGTGAAATTTGTTCTCTGAAGCCATTGATTTGCCATTTATCATTATTTATATCGATAGTAAGCTGACCTGAATGCGCCGTGTCATACCATTTGTATCCCTGAGATTTATAGTGTTGGACGACTTTCACTGAGGGTAAATGCCATGCGTTGTAGCGCGACGTTGATGCAAGCGCCGCACTTGCGGAAACAGCACGCAATAGCGGTGCGCTAGATGATGTACGGCTTCCGTGATGAGGAACCTGAATAATATCAGCACGTAAGATTCCCCACCGCTTCTTGAGCATTGCCAATTCCGCCTCAGCCTCTACATCTCCAGTCAATAAAATCCGAAAGTGTCCGTCACTGACCATCACCACACAAGAACCATTATTACCCGTCATGACTGGCTGAGTTGGGGGCCATAACACACTAAATTGTAAGCCCCGCCATTGCCACTCCTGCCCTTGAAAACAGGGGTGATGCCCCGCCCAGCGCAGTGGGCTGAGAATTTTCAATGAAGGCCATTCTCGCTGCAAACTGATTAAGCCGCCGCGATGATCGAGGTGCTCATGGCTTATAACAACTTGCTCAGGAGTAAGATTGTGCCAGCGCAACCATGGAATAATCACTTGCTGGGCCGCATCGCCACCAGGCCAGGCATTACCGGTATCGTATAGGAAAACTTTCCCTTGCCGTATCAGGGCTATAGCCAGCCCGTGTCCCACATCCAGCATGGTGATTTGCCACGCGTCGTCTTTTTTCTCCGTCCGCATGGTGGAAGCGGCCAGAGATACCATTAGGGCAATCACCGATAGAGACGAACTTCGCCATAACGACAACCGATGAATAATGACCGCCATCCAACCACTCAAGCTCAAAAGCTGGAAACGTTGGTCCACTTCCTGCCAGCCGTCAGGGAACACTGACAATGATGTAAAAAGCAGTGCCAGTAGCCGATCAACTCCCCACCATAAATGCTCTCCTATCCACGGAATAGCGGTGAGCACTAATCCCGCCAACAACAACGGTACGACAGCAAAAGTAATCAGCGGTACTGCCAGTAAGTTCGCGATTAACGCACTAAGGCTAATGCCGTGGAAAATGAAAATCTGGAGCGGCATGAGCAAAATCATGATGCCAATTTGTAAGTGCAATAATGAGAGCGGGTAACGATAAAGCCCTTTTGCCCTTGCCAGGAACCGTGGAAGTGGCATCCATTGATACCAAAAAATAAGTGATGCAACCGCCAGTACCGATAGCCAAAAGCTGTCAGACAAAACTGTAACAGGGTCATAAATCAGAATACCCGTGATGCAGCAAAGCCAGACCTCCCACCCGGACCAACATCGCCCTTGAAGCCTTAGAAAAAGCCAGATAACAACCCCAATCAACGCTCTTACCGCTGGAGGGTTTCCACCCGCGAGCCAGGTATAAGCACCGGCCGCGATAACACTCGCGATTAAAGGCATTCTGAAATGAATTCGATGTGCAGGAAAACTCAACTGTATTAAGCGGGCGATAAGCCAGCCAACCATCGCAGCCAGTGAGATATGCATCCCTGAAATGGCCATAAGGTGTGCCGTTCCGCTCTGGCGAAGTAAGTTTTTCTGCTCATCGCTCACTCCCGATCGGTCGCCAAATGCTAATGCCAAAATCACGCCTTGATACGGCAGCGATTGAGTTGCACGTTGAACAGCTGCCAACCATTGAGCGCGTAAACTGCATTGTGGCTTGATTGCCTCAGCCGAGATTATACGTGCGCTCAAAGGTTGGTGCTGCGCAAGAGCATATCTCTGGCTATCAAAACCCCCATCGTTCAGTTGGCCATGCACAGGCCGGAGCTGCAGTTTCATGCGCCAGCGTTGTCCAGCACAGACGCTACTGGGTAAGTAACTCCCTCGGCTCCTGATACCGACAGGCGGAAATATTTGTTTCCCCTCAACCGAGACCATTTCCCAATCGTGGTTTTGCTTACCGTCCGTACTCGTCATTACCGCTTCAACCGCAATAGGTTTATTGGCCCATTGTTCGAAAGGCGTCAGGCTTTCTCTTGCGTTGAATAGTGCCCAGCAAAAACACAACAGAGCGAATGCGACATAACGTGCAAACAGGTGTGGAATGAGCCCTATACATACTGTCGCAAAGAGAAGGGTTGTGATAATTGGCAGTCCGGGAATACCGGGCAACCATGCCAAAGGTAGGATGCCAATAATCGCACTGAAACATAATCTGATTGAATTCCTCACGACAGTCTCCTTGTTAAAGGCAGTGTGAAGTATCAAAAAGATGGCGTCAGCTACGGATAATCAGTTTTACGAGAAGGGTTCCAGACTTTTGGAGCAGGATGAAAAAGCGGCATAATTATTTGCGAGCAGAATCGAAAACGATGATTTTGAGCATAAAAAAACGGCACCCGTAGGTGCCGTTCTTGAGAATCAAATCCGAAGATTTAATTACCGTAAATGTTGGCGCGGTCACGTAATTCTTTACCTGGTTTAAAGTGTGGAACGTATTTACCTTCCAGATCAACTTTATCGCCAGTTTTTGGGTTACGTCCGGTGCGAGGTGCGCGATAGTGTAAGGAAAAACTGCCGAAACCCCGGATTTCAATACGCTCACCTTCAGCGAGAGTAGAGGCCATATGCTCCAGCATCTCTTTAACTGCATCTTCTACAGCTTTCGCCGGGATGTGAGATTGCTGGGTTGCAAGTCTTTCTATCAATTCTGACTTGGTCATTATTCCTCCGGTTTCCTTTCAGGAAAATTAACTTACAGCTATCAATCGAACAAGGGCGGCCGCAGCCGCCCTGATTTAGTGCTCAGACGATTACTCGCCTTTAGCTGCTTTGAATGCTTCAGCCATAGCGTTAGAGAAGTTCGGTGCATCTTCCTGTTTGTTGTTAACAGTAGCGATTGCATCTTTCTCGTCAGCTTCGTCCTTAGCACGAACAGACAGGCTTACAACACGGTTTTTACGGTCAACGCCAGTGAATTTAGCTTCAACGTCGTCGCCTACGCTCAGAACCAGAGTTGCATCTTCAACGCGGTCACGGGAAGCTTCAGAAGCACGCAGGTAGCCTTCTACGCCATCTGCTAATTCAACTGTAGCACCTTTCGCGTCAACTGCTGTTACTTTACCAGTAACGATAGTACCTTTCTTGTTCAGTGCAACGTAGTTGTTGAACGGATCTTCTGCGAGTTGTTTAACACCCAGGGAGATACGCTCACGTTCTGCGTCAACTTGCAGAACCACAGCCGCGATTTCGTCGCCTTTCTTGTATTCACGAACTGCTTCTTCGCCTGCAACGTTCCAGGAGATATCAGACAGGTGAACCAGGCCGTCGATGCCACCGTCCAGGCCGATGAAGATACCGAAGTCAGTAATAGACTTGATTTTACCTTCAACGCGGTCGCCCTTGTTGTGGGTTTCAGCGAACAGCTGCCATGGGTTAGATTTGCACTGCTTCAGACCCAAGGAGATACGACGACGTTCTTCGTCGATATCCAGAACCATAACTTCCACTACATCACCAACGTTAACAACTTTGGATGGGTGGATGTTTTTGTTGGTCCAATCCATTTCGGAAACGTGAACCAGGCCTTCAACGCCTTCTTCGATTTCTACGAAGCAGCCGTAATCAGTCAGGTTAGTCACGCGACCAGTCAGTTTGGTACCTTCTGGATAACGCTTAGCGATAGCGACCCATGGATCTTCGCCCAGTTGTTTCAGACCCAGAGACACACGAGTACGCTCACGGTCGAACTTCAGTACTTTAACGGTAATTTCATCGCCAACATTCACGATTTCGCTTGGATGCTTAACGCGTTTCCATGCCATATCAGTGATGTGCAGCAGGCCGTCAACGCCGCCCAGATCAACGAATGCACCGTAGTCAGTAAGGTTCTTAACGATACCTTTAACTTCCATGCCTTCTTGCAGGTTTTCCAGCAGTTGATCACGTTCTGCGCTGTTTTCAGATTCGATAACTGCACGACGAGAAACAACAACGTTGTTACGCTTCTGGTCCAGCTTGATGACTTTGAACTCAAGCTCTTTGCCTTCCAGGTGCAGAGTGTCACGTACCGGACGAACATCAACCAGGGAACCTGGCAGGAACGCACGAATACCGTTCAGCTCTACAGTGAAGCCACCCTTAACTTTGCCGTTGATGATACCGACCACAGTTTCAGCTTCTTCGTAAGCTTTTTCCAGCGTGATCCAAGCTTCGTGACGCTTAGCTTTTTCACGGGACAGCAGAGTTTCGCCAAAGCCATCTTCAACAGCGTCCAGAGCAACATCAACTTCGTCACCAACCTGGATTTCCAGTTCGCCAGCAGCATTTTTGAACTGCTCAATCGGAATTGCAGATTCAGATTTCAGACCGGCGTCAACCAGTACTACGTCTTTATCAATAGAAACTACAACACCACGAACGATGGAACCCGGACGGGTTTCGATTGTTTTAAGGGATTCTTCAAAGAGTTGAGCGAAAGATTCAGTCATGTTGTTAATCTTCAAGGTTCTTTAGTTTAACGTCCATTTAGCATCCCGCCGAATGGGGTTGTTTCACATACCCCGCCATTGGCTCCATGCCGACAGGGTTTAGGTTACAGGGGTAAAAAACTACCCTTCGTGTCAGGATACCACTATGGCAATATCATGACAAATATGACAAAACTTCCACCAGCGCAATATTCACTATTGAGCTGGTGTTAAAATTTTCTGCGCATGAGTCAGCGCTTGTTTGATGACCTCGTCAATGGCCATGCTGGTTGAATCCAGCACCAGCGCATCTGCGGCTGGGACTAACGGTGCTACAGCACGGTTGCGGTCACGGTCATCACGTTCTTTGATTTCTGCCAAAAGGCGCTCAAAGTTAACACTAAAGCCCTTCTCCTGCAACTGTAGCATACGCCTGCGCGCACGCTCTTCAGAAGATGCGTCAAGGAATATTTTTACTGGCGCATCAGGGAAAACCACGGTGCCCATATCACGCCCATCAGCAATCAGGCCTGGCGCTTCTCTGAATGCACGTTGGCGGCGCAGCAATGCTTCACGAACACGAGGAAAAGCAGCAACTTGAGAGGCTGCATTGGCAACTTCCTGAGTACGAATCTCCGCGCTGACGTCTTCCCCTTCAAGGATGACTTCCAGGTTGCCATTGTTGGCAACAAAACGCACATCAAGGTGTGCTGCGAGCGGGACCAGCGCATCTTCGGAGCTAACATCAACCTGGTGATGTAAGGCCGCTAATGCCAGGACTCTATAAATTGCTCCAGAATCAAGCAGATGCCATTGTAACGCTTCCGCCATGGCTTTACACAGCGTGCCTTTACCTGCGCCGCTTGGGCCATCAATTGTTATTACCGGGGCGGGTGCCGTCATCGTACTCTCCTCTCGCTGGAATTGCGGATCTAAAATAGAAACGCCGCATATTATACGCCGCCAGAATCCTGACCGTCACCTTTCCTGCCAATTATCGTCGTTAATATGGCTGAGTGTAGAAGAATTGCGCAACTTGGGACAGGGCTGGAAAAAACCAGCCCCAAAATCAGAGGGCTGGTTTATTTTTTATCTGCTGCTATGCGGTCACGCACATGTTGTGCGCGTTCAGCTGAAGGTGGATGTGAGTCAAACATCGATTTTGCTGAGCGACTCAGCGTTGCCAGTTTATCAAAGCTGCTGGCCAATCCTTGAGGATTAATATTACGTTTTTTGAGCAGATCGTAGGAGAAATCATCAGCTTCTGACTCTTCACTACGCGAGAACGTTGCATTAATTGCCGCTTCAGCTAAATCGCCAAGTTGTGACTGTGACAGCTGCGACGCCACACCGCTGGTTGCCGAAACGGCATCTCGCGCCGCCATTGTGGCAAACGGAGTTGATTTATGCGGGATATTGAGAATTTGCTCCGGCATATACCGTGACCGGAGCAAGCGGTGGTGTATTACTTGAGGGTACTAATACGCGCTAATTGTTCGAAATAGTCCGGGAAAGTTTTTGCCGTACATTTCGGATCCAGAATAGTGACTGGCGTGTCTGACAACGCCACCAGCGAGAAGCACATTGCCATACGGTGATCGTTATAAGTCCCGATTTCAGCCATTTGTAGCTGGGCCGGTGGAGTCACGGTGATGTAATCTTCACCCTCTTCCACTACTGCGCCCACTTTACGCAATTCAGTTGCCATTGCGCTCAGTCGATCAGTCTCTTTCACACGCCAGTTATAAATGTTACGCAGCGTGGTCGTGCCTTGAGCAAATAATGCCGCAGTAGCGATAGTCATTGCCGCGTCAGGGATATGGTTCATGTCCATATCGACAGCGTTGAGTTCACCGCGCTCGCAGGAGATGAAATCTTCCCCCCAGGTCACTTTCGCGCCCATTTTTTCCAGCACATCGGCAAAGCGAATATCACCCTGGACGCTATTACGACCGATACCTGTCACTTTTACCGTACCGCCTTTGATGGCGCCAGCGGCAAGGAAGTAAGACGCAGAAGAGGCATCCCCTTCCACCAAATAAGCACCCGGGGAGGTGTACTGCTGGCTACCACGAATAACAAAACTGCGATACTCGCGGTTTTCCACCTCCACGCCGAAGGTTTTCATCAGATGTAACGTGATGTCGATATACGGTTTTGATACCAACTCACCTTTGATAGTGATTTCAGTGTCGTTTACCGCCAACGGTGCCGTCATTAAAAGTGCGGTCAAGAACTGGCTGGAAACACTGCCATCGACAGCCACCTGGCCACCACTAAAACCGCCGCGCAAACGCAACGGTGGATAATTTTCTTGTTCCAGATAGTCAATCTGAGCACCGCCCTGACGTAAAGCATCGACCAGATGGCCAATCGGACGTTCTTTCATGCGTGGTTCACCGGTCAGCACAATATTATTGCTACCGAGGCACAATGCCGCCGCGAGCGGGCGCATAGCGGTCCCTGCATTACCTAAGAACAACTCCAGCTCACCTGTCGCATGCAATGGGCCGCCCATGCCAGTGACTTCGCAGCGCGTACGGTCGGCAGAAAGTGAATAGCTGACCCCCAATGCTTTCAGCGCGTTGAGCATATGACGCACATCATCGCTATCCAGCAAATTAGTCAATTCAGTGGTGCCATGCGCAAGCGCTGCAAGCAGCAACGCGCGGTTAGAGACACTTTTTGAACCAGGAAGGTTAATCGTGCCGTCGACCAGAGCGATGGGTTGTAACGTCAGGGATTCCAACATGGGGAAAATACTCTCAACTCAAACAGAATAAAAACCCCGCGAACCATGTCGCGGGGAGAATAACAACGAACAACGATTAACCGTGGCGACGTTCAAAGTCGACCATGAAGTCGGTTAACGTTTTAACGCCTTCGAGTGGCATCGCATTGTAGATAGACGCACGCATCCCGCCCACAACACGGTGGCCTTTCAATGCATGCAGACCGGCAGCAAACGACTCGTCGAGGAAGACTTTATCCAGTGCACTATCCGCCAACTGGAAAGGTATGTTCATACGTGAACGGTTGGCAGATGCAACATCGTTACGGTAGAAATCACTTTTATCAATCACACCGTATAACAGACTCGCTTTCTCACGGTTGATTTTGTCCATGACTTCCACACCACCTTGTTCTTTCAGCCATTTAAAGACCAGGCCAGAAAGATACCAGGCAAAGGTAGGCGGGGTGTTAAACATGGAATCGTTATCGTTTAGAACCGTGTAGTCAAGAATTGACGGGCACGCTTTATGCGCCTTGCCGAGCAAATCTTCACGCACGATAACCAAAGTCAAACCAGCCGGGCCGATGTTTTTCTGCGCGCCTGCGTAAATTACACCGAAACGACTAATGTCCAGCGAGTGCGACAAAATGGAGGATGAGAAATCCGCAACCACGACTTTATCGCCAAAGTCTGGCGTTTCGTGGGAAGCGATGCCATCGATGGTTTCATTCGGGCAATAATGCAGGTAAGCACTATCTTCAGAAACCTGCCACTCGCTCATCGGTTTGAGGGCACGCAAGCCGTCAACCGTCACTTTCGCATCGATAACATTGGGGGTGCAGTATTTGTGCGCTTCTTTTACTGCGCTGCTCGCCCAATAGCCGCCATCCACATAATCAGCCGTCGTTTTGTCACCCAGAATGTTTAAAGGCACGCCAGCAAATTGGCCGCGGCCGCCACCGTGACAGAACAAAACTTTGTAGTTCGAGGGGATTTGCAGTAGATCACGAAAATCTTTTTCAGCTTCTTCAGCGACCTGAATAAACTCTTTACCACGGTGGCTAATCTCCATTACGGAGGTACCTAAACCTTGCCAGTCGCAAAGTTCAAGCTGCGCACGACGTAGCACTTCAGCCGGCAACATCGCCGGGCCAGAACTAAAATTGTATACCTGAGTCATTTCCCCTCACCACGCTTAGATCAACAAGTTTTTTCACTCTATCGGTTTTATCACTCAGATGCTGAGCCTGCAATGGTTAATCAGGCAGGACCGGGGAATGTGCGCAAAATCACACAACAGAATCAACCAGTCGCTGAATTAAACGCCCGATAAACGCCCGTCAGGTCACTCGCGAGGCGGTGCTGGCCTTTACCCAAACTTTGTGAGCACATCGTGGGCAAATAGATTCCTTACCCGCATTCAAGGTGACGACTTCACTGCAACGGATACAGGCATAATCGGCCTCTTCTGGTATTTTAATGAACCGTTCACAGCAGTGCTCAGGCAAAATGGGTAAACCCGGTCTGATGAGTTTATCGGGAAAGAAATAGACGCTTATTTGGCCATTGGTTTCAAGTATCGCCAGACGGACCTGCCCGAGGTGCTCGACGCCCAGCAAGCGAAGCTCCATAAAAAACTCAAACTCCGTCATATTTTGCGACTTCATTTTTTCCCAGGCAAACGTCCCTTCCTCAATAAGGACTGAAGGTTTTCCCTCAAACAGGTTTTCGAGTTTTTCACTGTGGCTCATCAGCCACATCACCAAACGATACAGCAGTGCCAGGGTGACGAAAACAATCAGCACCGGTAGCATCGGCACGTCATGATAAAACGCGACATCTCCCGCCGCCGAACCGAGCGTTAAGATTATCAACACTTCAAACAGTGACATCTGCCGGACGCCGCGCCGCCCCGTTATCTTTAAAAACAGAAACACCAATATAAAGGTGTAGAGACTGCGAAAAGCGACTTCCCAAAGAAAATCGAGTGGGACGTCGTTCAAGGCCATCCGTTGGAGATCAAAGCTCTTCATTTTTACCGCCATAACAGTAGGTTACTGACAGTAAGCATAGCCTGTTATGCTATTGCCGCCTGCTTGCTACTGACAATGGCGTCAGTCTGCTAAAACCCGTATCATTGCGCGCTTTGCGTACGACAAAAGTGAAACCACATGACTCAAACCTTTATTCCTGGCAAAGATGCCGCACTGGAAGATTCCATCGATCGCTTCCAGAAGCAACTCTCCTCCCTTGGCTTTAATATTGAAGAAGCCTCTTGGTTAAACCCGGTTCCTAACGTTTGGTCTGTTCATATCCGTGATAAAGACAGCGCGCTGTGCTTTACCAATGGTAAAGGTGCAACTAAAAAAGCCGCGTTAGCTTCCGCTTTGGGCGAATATTTCGAGCGTTTGTCGACAAACTATTTCTTCGCTGATTTCTGGTTGGGCAAAACCATCGCTAATGGCCCGTTTGTGCATTATCCAAACGAGAAGTGGTTCTCAATTCCAGAAGATGACCAGCTACCAGAAGGTATTCTCGACGAGCGTCTGCGTGCGTTTTACGATCCAGAAAAAGAAGTCACTGCGGGTATGCTTATCGATCTGCAGTCAGGTAATGAAGAGCGGGGTATTTGCGCTCTGCCATTTACCCGTCAGTCTGATCAAGAAACCGTTTATATCCCGATGAATATTATCGGCAACCTGTACGTGTCAAACGGGATGTCTGCCGGGAATACGGCGAACGAAGCTCGTGTGCAGGGGCTGTCAGAAGTTTTCGAACGCCATATTAAGAATCGCATTATTGCTGAAAGCATCAGCCTGCCAGAAATTCCACAAGAAGTGCTGGATCGCTATCCGGGTGTGGTTGAGTCGATTGCGACCCTGGAAGCGGAAGGTTTCCCAATCTTCGCTTATGACGGTTCATTAGGTGGCAAATATCCTGTTATCTGCGTTGTGTTATTCAACCCAGCAAATGGCACCTGCTTTGCCTCATTCGGTGCACACCCCGATTTTGGTGTGGCACTGGAACGTACTGTTACAGAACTGCTTCAGGGACGTGGCCTGAAAGATTTGGATGTCTTCACTCCGCCAACCTTTGACGACGAAGAAGTGGCCGAGCATGCAAACCTCGAAACCCACTTCATCGACTCCAGCGGTCTGATTTCATGGGATATGTTCAAGCAAGATGCCGACTATCCGTTTGTTGACTGGAGCTTCTCCGGAACAACTGAAGAAGAGTTCGCCACATTGATGGCAATCTTCAACACAGAAGATAAAGAAGTTTACATCGCCGACTACCAGCATTTAGATGTTTATGCTTGTCGTATCATCGTACCGGGGATGTCCGATATTTACCCTGCGGAAGACCTGCTGCTGGCTAACAATAGTATGGGCCATCACCTGCGTGACACTATTCTGGCACTGCCAGGAAGCGAGTGGGAGAAGCAAGATTATCTGGACCTCATCTCTCAATTAGATGAAGAAGGCCATGATGATTTCACCCGTGTGCGTGAGTTGCTTGGCCTGGCCACAGGTAAAGACAACGGCTGGTACACATTGCGTATTGGTGAATTGAAAGCAATGCTGGCGCTGGCAGGCGGCGATACAGAACAGGCGCTTATCTGGACAGAATGGACGATGGAGTTCAACGCCTCTATTTTCAGTGCTGAACGTGCTAACTACTATCGTTGCCTGCAAACATTATTGCTGCTTGCGATGGAAGAAGATCGTCAACCGTTGCAGTATCTGAATGCCTTCGTTCGTATGTTTGGCGCAGAAACAGTAGAAGCCGCAAGTGCAGCACTCAGTGGTGAAGAAGCATTCTATGGATTGCAAGCCGTCGACAGTGATTTGAAAGCGTTCCCTGCCCATCAGGCGTTGTTAGCTGCATATGAAAAATTGCAACGCGCAAAAGTGGCTTTCTGGAAATAACAAAACTATACCCAAAATAATTCGAGTTGCAGGTAGGCGGCAAGGGAGCAAATCCTCAGGAACTTACTTGAGTAAGTGACTGGGGTGAAGGAGTACGGCCCCCACCCCCCTGTCACTTGAAGTATGACGGGTATAAACTCAAGCTGCATAAACCTTAAGGTTTACGCTATATTACGGGGCAATTTTTATTGCCCCGTGTTTTTAATGGCAGCGTAATAATTTCACTTGTGACTCAATAGTTAAATACTGGTGAAATATTATTATTTTAAACTGCAAATAATGTTGCGAAATTATTGAAATACTCCATTCTAATTAACTTGTCACAGGAGCTTAAAGACTAAATATCAAATTACGTTATAAATTTTAAACTTTATTTTTATCATTAAAATCAATAATTTATACTGAAATAC
>NZ_DATERI010000124.1:0-20119 GCF_035271705.1 Buttiauxella sp.
ACGTGGGTTGATGCCTGCTTCGCCCAGCACAACCGCAGTACCGTGGGTCGCGTCCAGCTCAAAGCCCTGTTTCAGCAGTTTGGCAGCAAGGTCCACTACGCGTTTTTTGTCGCCTTCACGGACAGAGAGCAGCGCGCGGCCAGGTTTACGCATTGTAGACTGGCTGCCCAGCATCGCTTTCGAGAATGCTTCAGCAAAGGTACGGCCAACACCCATGACTTCACCAGTGGAGCGCATTTCTGGCCCTAACAGTGGGTCAACACCTGGGAATTTGTTGAACGGCAGTACCACTTCTTTCACGGAGTAGTAAGGCGGGATGATTTCTTTGGTCATGCCCTGCTGAACCAGCGTTTGCCCAACCATCACACGCGCGGCAACTTTCGCCAACGCCATACCGGTTGCTTTGGAAACAAACGGCACGGTACGCGCAGCACGCGGGTTCACTTCAATCAGGTAGACTTCGTTATCTTTCACCGCAAACTGCACGTTCATCAAACCACGAACTTGCAGCTCGAATGCCAGTTTCTTCACCTGTTGACGCATCACATCCTGGATTTCCTGGCTCAGCGTGTAAGCTGGCAGAGAACATGCAGAGTCACCGGAGTGAACGCCCGCTTGCTCAATGTGTTCCATGATGCCGCCAATCAGTACAGTTTCGCCGTCACAGATTGCATCCACATCGACTTCTACTGCGTCGTCGAGGAAGCGGTCCAGCAGCACTGGGGCATCGTTCGAAACACTGACAGCAGTCTGGAAGTAACGACGCAAATCCACTTCGTCATAAACGATTTCCATTGCACGGCCACCCAGTACGTAGGATGGACGAACAACCAGCGGATAACCGATATGAGCCGCTTTTTCGACGGCCATTTCGATAGTGGTTACCGTGGCGTTGGCAGGCTGTTTCAGTTTCAGGCGGTCAACGGCATGCTGGAAACGCTCACGGTCTTCAGCACGGTCGATGGCGTCTGGGCTGGTGCCGATGATTGGCACACCAGCAGCTTCCAGTTCACGAGCCAGTTTCAGCGGGGTCTGGCCGCCGTACTGCACGATGACGCCTTTAGGCTTCTCAACGCGTACGATTTCCAGCACATCTTCGAAGGTCACTGGCTCGAAGTACAGGCGGTCGGACGTGTCGTAGTCTGTTGAAACGGTTTCTGGGTTGCAGTTAACCATGATGGTTTCATAACCATCTTCGCGCAGCGCCAGTGACGCGTGTACGCAGCAGTAGTCAAACTCTATACCCTGGCCGATACGGTTCGGGCCACCGCCCAGCACCATGATCTTGTCACGGTCGTTGTTCGGGTTCGATTCGCACTCATCTTCATAAGTGGAGTACATGTACGCAGTATCGGTCGAGAACTCCGCCGCACAAGTATCTACGCGCTTATAAACCGGATGCAGCTTATATTGCTCACGAAGTTTACGGATTTCTGATTCACGAACGCCCGCCAATTTAGACAGACGCGCATCAGCGAAGCCTTTACGCTTGAGCATACGCAGGAAGTCATAGTCGAGGCCGGTGATACCGACTTCTTCCACTTTCTCTTCCAGGCGAACCAGCTCTTCAATCTGCACCAGGAACCAACGGTCAATGTTAGTCAGGTTGAATACGCCATCGACAGACATACCCGCACGGAATGCATCAGCAACGTACCAGATACGCTCGGCACCAGCATCTTTCAGCTCACGGCGGATTTTAGTCAGCGCTTCTGGGTCATCCAGATTCACTTTCGGGTCAAAACCGGTTGCACCCACTTCCAGGCCACGCAGCGCTTTCTGCAAGGATTCCTGTTGTGTGCGGCCAATCGCCATCACTTCACCAACAGATTTCATCTGAGTGGTCAGGCGGTCGTTTGCCCCGACGAATTTTTCGAAGTTAAAGCGTGGAATTTTAGTCACAACGTAGTCGATAGACGGCTCAAACGACGCAGGTGTTTTCCCACCAGTGATGTCGTTCATCAGTTCATCGAGGGTGTAACCGACAGCCAGTTTCGCCGCCACTTTCGCAATCGGGAAGCCAGTTGCTTTGGACGCCAGCGCAGAAGAACGCGACACACGCGGGTTCATCTCGATAACAATCAGACGGCCAGTTTTCGGGTTGACCGAGAACTGCACGTTAGAACCGCCCGTTTCCACGCCGATTTCACGCAGTACCGCCATCGAGGCGTTACGCATGATTTGGTATTCTTTGTCGGTCAGTGTTTGAGCCGGTGCCACGGTGATGGAGTCACCCGTGTGGATGCCCATCGGGTCAAGGTTTTCGATAGAGCAGACGATGATGCAGTTGTCGTTTTTATCACGCACCACTTCCATCTCGTACTCTTTCCAACCGATCAAGGATTCGTCAATCAGCAGCTCTTTGGTTGGAGAAAGATCCAGACCACGTTCGCAGATTTCTTCAAATTCTTCACGGTTGTAAGCGATACCGCCCCCGCTGCCGCCCATGGTGAATGAAGGACGGATGATGCACGGATAACCCACGTCCGCCGCGACAGCCAGCGCTTCTTCCATGTTATGAGCGATGCCGGAGCGTGCAGTATCAAGGCCGATTTTTTTCATTGCCACGTCGAAACGACGGCGATCTTCCGCTTTATCAATAGCGTCTGCAGTCGCACCAATCATGGTGACGCCAAACTCAGCCAGCACGCCCTGACGTTCCAGTTCCAGTGCACAGTTCAGAGCAGTCTGGCCGCCCATGGTTGGCAGCACGGCATCTGGACGCTCTTTCTCAATAATTTTGCGTACCACTTCCCAGTGAATCGGCTCGATGTAGGTCGCATCAGCCATTTCTGGGTCGGTCATGATTGTCGCCGGGTTGGAGTTCACCAGAACAACACGGTAACCCTCTTCACGCAGCGCTTTACACGCCTGAGCACCGGAGTAGTCGAACTCGCACGCCTGGCCGATAACAATTGGGCCTGCGCCGAGGATCAGGATGCTTTTTATATCTGTACGTTTTGGCATTTTCTTAGCTCCTGATACTTACTTGCTGGTAAGAGTGGCGGTAGAACGGTAGTGCTTAATCAATTCGATAAAGTGGTCAAACAGCGGCGCCGCATCGTGTGGGCCAGGGCTTGCTTCTGGGTGCCCCTGGAAGCTGAATGCTGCTTTATCGGTGCGATGGATACCTTGTAAGGTGCCATCGAACAGTGACTTATGCGTCACACGCAGGTTCGCAGGCAGCGTTGCTTCATCCACCGCAAAACCGTGGTTCTGAGCGGTGATCATCACGCAATCGCGATCCAAATCTTTAACCGGGTGGTTACCACCGTGGTGACCAAACTTCATCTTCACCGTTTTCGCGCCGCTCGCCAGAGCCAGCAACTGGTGGCCCAGACAAATACCGAATACCGGAACGTCGGTTTCGAGGAATGATTCGATTGCGCTGATAGCGTAATCACATGGCGCCGGGTCACCAGGGCCATTAGAGAGGAAGATGCCGTCTGGATTCATCTTCAACACGTCTTCCGCTGAGGTCTGTGCCGGGACAACAGTCAGGCGACAGCCACGGTCTACCAACATACGCAGAATGTTGCGTTTCACGCCGTAATCGTAGGCGACGACATGGAACGGTAAATCTTCTTGTTTAGCCGCTTCAGGCAAATCGCCTTCCAGTGTCCAGCTCCCCTGTTGCCAGGCATAAGCTTCCTGCGTGGTCACTTCTTTCGCAAGATCCATACCGTTGAGGCCTGGGAAAGCTTTCGCTTTTTCAAGCGCCAGTGCGGCGTCAAGGTTATCACCGGCAATGATGCAGCCGTTCTGTGCACCTTTTTCACGCAGAATACGTGTCAGCTTACGGGTATCGATATCGGCAATCGCCACAATGTTATGGCGCTTGAGATAAGAAGAAAGGTCTTCGGTATTGCGATAGTTGCTGGCAATCAGTGGTAAATCACGGATGACGAGGCCTTGCGCATGTACCTGGGAGGATTCTTCATCAGCAGCATTGGTGCCGACATTTCCGATATGAGGATAAGTAAGAGTGACAATCTGGCGGGAATAGGAAGGATCAGTGAGGATTTCTTGATAACCGGTCATTGAGGTATTGAAAACGACTTCCCCAACAGCCTGACCCGATGCCCCAATGGCCCGACCGTAGAATTGGGTTCCGTCTTCCAGAACCAACAGTGCTGACTTAATCAAAACGTCCTCCAGGGAATAAACAGTCAATTTATTTGCATATTAATTCAAAACCATTTCCTGAATCAATGCAAAACAGCCTGTCATTTGGATTTTTGACAAACGGCGGCATTCTAGTGAGAGGCCGGGTAAAAGTCTACCATAAGCACAACTTTTTATGTGTTTTTTACCACTCTGATGGAAAAAAGATGAATGGACCGATGAAATCAACAGCTAACTTGCAGTACGTAATCGGTTGCGGAGCTGAATGAGTAGGAAAATAACGATTGGGTGCATCAAAAGTGGACCAAATGGTCAAAATTAACCATGAAATCACGAATAAATGCATTAAGAGTGAGTTTTATGAACATTACAAAGCAAAAGCATAAAAATACATTTAGAAAAACACAAAATAAAAAGGGCAATAAAATATTGCCCTATCAATCAAATAATTACGATTGTAATAACCACATCACGATGGGTAATAAGATTTATAAACTATTCAGATCAAGGACATCACGCATGTCATAAAGCCCACTTTTCATGGAGCTTAGCCACAATGCAGATCTAACTGCACCATTTGCGAAAGTCATGCGACTTGATGCTTTGTGGCTGATTTCAATACGCTCGCCGATGTCCGCAAACATCGCCGTATGTTCACCAATAATGTCGCCCGCACGCACCGTAGCAAAACCAATAGTGCCTGGAACACGCTCGCCGGTGTACCCTTCACGGGAGTAAACTGCACACTCTTTCAAATCTTTGTCCATCGCATGAGCAATGGCTTCGCCCATAGCCAACGCGGTGCCTGACGGCGCATCAACTTTATGACGATGGTGGGCTTCAATGATTTCGATGTCAGTATAGTCACCCATCACTTTGGCCGCTTTTTCTAACAGCTTGAGCATCACGTTCACACCCACGCTAAAGTTTGCTGCAAAGACAATCGGAACATCAGCCGAGGCATCAGTAATCGCCTGCTTGCCCGCTTCATCAAAACCGGTGGTGCCGATAACCATGCCTTTACCGTGCTGGCGGCAAAACGCCAGGTGATTCAGCGTGCCTTCTGGGCGAGTAAAATCGATAAATACATCGAAGTCATTCACTACCGCATCCAGGTTATCGCTGACGACAACTCCGGTTTTGGACACGCCTGCTAATTCACCAGCATCACTTCCAACCAAAGATGAACCCGTGCGCTCAAGTGCAGCACCCAGTATTACGCCGTCCATCTGTAATGCTGCCTGAATCAATTGTCGCCCCATGCGACCACCCGCACCCGCGATTGCTACACGGACTTGTGACTCATCCATATTTACTCTCTTTATTAATCTGCATTTAAAACATCCTCAGGTTAACCAGCCCTGCTCAGGGCCGCCACTCGAAAACACCGATAATAAGAAATTTATGACAAAACGGCGGAATTATCAGTAAAAGCAATTATTCCCATAAAAAAATCAGGGAATTGTATGCGATTGATACAGCTCTCTGCGCCGCCAGTTCACATCGGTAACCGAATCCCCCACCTGTATGGAACCCTGGAGCAATAAATTGAACCGCGAGCTGATTTCACGCGTTAGGCGACTTTGCAGGATATAAACCGCTTCACTACCCAATTCGCGACATGGCTGGTAAGCCGCCGTTAATCCAAGCTCTTTGATTTCATCCATTTCATGTGAATAGGCACAGCTCATTATGGAAATGTCTTCTGGCACCTGAAGCTGATGGTTTTTCAGCTCGCTCAGCACAGCTCGCGCAATGGCTCCACCGCCACATAAAATGGCTGAAGGAAGCTGTGTTTTTGTACGCAGTTGAAGATACTTTTTAAAGTTAGCCCGTGCTTCTGGTTCACCCCAACCTTTGGTCACCAACAAATGTTCAGACTCATCAAAAATAAGGTGGTGATCCTGGCAGGCTCTTTTAAACCCTTCGAGACGTTGGATCATGGTTTCCCGACGCAAATCGGTAAACAGCAGTACCTGACGGTGGCCTTTCTCCAACAGAAAATTCGCCGCGCAGTAGCCGATCGATGCGTGATCGGGTGAGACACTATCGAGGTGCATCTTTTTATCTCTGGAATTTATGGTCACCACCGGTTTATTGCATTCTACCGCCAGGCGATACAACGACTCATCATCGATACCAATAATTATTACGCCGTCAACATCCGACTCGCTAACTTGCTTCATAAATAATGTGGTGTCAGCGTTGTTAATATCCAGAGAACATTTTTTGACATGAATGTCATAATGCGAAACTTCCGAAAGAACCCCTTGAATCACTTCATAATAATAATGGTCACCATTTGGTGTAAACGCAGCGGCTGGCGCACACACTAATAATGAGCTCATCAGTAAACGGCTGGGAGGGATATCCCGTAAAACCCCCATGTGTCTGGCATGGTAAAATACTTTTTCTTTTGCCTGCGGACTGACATTACTTTTACCCGCCAAAACCCTTGATACCGTGCTTGGGGATAGCCCCGTTAACACAGCAATCTCTTTAATTTTTAACTTCCCCGTCATTTTGTGATCGATGCCTCATTAGCTATTTGACATTATTTTCATGGCTAACCATTTAAAAACAAGAGAATTTTATCTTTATCTCATCAGCAATATTGAAGTTGTGCAATTCCTGTCATAAATAACTGTTGTGTGCAAAAAAAACCATATCTATGCTCTCAAAAAATGAATTTTCGGAAAAATAAAACGTAACTTTTTATCACTAAAACACACTTTATTGAATTCTGTTTTTGATAAGCGAGAGCATAATGCAAAGAATTGCTATTATTGGAACGGGTAATATTTCCCACAACCATATCCAGGGATATCTTGAATTCCCTGACCGCTGCCAGATTGTCGCATTGGTCGATATCTACCCGCAGAAAGCCGAAGATAAGAAAAAGCATTACGGGTTAACTGAGGCAAAAGTCTACAGCAACCACGAAGATATTCTTAATGATCCCACCATTGATGTATTCGATATTTGTACCCCGCCTTATGTTCATGCGGCTATTTCTATTGATGCGCTGAATGCGGGAAAACACGTCCTCTGTGAAAAACCGATGGCCGCTTCACTTCAGGAATGTGATGCGATGATATCCGCTGCCCAGGCGAGCGGAAAAACACTGTCTATCATTGCCCAAAACCGCTTTACCGACGCTTTCTGGCGCTTGAAAAAAGTGCTCGAAAGTCATCAAATCGGCAAAATTTGCCATGCACAGGTAGATTCATTTTGGTGGCGCGGCCATTCCTATTACGACCTGTGGTGGCGCGGCACATGGGAAAAAGAAGGTGGCGGTTGCACGCTAAACCATGCGGTACACCATATCGATGCGATTCAGTGGATGCTTGGCTTCCCGACTGAAGTCGTCGCCATGACCACCAACGTTTCCCATGACAACGCTGAAGTGGAAGACCTCAGTGCGGCGATTTTCAAATATGACAGTGGCGCACTCACGCAACTGACCGCCTCCGTTGTGCATCACGGCGAAGATCAGAAAATTGTTATTCAGGGTGAAAATGCCCGTATTTCCGCACCGTGGGACAAATTCGCCAGCATCGCCGCACCCAACGGCTTCCCGGTTGATTCTCGCGATACCCAGCTTGAAAACCTGCTTGAAGATAGCTACCAGTCGGTGCCCCGGTTGAGCTGGACGCTGCATACCGGGCAAATCGATAACTTCCTGCAAGCACTGCAAAACGGTTCCGCTCCGTTAGTCGATGGCCCACAAGGCAAGCGTTCGTTGGAACTCATCACTGCAATCTATAAATCCGCCATTACCCGCAGCATCGTCTCGTTGCCGATTAGTGCCAGCGACCCGTATTACCAGACGGGTGGGCTGCTGAAGCTAGCACCGCATTTCTTTGAAAAATCAGCTTCGGTGGAAAATTTTGCCAACGAAGATGCCATCCCGTTGGGGAAAAATATGGAGGCAGATTCATGAGCATTAAAGACGGTATGAATTACGCACCACAGGGCAGACCACAGCCAGTGGTACAGCCGGGTGATTTTGTTTTTGCCGCCGCCGCCCTTGATCACGGCCATATCTACGGTCTGTCCAACGGCCTGATTGAAGCGGGCGCCACACTTAAATGGGTTTACGACCCTGATCCGCAAAAAGTGCAGCAGTTTGTGAAGCAGTATCCGCAGGTAACCGTCGCGCCTTCGCTTGACGTGATTCTTAAGGATGACAGCGTGCAATTGGTTGCCGGAGCGGCAATCCCTGATGAGCGCTGTGCGCTTGGCCTTAAAGTGATGGATGCCGGGAAGGACTATTTCACTGATAAAGCCCCACTGACCACATTGGCTCAACTGGTGGAAGCCAAAGCCAAAGTGGCCAAGACCGGGCGCAAATATGCCGTGTATTACAGCGAGCGTTTGCACGTTGAAAGCGCAGTGTTTGCCGGGCAACTTGTGCGCGATGGCGCGATTGGTCGGGTTATTCAAACTCTGGGGACGGGGCCGCATCGCGAAGGGCAGGGGCGCCCGGAGTGGTTCTACTTTAAAAAGCGTTTCGGCGGCATTCTTTGTGATATTGGCAGCCACCAAATTGAACAGTTCCTGTTCTATACCGGGAACAGCGAAGCACAAGTTGTAGCGGCTCAAACCAGCAACTTCGCCCATCCTCAATACCCTGAATTTGAGGATTTCGGTGATGCCATGCTGAAAGGTGAAAACGGTGCCAGTGGCTATTTCCGCTGTGATTGGTTTACGCCAGAAGGGCTAAGCACCTGGGGCGATGGGCGCCTTACCCTGCTCGGCACTGAAGGTTATATCGAAATCCGTAAATACGTCGACATCACACGCAAGGAACAAGATGTGGTGTATCTGGTGAATAAAGAAGGCGAATTCCGCTATCCGGTCGCCGGTAAAGTCGGCTTCCCGTTCTTCGGCGAGCTCATTCTTGATTGCCTGAATCGCACTGAAAATGCGATGACACAAGAGCATGCGTTTAAAGCGGCCGAATTGTGTGTACGGGCGCAAATGCTGGCCAATGGGGTGAAATAATGATGAAGACGACACAGGTCGCTGTCGTCGGGTGTGGCGCAATCCACACCCTGCACGTGGAGGCGATTCAGTCCAATCACGCCTGCCAGTTACGGGCCATTGTTGATATCAATCCACTAAAAGGCTTGCCGCTCGCTGAACGCTACGGTTGCCGTTATTACGCCGATTACCGCGAAATGCTGTGCGATAGTGAGATTGAAGTAGTGCACGTGTGTACACCGCATGGCGAACATAAAGAAATAATTATTGAGGCTCTCATTGCCGGAAAACATGTGTTCACCGAAAAACCGGTGGCGCTCAATCCTGCCGAAGTCAAAGACATCAAAAATACGCTAGCGATTACAACCGCACAGCTTGGCGTTTGCTACCAGAATCGCCTCAACCCCAGCAGCCAGAAAATTAAAGCGCTACTGGAAGATAACCGCTACGGAAAAATATTGAGTATTAAAGCGGTGTTGGCCTGGAGCCGTTCCCACGATTACTACGCGCAAAGCGCGTGGCGCGGGAGATGGGCCAGCGAAGGCGGTAGCCTGTTGATAAACCAAGCGATACATACGCTGGATTTAATGCAGTGGTTTGCCGGTGGCGTGAAATCGATTAAAGGTGTGGTGGAAAGCAGTTTTCTGAGTCATGCCACACAGGCTGAAGACACGGCAATGGCCAATATGGAACTGGCAAATGGGGCGCGTGGGATTTTTTACGCCACTAACTGCAATACTACCGACTCTCCGCTGCTTTTGGAGATCCACTGCGAAAAAGGTTTGCTGCAACTTCATCACAACAAATTGTGGTTTATTTCAGGTGACGACCAAGAATTACTGGTCAGTGATGAAACATCTACTGCAGCGCAAAAATGTTATTGGGGAAGCAGTCACCAGCAAGCCATTAATAATTTTTATCATTCTATAAAAAACACAAACAATATTAATTACGTCGATATTCATCAGGCTGAAGTTTCATTGCGAATGGTTGAGGCTATTTACCAATCATCAATCACCAGAAACTGGATAGAGATTTAAAACAATCATTTTTTCTTTTCACCCTACTTTTACCCAAAATAATTCGAGTTGCAGGAAGGCGGCAAACGCGTGAGTCCCCAGGATCTTACTAAAGTAAGTGACTGGGGTGAAGGAGAGCAGCCAACGCACATGCAGCTTGAAGTATGAAGGCTTTAGAAATGGAATAATAATATGAAACCTACAGAACGCAGAGTTGGCTATGGAACAGCCATAGGATATGGTGTTACTGATTTATTTGGCGGCGGTGCTTTTGCTATTATTGGCACCTGGCTATTATTTTTCTACACCACCTATTGTGGATTATCGGTGCTGGAAGCCGGTTCGATATTTGCTATTGCCCGTGTTATTGACGCCGTATTAAGCCCAATTATGGGTTATATCACCGATAACTTCGCCAATACCTGGCTGGGTAAACGCTTCGGTCGCCGTCGCTTCTTTTTACTGCTCAGTGCCCCACTGATGTTCTTGTACGCCCTGTTGTGGGTGACGGATATGGGCTATTGGTATTATCTTGGCACCTATCTTTCCATTGAACTGCTCTCAGCAATGGTACTGGTTCCCTGGGAAACGTTAGCCGCAGAAATGACTAACCGTTATGCCGAACGCGCCCGCTTATCGGGTGTGCGGATGATCTGCTCACAGCTGGGTGGTTTTCTGGCTGTTTCAGTGCCGGGTGTCCTCATGCAGTTTACCGGCAAAGATAACTCGATGACGTATACCTACACCGGGCTGATTTTTTCGGCTATTTTTTGTATCGCCGTCTTCACCACCTGGATGTGTACCTGGGAAGCCAAAGATGTGCGCGAGGAGTTTGAACCCGAACCGGATGGCGCAAACAGCGGCAACCTTTGGCATCATTTAAAAAGCCTGGTTTTAGATCTGCTCTCTTCGTTTAAAATTAAGATGTTCCGCCAGCATATTATTATCTATATTGCTTCATTTACGGCGATGGATGTCTTCGGTTCAGTCTTTACTTATTACGTCGTTTACGGCCTGCATCAGGACACCGCTGCGGTATCGGGCTATTTAAGCATCGCCGCATTTGTTTCTGTTCCCGGAACATTTGTATTTATGCTGCTACTCAGTAAATTTGATTTCTCACCTTCTTCTGCCCTGCGCATATCTTATGGCTGTATTTTCTCGGTATTAGCTTTCTTGTTTTACGCCTATATCAATGACCTGAATATCTCATTCATTTTGTTCTCAGCGGTATTTGTGGTGTTGGGTATTTCGCGCGCAGGTCTTTATTTTATCCCATGGAATATTTATAGCTTTATTCCCGACGTGGATGAAATTGTCACTAAAAAGCGCCGCGAGGGTATTTTTGCAGGCGTGATGGTATTAACCCGCAAAAGTACGGTTGCATTAGCCATTATGCTAATTGGCGTAGTACTGGAAGAGAGCGGCTTTGTAAAAGGCCAGGGCGAGCAACCGATTGAAGCCTTGCACGCCATTGTCGGGCTGATGGTCTTTGCTACATCGGCTTTGTTGGCAATCAGCTTCTGGATGACCTTCAAATTCAAACTGACGCGTGAATCCCACAAGACACTGATTCAAGAAGTGGCACGCCTGAAACTGGGTGGCAATCTGGAAGATTGCGATATGGAAACCCGCAAAGTTATCAAAGACCTTACTGGATATGAATATGACAAAGTCTGGGGCAACACGCCTGGGCGCAAATCCTCACGCCCGGATTTAACACCGGAATCACCGTAAAGGAGCCAGACTATGCGCACACAATGGAGTGAACAACAGGCCGCAGAGTGGCATAAAAATCAGGGCTGGATTTGCGGATTTAACTACCTGCCACGCAGTGCCGTGAACTGGACTGAACTGTGGCAACGCGAAACTTTTGATGCCGAAACCATCGAACAAGAGCTGAGTTGGGCGCAGGAAATTGGCTATAACCAGCTGCGCATCAACCTGCCGTTCATTGTCTGGCAGCACGACCGCGACGGGCTGCTGGGGCGTATCGAACAGTTTCTGGTGATTGCCGACAGCCACAGCATAAAAGTGATGCTGACATTAATGGATGACTGTGCATTTTCCGGGGACGAGCCTTTTTTGGGGCCACAAAAAGCGCCCGAACCCGGCAAACATAATAGCCAGGCGGCAGCCAGCCCAGGGCGCGAAATTGTCTGCAATCGCGAGATGTGGCCTGAGCTTGAGCGCTATGTACGCGACATCGTGCGCCATTTCAGAAGCGATTCACGCATCGCTATTTGGGATTTGTACAACGAGCCTGGCAACCGAGGGACGTTTGCCACGGGTCTTGAGGAGACGCAGTTTGACGAAAAGCTAGAAGCGTTTGCACTGGAATTACTACAGCAGGTTTTCGTGTGGGCACGCGACGAAGATCCCGTTCAACCGCTGACCGTCGGCGCGTGGCATATTTCGCAGGATCCCGATCAACCGGAAGCGGAGTATTTCGCCCATCCGATCGATATTGCCGCCGTTCAACTTTCGGATGTAGTGAGCTTCCATGCTTATCTCGCGACCCCGAAAATGCTTCAAGTTTTGCGTTTCTGGCAACCATTCGGCAGGCCTGTATTGTGCACCGAATGGCTGGCGCGTCATGTCGGTAGCGTTATGGAGGAACAACTCCCGCTGTTTGCCGCACTGAATGTCGGTTGTTACCAGTGGGGCCTGGTACGCGGCAAAACGCAAACCACCCTCCCCTGGCCGTCGGTACGTAAAAGCGGTGTGGATTATGCTCACCTGTGGTTCCACGACGTACTCGATGAATACGGCATTCCTTTCCGCCACAGTGAAATGGCACTGGTCCGCCGTTTAACCCATTCATACCCTAAATAATTCGAGTTGCAGGACAAAAAGCTTTAGCCTTTTGAACAGCGCTTACGCTGGCCCTGAAAAGACTAGGCTTTGACGAGTAACGAGACCAGGCCGTAAGTTCCCAGGAGCATAGATAACTATGTGACTGGGACGCGCGGGTGCAGTCAACGAACCTGCGGCTTGAAGTATGACGGGTATCCGCAGGACTCCCGAGCACATAAGCCGCATCACGCAATTTACGCAGCAATGGCCACAGCATCATCGATGCCAGGATCGGTGTCGAGAATAATGGGAGTTCTATTCATGTCTTCCTCCATAAAAAAATGCCAGCCGGTTTAATCCGGCTGGCATTTTCTCATTTTCGATAATCTCTTACGTTACTCGACTTCTTTCACATCCAGTCGCAGCTCACGCGGCACTTCGAAAATGATATTTTCTTCACGCCCGACCAGTTCACGGGTTTCTTTTCCGCCCAGTTCGCGCAAACGTGCCAGAACGTTTTGCACCAAAATATCTGGAGCAGATGCTCCTGCCGTCACACCCACACATACAGCACCTTTAACCCACTCTTCCTGGATATCGGTCGCATCATCAATCAGATACGCCGCTTTCCCCATACGCTGTGCAAGTTCAGCAAGACGGTTGGAATTAGAGGAGTTTTTCGAGCCAACAACCAGCACCACATCTGCTTCGTCAGCCAGAGCTCGCACCGCTTCCTGGCGGTTAGTGGTGGCGTAGCAAATGTCGTCTTTACGTGGGCCGATAATTTTCGGGAAGCGTTTACGCAGCGCGTCAATCACATCTGAAGTGTCATCCACAGAGAGCGTGGTCTGAGTCATAAACGAAAGTTTGGCTTCGTTTTTCACATCCAACTTGCTGACATCTTCCGGTGATTCAACCAGGTACATGCCCCCCTTCGGGTTGCTGTACTGGCCCATGGTGCCTTCCACTTCCGGGTGGCCGGCATGGCCAATCAGAATGGACTCTTCACCACGACGGCTCGCGCGAGCTACTTCCATATGCACTTTAGTGACCAGCGGGCAGGTCGCATCAAACACCGTTAAATCACGGCCTTTGGCTTCGCTACGCACCGCCTGGGAAACACCATGAGCGGAGAAAATCAGGATTGCGCCATCTGGCACTTCACTGATCTGCTCAATGAAAATCGCCCCACGTTCCCGCAGGCTATCCACCACATAACGGTTGTGCACCACTTCGTGACGGACATAAATCGGCGCGCCGTAAATGGCCAGCGCGTTTTCAACAATGCTGATAGCGCGGTCTACCCCGGCACAAAAGCCGCGAGGGTTAGCCAACAGGATCTGCATTCAACGCCTCCAGTACCGGGTCAATTTCCAGTACTTCGATATCAAAATGAATGGTTTGCCCGGCGAGTGGGTGATTAAAATCAACGGTGATGGAATCGCCATTAACCTCACGCACCACACCTGGCATCTCGCTGCCATCCATTGCGGTGAACAACATAATTGCACCCGGCACCGGTTCGCCCGCGTCAATAAACTCACGACGCGAGAAAAACTGGATCATGTCAGGGCTTGGAATTCCAAACGCCGACTCTGGTGCCAGAGAAAATGCTTTCTTGTCCCCTGCTTTCAAACCGACAAGCTGGTCTTCCATGCCTGGCGACAGTGTTTCGTCGCCCAGCGTGAAGAGTGCCGGTTTGCCATTGTTGCGGGTCGACTCGGCAGTGGAACCATCTTCGAGTTTCAGCGTGAAATGCACAAAAACTCTGCTATTGGCCTGGATAGACTCAGACATAGATTACCCTTTTTGCTTTTCGGGCTTGTCGGAGGAGACAAAGAACCCCTCCAGGACAATCAGCGCCGCACCGATACAGATTGCCGTATCGGCCAAATTAAACGTAGCAAAGTGCCAGTCGCCGACATAAAAATCGATCATGTCGACCACAAAACCGTGCCACAAGCGATCAAACAGGTTGCCAAGTGCACCGCCAATAATTAAAGCATAGGCGATATTGTGCAGCTTCTGCGTGGCTTTGGCGCGGTACATCATCACCGCCAGAATCACACTAATACCGATGGCGATACCCGCAAAGAACCAGCGCTGCCAACCGTCTTTATCCGCAAGGAAGCTGAATGCGGCACCGTAGTTACGGGCGTAATGCAGATTCAGCGATGGGAACAGTGATACGGTATCCCCCAGCATGAAATGCTGGAGGATCAGGTATTTACTGCCCAGATCGATGATCAGTACCACCACCACTAGCCACAGCCAGCGCAGGCCGCTCGAACAAATCGATTTACTCATCAGGCAAATTTACGCTTTTCGCCGTCACCGGCTACGTTAGTGACACAGCGACCACAGATTTCTGCGTGTTCCGCTACCTGACCGACGTCGGTGGTGTAATGCCAGCAGCGCGGACACTTCTCACCATCGGCTTTACGCAAAGCAACTTTCAATCCTTTGAGGATTTCGCTTGGCTGTGCGTCTTCAGTTGCCTGCGCATAATCGACAACTTCAGCAGCTGAGGTCAACAAGACAAATCGTAATTCATCGCCCAGGCTGTTGAGCTTCGTAGCCAGCTCGCTGTCGGCATACAGGGTGACTGCAGCTTCCAGAGAACCGCCCACACGCTTGTCAGCACGCGCTTGCTCGATAACTTTGTTGACTTCGCCACGCACGGTTAGCAGCGTGTCCCAGTAATCATTGTTCATGGTTTCGCTATCAGCCAAACCGAACAGACCTTCGTACCATTCGCCGGTGAAGACGTATTTCTCACGGTCACCTGGCAGGTAAGCCCAGATTTCATCAGCGGTGAAGGACATGATTGGAGCCATCCAGCGAACCAGCGCTTCAGCAATGTGGAACAGCGCAGTCTGGCAGCTACGGCGCGCCACGCTGTCTGACTTCGCGGTGTACTGGCGGTCTTTGATGATGTCGAGATAGAACGAGCCCATTTCGATGGAGCAGAAACGCATCAGGCGTTGCACCACTTCGTGGAAATCGTAGTTTTCGTAAGCCGCAAGGATATCGGCCTGTGCTTCTTGCGCACAGCCCACTGCCCAGCGATCCAGCTTCACCATCTCTTCCGGTTTCACCATGTCAGTTTCTGGGTTGAAACCATTAAGGTTTGCCAGCAGGAAACGTGCGGTGTTACGGATACGACGATAAGCGTCAGCAGCGCGTTTCAGGATTTCGTCAGAAACAGCCATTTCGCCGGTGTAATCGGTAGATGCCACCCACAAACGCAGAATATCTGCGCCCAGTTTGTTCATCACATCTTGTGGAGAAACGGTGTTACCGATGGATTTGGACATTTTGCGGCCCTGACCATCAACGGTGAAACCGTGAGTCAGTACCTGGCGGTAAGGCGCTTTGCCTTTCATCGCAGTCGAAATCATCAGTGAAGACATAAACCAGCCGCGATGCTGATCCGAACCTTCCAGATACATGTCTGCCGCGTGGCCGCTGAATTCAGGGCGCACATCAACAACCGAGGAGTGGGTTGAACCAGAGTCGAACCACACGTCCAGGGTGTCTGGCACTTTGGTGTAGTTGTCAGCGTCATCGCCCATGATGTCGCGCGGGTCGAGATCCCACCACGCCTGGATGCCATCTTGCTCCACGCGTTTAGCGACTTCTTCCATCAATTCCAGTGTACGTGGGTGCAGCTCTTCAGTGTCTTTATGTACGAACAAAGACATTGGCACGCCCCAGGTACGCTGACGAGAGATACACCAATCCGGACGGTTAGCCACCATCGACTCGATACGCGCCTGGCCCCAGTCAGGGATCCACTGCACATCTTTGATCTCTTTCAGAGACTGCTCGCGCAGACCTTTTTGATCCATGCTCACAAACCACTGAGGTGTGGCACGGAAGATGATCGGCGTTTTGTGGCGCCAGCAGTGCGGGTAGCTGTGCAGCAGTTTTTCAACGTGCAGCAGAACACCTTTGTCACGCAGGATGTTGACGATAAGGTCGTTAGCTTTGAATACCTGAACACCGTCCAAACCTTCGTAAGTACCCGGCAAGAAGCAACCATCCGGGCCAACTGGGTTGGCAATTTCCAGATTGTATTTCTGGCTGATAACGTAGTCGTCAGGGCCGTGGCCGCCCGCGGTATGCACAGCACCTGTACCGGCTTCCAGCGTAACGTGCTCACCCAGAATGGCGGGTACGTCGAAATCTAAGAATGGATGTTTGTAGCGAGTCAATTCCAGATCGGCGCCTTTGGCTTCGCCAAGCACTGTCCACTCGCCGATTGCTGCACTTTTCATTACGCCTTCGAGCAAGTCTTTGGCGACGATCATCGCCTGGCCGTCCACTTGCACCAGCACATATTCAAATTCTGCGTTCAGAGAAACAGCGCGGTTAGCAGGCAGAGTCCACGGAGTGGTAGTCCAGATAACCAGAGAAACTGGGCCATCAACTTGTGTTGCGCCAAATTTGGCTTTCACCGCATCGGCATCAACAGCCTGGAAATTGACGAAGATTGATGGAGAAGTTTTGTCGTAGTACTCAACTTCCGCCTCAGCCAGTGCCGAACGGCAGTCGACGCACCAGTGCACCGGTTTAGCCCCTTTATGCAGGTGGCCATTACCCACGATTTTACCCAGCGCACGAATGATGTTCGCTTCGGTTTTGAAATCCATGGTCAGGTACGGACGTGACCAGTCACCCAACACACCCAAACGGATGAAGTCTGCACGCTGCCCATCAACCTGCTCTGCGGCATATTTACGGCACGCAGCACGGAACTCAGCCGCAGTCACTTTCTCGCCTGGCTTGCCGATCAGCTGTTCGACTTTCAGCTCGATAGGCAGACCGTGGCAGTCCCAACCTGGAACATACGGGGAGTCAAAACCGCTCAGTCCCTTGGACTTCACGATAATGTCTTTCAGAATCTTGTTTACTGAGTGACCAATGTGAATGTTGCCGTTCGCGTAGGGAGGGCCATCATGCAGAATGAAGGATTTTTTGCCTTTTTTTGCATTACGGATGATGCCGTACAGGTCATCATCATTCCAGCGAGCCAGCATGCCCGGTTCACGTTTAGCGAGATCGCCACGCATCGGGAACCCTGTTTCCGGTAAATTCAGGGTAGATTTAAAGTCACTCATTAGATTCTCGGTTCCGTAGTTAGCTTGCTCAGGTCTTAGACCCAAAAAATTCGCGGGTGGTTACCACATCTTTGGCGATTTGCGCTTTCAGTTCATCAAGCGAAGCAAACCGTTGTTCATTGCGTATTTTTTTACGCAGCACCACATCTATATGGCGCCCATATAAGTCCATTGCAACGTCCAGCAAATGGACCTCTAGCTGTTGACGCAGACCTGACACCGTTGGGCGTGTACCAATGTTAGCCACACCCGGCAACAGTTTATCGCCAAGGCCTGCGACTTCTACCGCAAACACCCCTTTTACCGGGGATACCTGACGACGAAGCGGTAAATTCGCCGTTGGGAAACCAATCGTTCTTCCCAGTTCATCACCGTGGACGACACGCCCAGAAATGATAAACGGATGACCCAGTAAGCTTTCTGTCAGTGCTAAGTCGTCTTCGGACAGAGCCTGACGCACCGCAGTGCTGCTAATACGCACGCCACCTTCGCAGAAAGTTTGCGTACTGGTGACGTCAAAGCCGTATTCCAGGCCAGCCTTCTGTAATAACAAGAAATCCCCCTGGCGACCAGCACCAAAGCGGAAATCATCTCCCACCGCGAGGAATTTTACCCCGAGACGGTCAACTAACAGATCGCTGACAAAGTTTTGCGCAGTGAATGCCGCAAAGCGACGATCGAACCGCACACACAGCACGTAGTCCACACCACATTCGGCCAGATAACGAAGTTTCTCGCGCAGACGTGTCAGGCGCGCCGGAGCTTTATCACCCGCGAATAACTCAAGCGGTTGCGGTTCAAAGATCATGACCATCACCGGCAGATTGCGCGCACGCCCTTCCGTACACAGCCCTTTTAGCAGGGACTTGTGGCCTCGATGAACGCCATCGAAATTACCAATAGTGAGGACACACCCGTGGTGGTTCTGGCGTAGATTATGTATGCCGCGTATCAGCTTCATGGCTGGCTCAAAACAGTGGAAATCGGCGGATTATATCAATTACCACGGTGAAGGTTAACCAGCGATTGTTCCCTTTGACATAAAGCGTTAAGGATTTCATCGTACTGACCTGTGGTTTGTACGTAGATGCGCATCACTGGACGATTTTTGTTGCGAAAGGCTGTATTCATGGCCGTGAAGCTGGTAGAATCCGCGCCATCACAACGTAACAAGCTCCGTAAATTTAACGGCGCTTATTTGCACAAATCCATTGACAAAAGAAGGCTAAGAGGGCATATTCCTCGGCCTTTGAATTGTCCACATAGATCATATTTGGGAGTTGGACCTTGGCTAATATCAAATCAGCTAAGAAACGTGCTGTACAGTCTGAAAAGGCTCGTAAGCACAACGCAAGCCGTCGCTCTATGATGCGTACTTTCATCAAGAAAGTATACGCAGCGATTGAAACTGGCGACAAAGCTGCTGCACAGAAAGCATTTAACGAAATGCAACCAATCGTGGATCGTCAGGCTAGCAAAGGTCTGATCCACAAAAACAAAGCTGCGCGCCATAAGGCTAACCTTGTAGCGCAGATCAACAAACTGGCTTAATCGCCTTTTCGTTGGTAGCTTGAAAAAAACCGGCTTATGCCGGTTTTTTTATTGCTCGAATGTGTCCACTTCTTCTACCGCGTTCGTGAGCTCCTGAATCACATCGCTAACTTCACCGATCTTTATTTCCCCGGTGCGATTCATTTTACTTCTATCAATCATCAATAAAGATTGCGATGCACGCTTGAGCAACAATGCTTTAAATTCAGCGTGATAAGTGTTGGAATCCCATAGCACGCCGTTGGCACCAATCCCTTCACACGAGAAATAAACAGATCTATTTCCAGATCTTTAAGCTGCGAAATAATAGCTGGGTTAACATAACAGGCATATTTACGCTCCAGCCGCCCGCCTGAGCTGATCAACTGAATATGCTCGCGCCGCGCCACTTCCTGGTAAATTCACACGCTGTTGGTAAAGATAGTGATCGGAATATCTGGTAACTGTTTTACCAGATACCAGCAGGTAGAACTGGCGTCCAGGGCAATGGTCATCCCCGCACCAATCCACGAAAGTGCT
>NZ_DATERI010000125.1:0-50676 GCF_035271705.1 Buttiauxella sp.
GGCCGCGCGCTGCTCTCTGTCCGTGAAGGCGACAAAAAACGCGTAGTGGACCTTGCTGCCAAACTGCTGAAACAGGGCTTTGAGCTGGACGCGACCCACGGTACTGCGGTTGTGCTGGGCGAAGCAGGCATCAACCCACGTCTGGTGAACAAGGTGCATGAAGGTCGTCCGCACATTCAAGACCGCATCAAGAATGGCGAATACACTTACATCATCAACACTACCGCGGGCCGCCAGGCGATTGAGGATTCCAAACTCATCCGTCGCAGCGCGCTGCAATATAAAGTGCATTACGACACCACGCTTAACGGCGGCTTTGCCACCGCGATGGCGCTGAACGCCGATGCAACTGAAAAAGTGACTTCAGTTCAGGAAATGCACGCGCAGATTAAAGGCTAATATCCTTTATCCGACGTAAAAATAAACGGCCCCTGATTTCAGGGGCCGTTTTTCGTTTCTTGCCGCTGTCATACAAAAATGCGGAAACCGGGAAAACAGAGCAGATTAACCGTGATCAGGTTAAGTCTATGGATGAACGGGAGAACTCATTCAGTCTTCTCCACTTAGCCGGTAAAGAATATTGACTATTAGCCTGTTGAATTACTGACTACACTCTTTCGTTAAAAGAGAGCAGTAAAACAACAGGTTTATTCATGATCTTAATTATTTATGCACATCCCTACCCGCATCACTCCCATGCCAACCGGAAAATGATAGAGCAGGCTACACTTTTGCCTGATGTGGAAGTGCGCTCTCTTTACGAGTTATACCCCGATTTCAACATTGATATTGCCGCCGAACAGGAAGCATTAAGCCGCGCCGATTTGGTTATCTGGCAGCATCCGATGCAGTGGTACAGCATGCCGCCATTGATGAAACTTTGGATTGATAAAGTGCTCGCTCACGGTTGGGCATATGGCCACAGTGGTACGGCGTTACACGGTAAAAACGTGATGTGGGCCGTCACTACCGGTGGTGGTGATAACCACTTCGAACTCGGCAACCATCCGGGCTTTGATGTTCTCGGCCAGCCCTTACAAGCCACAGCGTTGTATTGCGGCATGAACTGGTTGCCGCATTTCACCATCCATTTCACTTTTGTTTGTGACGAAAATACCCTCGAGGTACAAGCCGAAATGTACAAGCAACGCTTGCTCGACTGGCGGGAGGCAAATCATGGATAGTCACAGCATGATTCAGGCCCTGATTTATCTCGGCTCAGCGGCGATCATTGTGCCGATTGCGGTGCGTCTGGGGTTGGGGTCGGTACTGGGCTACCTTATCGCGGGCTGCATTATTGGGCCGTGGGGATTGCGATTGGTGACTGACGCCGAAACTATTCTGCACTTTGCGGAGATCGGCGTGGTGTTAATGCTATTCGTTATCGGACTGGAGTTGGATCCGCAACGGTTATGGACGCTACGAGCATCGGTATTTGGCGGTGGCGCACTGCAAATGGTGGCGTGCGGATTACTGCTCGGTTTGTTCTGCATGTTCTTAGGATTACGCTGGCAAGTGGCGATATTAATCGGCCTGACGCTGGCACTTTCCTCCACCGCGATAGCTATGCAGGCGATGAACGAGCGCAACCTGACCATTTCACAGATGGGGCGCAGCGCATTTGCAGTCCTGCTATTTCAGGATATCGCCGCCATTCCGTTGGTGGCGATGATCCCCTTATTAGCCAGCAGTGGCGCAACCACAACTTTTGCCGCGTTTTCAATTTCTGCGCTCAAAGTGGTAGGGGCGCTGGCGATAGTCATATTGTTGGGCCGTTACGTAACACGCCCGCTAATGCGATTTGTCGCGCGATCTGGCCTGCGTGAAGTTTTCAGTGCCATGGCGTTATTTATGGTGTTCGGTTTTGGTTTATTGCTCGAAGAAGCTGGTCTTTCGATGGCGATGGGGGCGTTTCTTGCGGGCGTTTTGCTGGCAAGTTCTGAATATCGTCATGCGCTGGAAAGTGATATCGAACCCTTCAAAGGCTTGTTGCTTGGGCTGTTTTTCATCGGCGTTGGCATGTCGATAGATTTTGGTACGCTGGTGGATAACCCGTTACGCATTATTGCGCTGCTGTTCGGTTTCCTGGCGATTAAAATTATTACGCTTTGGATAGTGGCAAAACCGCTTAACGTGCCGCGCAAACAGCGGCGCTGGTTTGCCGTTTTGCTGGGGCAGGGAAGTGAGTTCGCTTTCGTCATTTTTGGTACTGCGAGAATGGCAGAAGTCCTGGACGACAGTTGGGCAAAATCCCTCACGCTTGCCGTCGCACTATCAATGGCGGCAACACCGCTGCTACTTGTATTGCTCAATCACCTCGAAAAATCAGGCAAAGAGCAGGCGCAAGAAGCGGATGAAATTGACGAAGAACAACCGCGTGTGATCATCGCAGGCTTTGGCCGTTTTGGGCAAATCGCCGGGCGTTTGCTGCTGACTAGCGGCGTCAAAATGGTGGTTCTCGATCACGACCCAGACCATATCGAAACGCTGCGAAAGTTTGGCACTAAAGTGTTTTATGGTGATGCGACACGCGTGGATTTGCTGGAGTCTGCGGGGGCGGCAAAAGCGGAAGTGCTGATCAATGCCATCGACGATCCGGATGCTAATATTCAATTAGCCGAACTGGTGCAAGAGCATTTCCCGCATCTGAAAGTGATAGCACGAGCGCGTGACCTCGACCATTTCATTCGCCTGCGTCAGTTGGGTGTTGAGCAACCTGAACGCGAGACTTTTGAAGGGGCGTTGAAAGTAGGGCGCAGGGCGCTTGAAGGATTGGGAGTGGGGAGTTACGAGGCGCGAGAACGAGCCGACCATTTCCGCCGTTTCAATACGCAAATGGTGGAAGAAATGGTACCTGCTCCTGACTGGTCAGCACGCGCCGATGTTCTCAAACGCACCAGCGCCATGCTGACTGAGGTGATTAACGAAGATCGTGCACACCTCAACGTGATTCAGCGTCATGGCTGGCAGGGCACTGAAGAGGGGATTCATTCGGGAAAATTGGCTGATGAGCCACCCGTAAAGCCTGAGTAATAAAAAAGCTCCCAATCCGGTAATACCGTTCACTCAAGCCAATGAATGAGGGGAAACACCGGGATTTGGTTCCCGGAGGGACGCCAAACCCGGTGGTCGCCCCGGATATCTCGTTCTTAAACTAACGGTGTTACCCGCTTTTTGACTTCTGTTTCGTCGAGCGAAATCAGCTCAATGCCACTTTAATCCCGAGCGCAATCAGCATTCCGCCCAGCAACTTATCGACAATCTTCTGTGCTTTGGCCAGGCCGCGTCGAACCGGCTCGCTCTGAATCAGTATCACTAAAAGTGGCCACCAGACAACGGACAGCATCAGGATCACGCCTGCGTACCAAAGCTTTTCCATGGTGCCGGAATGAATACTTAACACTTGGGTGAACACGGAAAGGAAGAACAGCGTCGCCTTCGGGTTCAGCAGGTTGCACAAATAGCCCTGTAGGAAGGCTTTTTTAAGCGTGGTGTGTTGGCGTTCAACATTGCTGACATCCATTTTACTGCTGCCGCGAGCAAGCAGAGCGTGTACGCCAACCCAAATCAGGTACGCGGCACCGGCGTATTTCAGAAAACCGAACAACCACGGAGTCGTGGTGATAAGTACTGCTAAACCTGCCACACAATAAGCCATGTGGGTAGCGACACCACTGATTACCCCAATGGTGGTCATCATCGCAGCAGTTCGTGGATAGCGAGCGGCATTCTTAATGACCAGAAAGAAATCAGGGCCAGGGGAGAGCATCCCCAGAGTGGCAATTGTGGCAACAAAAAGTGTGGTTTCCAGCATGGGCGTATCCGGCAAAATTAAGAGCAATAAACGTGAACTATACCGCAGCTATTGCGTAAACTTATAGTATATGGCTGAGCACGCTTAAGAATTTTTACATTGTTTCTCACACTTTTAAACTAACTCATTGTTCCTGTTATGCCAGGATGCACTCTGTGACAGGTTTACAGTAACAGAACAAAAAAATTCTTACGGACGGGCTTGTGGATAGTCGACGAAAGAATGCGCTTTCCGTATAGTGGCGGCAATTTTTTCACCACCCTTGGGTAAATAGAATGATAAGTCTGATTGCTGCATTAGCGGTAGATCGTGTAATTGGTATGGAAAACGCCATGCCCTGGGACTTACCTGCCGATCTGGCATGGTTTAAACGTACTACACTGAATAAACCTGTCGTTATGGGGCGTTTGACTTGGGAATCTATCGGTCGGCCGCTTCCAGGACGTAAGAATATCGTCATTAGCAACAAGCCTGGCACCGATGACCGTGTTGAGTGGGTTTCATCCGTAGAAGATGCCATTAAGGCTTGTGGCGATGCGGAAGAAATTATGGTGATTGGCGGCGGGCGTGTTTACGAACAGTTCCTGCCGAAAGCACAACGTTTGTACCTGACGCACATTGATGCGGAAGTGGAAGGCGACACGCATTTCCCGGATTACGACCCGGACGAATGGCAGTCAACGTTTAGCGAATTCCACGATGCGGACGAAAATAATTCCCACGGTTACTGTTTCGAGGTTTTGGAACGCCGTTAAAGGTCGTTTAACATTGCGAACCGCAAAAAAGTTGCAAAATGACTTTTTTGCGGTTTTTTCATTTTCCGCACAATTATGCAGAAAAAATATATATATTAACTATTCTATAAAGCAGGTCCTGGGCTACATCGGAGCGTAGTCCGGCTATATCATTCGTATTTATATATGAGGCAAGGAATGAGCGATAAAAATCAAATGATTGATAGCCAACTTATCAAAAGATTTGACTTAAATCTTTTAGCAGTTTTTGAGCTGGTTTACGATTTTGAAAGTGTCGCTGAGGCAGCAGATAGGATGGGGCGTAGTAGCTCCGCTATTAGTCAGTCACTTAACAAATTACGTGATTTTTTCTCAGATCCTCTGTTTGTGCGTAATGGCACAAAGTTAATAAAAACAGCTACGGCCGTTAATATTCACAATGTCATTAATGATAATTATCTGGGGTTGCTGGAAAGCATTCAGGAGCTTGTTAGCAATAACATTCGGAATGAAATTCGCATTCATTGCGCGCCCTATAGTGCCATTCGTATTTTACCCGTTTTGATGAATTTCATTAAAAATGAGAATATTGATTGTAATGTGACACATCAACCCATTGATGTGAGTTTGACTACTCTGGATGACCAACTGTCGTTGCGTCAGGTCGATTTTATCTTCGATCTTAACCCGATTTATCGTCCTGATATTATCAACGTCCCACTCACCAGTGACCCAATCGTTTGGGTTTGTAATGAGAATCACCCAAGAATAAAAGACAAACTGACTTCAGAGATGTTCCAGACCGAGCAATTTGCGCTTTACTCCTCGGATGGTCCGGTGATGAGGGAAACTCGGGAAAGAATCCGCGAGATGTTTGGTGTCAGGAAACAGTCGTTCAGCAGTTCAAGCGTATTTGCGATTGCCGCTGCCATTGAGCATTCTGAGATGGTGTCTCTAATGCCAGTTTGGTTTTTTGAAAAATACGGAAAAATCCATTCTCTGAAAAAAGTGGAAGCAGAACAGCAAATTCCAGATATTAATATTTATATGATAAGTAGAAAAAACACCCTAAAAAACGAAATCGTGAAACGAATTTCAGATGGGATGTTTGCTGAATTTGAAAAGATGAAGTTGCAAAACTAATAGATGTATAATTATTATTAGATATAAAAAAGCCGCAAATATTTGCGGTTTTTTTCATTCAGAAACGGTGAATATTAGAAGTTACGTTTAAAATTCAGCATCATGACTTTATCGCTGATGCCGTCTTCTTTCCCGTTGTAGGCTTCCACACCAAACTGCGTTTTCTCGGTTTTATACTGCATGCCGACCTGTGCCACGCCGTTCACGCCGCCGCCTTTCTGACCATCATCCACGCTGATAGGTAAAGTCACCGATGCGGTGACGGTTAGATGGGATTATTTATGGGGACGTTCTGTTTCCCCTTGTTTTTGAGTTAACCAAGAAACAAGAGGAAAGATGATGTGGGTAGATTAAGAGGCGATAGCTGTTTCACCACCACCAATATCTTGCTGTCGGTTCGATGGCTGAACAAAATAGGTTTTATCTTCCCAGCGTAGGCAGGTTAAGTCTCCGCCCCAGCAGCAACCAGTATCCAGCCCGTAAATCCCTTCAGGCGTCCCTTTACCTTCCAGGGACGCCCAATGCCCGAAAATAACGGAATACTCATCGGTCACCGGCCCTGGGATCGCAAACCACGGTTTCAGTGGCGTGGGTGCGCTTTCTGGTGTGTCTTTGCAGTACATATCCAGTTGCCCATTCGGGAAGCAATAACGCATACGAGTCAGTGAATTGGTAATAAACCGCAGACGCGCTAACCCTGAAAGATCGTGCGACCAGTTATTCGGCATATCGCCATACATCGCATCAAGGAATAACGGATAGCTGTCGCTCGATAGCACTGCTTCGACATCACGCGCACAGGCTATCGCGGTATTCAAATCCCACTGCGGCGTGACCCCTGCGTGAGCCATTACCAGCTTTTTCTCTTCATCAACCAGAAGCAGAGGTTGGCGACGTAACCAGTTAAGCAGTTCGTCGACATCGGGTGCTTCCAGCAGTTGGGATACGCGATCTTTGGGTTTATTACGGCTGATACCCGCATACACTGCGAGCAAATGCAGGTCATGGTTGCCCAGGACGAGACGCACGCTATCACCAAGCCCACGCACAAAACGCAGGACTTCAAGTGAACCTGGCCCACGCGCGACGAGATCGCCCGTAAGCCATAAAATATCTTCGCCAGGCTTGAAATCAACCTGTTGCAGTAGGGCAACCAGTTCATCGTAACAGCCGTGAACATCGCCAATCAGGTATGTAGACATTGTATTAGTGAATGAAGGCTGGAATAGCCAGGCGGAACACCGGAATAGCAACGCGGAAAGCGTCACCCTGAGAGTCGACCATTTCGTAATGACCTTGCATGGTACCAAGCGGTGTTTCAAGTACCGCACCACTTGTATAGCTGTATTCGTTGCCCGGTTCAATATGCGGCTGGGCGCCAATCACGCCTTCGCCCTGAACTTCAGTTTCATGGCCGTTACCATTGGTGATAAGCCAATAACGGCCAAGCAATTGCACCGGTGTTCGCCCCAAGTTACGGATGGTGACGGTATAAGCAAAGACGAAACGTTCGTGCTCCGGAGAGGACTGGGATTCGATATAGACGCTTTGTACCTGAATGCATACGCGGGGCGAATTTAACATCGTTAACTCTCCTTCGGCTGTTGCGGATGCTCAGCCAAATAGTTTGCCAGTTGGCAATACTGGGCGACTGAGATGTTCTCAGCACGCAGGGTTGGGTCGATTCCCAGCTCCGCCATCACTTCAGCGCTAAACAGATGGCCAAGGCTATTACGAATCGTTTTGCGACGTTTATTAAAGGCTTCAGTCGTGATGCGGCTTAATACACGCAGCTCTTTCACTGGGTGCGGTATTGTTGCATGTGGTATCAGGCGGACAACGGCAGAATCCACTTTGGGTGCCGGTGTGAAGGCCGTTGGTGGCACTTCAAGCACTGGGATCACATTGCAAAAATACTGCGCCATTACCGTTAAACGACCATACGCTTTACTGTTTGGGCCAGCCACTAAACGGTTTACCACTTCTTTTTGCAGCATAAAGTGCATGTCAGCAATGGCATCAGTATAGCTAAAGAGATGGAACATCAATGGCGTAGAGATGTTATACGGCAGGTTGCCAAAGACGCGCAACGGCTGACCGATTTTTTGCGACAGCTCTCCAAAATCCATAGTCATGGCATCTTGCTGATAAATCGTCAGCTTTGGCGCCAGGAAAGGATGCGTTTTCAGGCGGGCCGCAAGATCACGGTCCAGCTCGATAACGGTCATTTCATCCAGGCGTTCACCCACAGGCTCGGTTAATGCGCCGAGGCCGGGGCCGATTTCAACCATTGCCTGGCCTTTTTGCGGATTAATTGCAGAGACAATACTGTCGATAACGAACTGGTCATTAAGGAAGTTTTGTCCAAAACGTTTACGGGCTAAATGGCCCTGGTGGACACGAGTATTCATTGAGTATTAGTAATCATTTTGATGGCGAGATTAAGCGCCGTAATAAAACTGCCGACATCAGCTTTCCCTTGGCCGGCGAGTTCTAGCGCGGTTCCATGGTCAACTGAAGTGCGGATAAAAGGTAAGCCTAGCGTGATATTTACCGCCCGACCAAAGCCCTGGTATTTGAGTACCGGTAAGCCTTGATCGTGGTACATCGCCAGTACTGCATCGGCGTTATCAAGATACTTTGGCTGAAACAGCGTATCTGCCGGTAGTGGGCCAGAAAGATTCATTCCCAGGCCACGCATTTCATTCAGTACTGGAATGATGGTATCAATTTCTTCAGTGCCCATGTGGCCACCTTCCCCGGCATGGGGGTTGAGGCCACAAACCAGCACATGCGGCTGTGCAATACCAAACTTGGTTTGCAGGTCATGATACAGGATGGTGATTATCTGGCGTAATAAATCTGGCGTTATCGCATCAGAAATGGCTTTTAGCGGTAGATGTGTCGTCGCCAATGCAACACGCAGCTCTTCGGTTGCCAGCATCATCACGACTTTTTCACTGTGTGAGCGTTCTTCGAAAAACTCGGTATGACCGATAAACGCAATACCAGCATCGTTGATTATGCCCTTATGAACGGGCCCGGTGATCAGAGCGGCAAATTCGCCACTAATACAGCCGTCACAGGCTCGCGCCAGCATCTCAACGACATAGTCACTATTTCTCACATCCAGTTGCCCTGGGACTACTGGCGCGCGTAATTCGATGGGAAGAACAGTGAGCGTGCCAGCAACTTGCGGGCTTGCCGGAGTGCCAGGCTGGTAAGTTTTAATCTTGAGGGGAAGGCCCAGTAGGGCGGCACGTTCCAGGAGAAGATCAGGCGAAGCCGCGACAACCATTTCAACGGGCCAGTCGCGGCTTGCCAGCGCGATGACCAGGTCGGGGCCAATCCCGGCGGGTTCGCCGGGAGTGATGACCACGCGATGGATATTAGCCATTGCTACCGATAACTTTTACGTAAGCAGAAGCACGTTGTTCCTGCATCCAGGTTTGTGCCTCTTCAGAGAACTTACGGTTGAACAGCATACGATAGGCACGATCTTTCTGTGCAGCATCCGTCTTATCAACGTTACGAGTATCGATCAGTTGGATCAAGTGCCAGCCGAAGCTGGAATGCACAGGCTCGCTTGTTTGTCCTTTGTTCATTTTCATCAGTGCATCACGGAACGCCGGATCATAAATGTCTACTGATGCCCAACCTAAATCCCCACCCTGGTTAGCAGAGCCTGGATCGTCAGAGAACTCTTTTGCGGCTTTCTCGAAAGTGGTTTTGCCACTTTTAATATCAGCTGCAATCTGGTTCAACTTAGCGCGCGCCTGGTCATCATTCATGATTGGAGATGACTTGAGCAAAATATGACGAGAGTGAACTTCGGTAACAGAAATGCTCTTGCTTTGGCCACGCAAGTCGTTCACTTTCAGGACGTGGAAACCGACACCTGAACGAATCGGGCCGATAACATCACCTTTTTTCGCTGTACTTAAAGCTTGAGCGAAAATAGATGGCAGCTCCTGGATGCGTCCCCAACCCATTTGACCGCCTTTCAGGGCTTGTTGGTCAGCAGAGTAGGTGATGGCCAGTTTGCCGAAATCACCACCGTTTTGCGCTTGTGAAACGATATCACGCGCTTGTTTTTCCGCATCATCTACCTGGGTAGATGTTGGGTTTTCCGGTAATGGAATCAGGATGTGGCTTAAGTTGAGCTCGGTGCTGCTGTCGTTTTGGCTACCCACTTGCTGTGCAAGAGCTTCCACTTCTTGTGGCAAAACTGACACGCGACGACGAACTTCGTTATTACGCACTTCCGAAATGGTCATCTCTTTGCGGATCTGAGCACGGTAAGTGTTGTAATTGACGCCATCATAGGCCAGACGGCTACGCATCTGATCCATGCTCATTTTGTTTTGTGCCGCGATATCAGCAATGGCTTTATCAACCTGCTCATCGGTCACTTTGACGCCCATTTTCTGGCCCATCTGCAGGATGATTTGATCCATGATCAGACGTTCCATAATTTGATTACGCAGAGCGGCATCGTCAGGGAGCTGTTGCCCGGCTTGTTGGGCATTCATCTTCACTGATTGCATGAGGCCGTCAACGTCACTTTCCAATACCACACCGTTATTCACTACAGCAGCAACTTTGTCGACCACTTGTGGGGCCGCGAAAGAGGTATTCGCCACCAGGACGATACCGAGAAGCAGCGTTCTCCAATTCTTCATACTTTTTCCATTTACTTAGCCGCAGAGCGGATTACGTTTTACAAGTCAAAGTGAATTACATCGAGCTTTGATACGGCAGAATGTTTGAACGCAACATCTGCTGTGTGCCCAGGCCGTAGTTGGAACTCAGGCCACGTAACTCGATGTTAAAGCTAATTACGTTGTCGTATTTGCTTTCGTTGTTTTCCCAGCCATCAATATTACGTTCGTAACCAACACGAATCGCATAACAGCAAGAGTTATACTGCACTGCCAGCAGAGAGTCAGCGGTTTGTTTCGCATTAGTGTCGTAGTAATAAGCCCCGACGACAGACCAACGGTCAACGATCGGCCAACTTGCTGTCACCCCCACTTGTGAGATGCCGTCTTTATACTGTGTTGCATCGGTATTAATGCCCGGTATCGTTGCACGAATGTATTCAGGGCTTGCGTAACGGTAGTTGAATTGCATCAGTCGGTCGATGTCACGACGATATTCGATAGCGCTGCTACCGGTCGCAACACTATTCAGACGTGCATCGTACTGTACCCCGCCACGTAAACCCCAACGGTCAGTCATACGCCAATAAGTGTCACCAGCCCATACCATGGACCCGGTTTTCTTATCTTTTTCCCACTCAATGTTGTCATCGCCAGTCTGAGATTGAGTGAAGTAGTAGATTTGACCCACAGAAACGTTAAAACGTTCAACGGCAGCATCGTCATAAATGCGGGTTGTCACCCCCGTCGTCACCTGATTGGCTGATGCGATACGGTCAAGACCGCCGTAAGAACGGTCGCGGAATAAACCACTGTAGTCAGATTGCAGCAGTGCGGAGTCGTAATTATTGATATTGCTCTGATCACGATATGGCACATACAGATACTGTACGCGTGGCTCCAGCGTTTGTTCCCAGCCTAAGGCTGAATCCATGGCGCGGTCGAAAATCAGCTTACCATCCATTTTAAACTGCGGCAGAACACGGTTAACAGACTCGTCTAACTGATTATCAGGATTCGCGTTGTTGTACGTATCCAAATTGGTCTGTTGATAATGCGTCGCCATCAGTTTGGCTTCGGTATTCAGACTCGCCCAGCCGTTTGATAATGGTAGGCTAATGACGGGCTCTATATGAAGACGGGTAGCCTCGGGCTTGCTGTCATCCACGTTTGTAAAATGAACGGCCTGACCATAAACACGCGTATCAAATAGCCCAATATCATTTTGGTAGTAATTCATATCCAACTGCGGTGTAGCGCTGTAGGAACTTCTACCATTTTGTGAATCAAAGACCTGGAACTGTTTGGCCGAAACCGTCGCATCGAAGTTCTCAACGGCATAACCAATACTAAATTTCTGTGTCGCGTAACCGTCAGTACTGGAACCGTACTGCGAATCTAGATCGTTAAAGTAGTAAGGATCGCTGACTTTGGTGTAGTCGATATTGAAACGCCACACCTGATCCATCACTCCACTGTGGTTCCAGTAGAACAACCAGCGGCGTTCATCCCCGTCCGGGTTTTTGGTCACATCGTCTTTATATTCTTTATCTGAAAGCATGTAATCGAATTCAATGATACCTGAGCCGGCTTTGGTCAGATAACGGAATTCGTTTTGCCACTGCATGCCCTTTTCTTCCATATAGTGCGGAGTAATCGTGGCATCAAAGTTTGGTGCGATGTTCCAATAATACGGCAGAGTGAATTCAATACCGCCATCGCTACTGTATTTCGCATTTGGGATCAGGAAACCAGAACGGCGTTTATCACCGATCGGCAACTGTAAATATGGGCTGTAAAACACCGGTACCGGACCCACCTTAAAGCGGGCATTCCAGATTTCCGCGACTTCTTCCTCGCGGTCCTGAATCACTTCACTCCCAACCACGCTCCAAGTGTTAGAACCCGGCAAGCAGGAAGTAAAGGTACCATTTTCCAAAATGGTGTAACGGTTATTTCCACGCTGTTTCATCAGGTCGGCAGTACCACGACCCTGACGATCTACCATCTGGTAGTCACCTTCCCAGACGTTAGTGTCTTTGGTGTTCAGGTTTGACCAGGCTTTTGGCCCTTTCAGAATGACCTGATTATCGTCGTAGTGGACGTTGCCAACGGCATCGACGGTACGAATGGGATCAGGTTGACCTTCAACTTGTTTTTGATGTAGTAGAACTTCGTCAGATTGTAGGCGGGCATTGCCTTGCTGGATATCCACATTGCCACTAAACACCGCGTCATCAGGATAATTACCTTTTGCGTGATCGGAAATTATCGTGACAGGCAGGTTGTTGGTGTCCCCTTTAACCAACGGACGGTTGTAACTTGGGACGCCAAGCATACATTGCGACGCGAGATCGGCCGCCATGCCTTGTTGACTATACAGCGCTGCGCCAATCAAAGTGGCCAGCAAGGTGGGAATACGTTTTTTCATACGTGTTATTCGTTGTTCCGTCATCAATGGCTTATACCCATCATCATTCAAGATGCAGAGGCGTTGGCGGCACTTAGTTATTCGACTCATCGTGAGCCTTACCCCTTCGGGGCCGCTCTAAGCAGCGTTCAAATCTGTTCTGAACAGATTTGGGGTTCCCGTCATTGGGTTCACTGAATGACGGGATGTTTTCTCACTTGCCGCGTTGCTTCACATTGAATGCTATAGGGTATAGCGTCGGCAAACGGTCAGAGACTAACTTACTCATCACTACAGCGCTAGTGTTAATCCTGCCCGTTCAGCAGTCTGCCGTTAGGCACTGCTATCAATGACGGGTATGATAAAGCAAATTCTAGACGACGACATGACGATTTGGGGAGTATATGCAGTATTGGGGAAAAGTACTCGGTGTGGCAATAGCACTTATTATGGGCGGTGGCTTCTGGGGTGTAGTAATTGGGCTACTGATTGGCCATGCCATTGATAAGGTGCGCAGCCGCCGTCAGTCCTGGTTTTCTAACCAACAACAGCGCCAGTCATTGTTCTTTAGCACGACATTTGAAGTGATGGGCCATCTGACTAAGTCAAAAGGGCGCGTTACGGAAGCGGATATCCAAATTGCATCACTATTAATGGATCGCATGCAATTACATGGTGATGCGCGTAGTGCCGCGCAGCATGCATTCCGGGTGGGTAAAGAAAATGGCTACCCACTCCGTGAGAAAATGCGTCAGTTACGCAGCGTATGTTTTGGGCGTTTTGACCTAATTCGGATGTTTCTTGAAATTCAGATTCAGGCGGCATATGCGGACGGTTCTCTGCATCCTAACGAACGGGAAGTGTTGTACGTTATTGCCGAAGAGCTCGGTATTTCACGTATGCAGTTCGATCAGTTCTTACGCATGATGGAAGGCGGGCAGCAATTCGGTGGTGGATACAGCCAATCGCAAGGTGGCTTCCAGCAACAACGTGGGCCAACGCTTGAAGATGCGTGCAATGTATTGGGCGTTAAAAGTAGCGATGATGCCACCACCATTAAACGCGCATACCGTAAATTAATGAGCGAACACCATCCTGACAAACTGGTCGCCAAAGGTCTGCCACCAGAAATGATGGAGATGGCCAAACAGAAGGCGCAGGAAATTCAGAAAGCGTACGATTTGATTAAGACGGTCAACGGATTCAAGTAAATGAAAAAGCCTCTCGACTGAGAGGCTTTTTTTTAGAAATCTGCCGGGGCGCGAAACGTCATGGGTGTGCCATATTCGGGATGGGTAATGGTCAGCATTTCAGCGTGAAGCTGCAAACGTGGCGCTAATGCTAGCGCTTCAGGCGTGGCATAGAAGCGGTCGCCAAGAATGGGATGGCCCAACGCCAGCATATGCACCCGTAGTTGATGAGAGCGCCCGGTAATCGGTTTTAGCAGCACACGTGCGGTGTTATCCGCCGAATACTCCAGCACTTCATATTCCGTCTGCGCCGCTTTGCCGGTTTCATGGCATACCATCTGCTTTGGCCGATTTGGCCAGTCGCAAATCAGCGGTAAATCCACCAGGCCTGTTTCAGGTTTTGGATGACCCCACACTCGCGCCACGTACTGCTTCTTCGGCTCACGTTCACGGAATTGACGCTTCAACTCGCGCTCTGCCGCTTTGGTTAGCGCAACGGCAATCACTCCGCTAGTCGCCATATCCAGACGATGCACGGATTCTGCCTGCGGGAAATCGCGCTGAACGCGCGTCATCACGCTGTCTTTGTGCTCATCCAGACGCCCGGGCACCGACAACAAACCCGAAGGTTTATTGACGACCATGATGTGGTCATCCTGATAAAGGATAACCAACCACGGGTCCATTGGCGGGTTATAGGGTTCCATTAACATTTACTCTACATCCTTCAAGCTGCAGCGGCGTTGGCTGCTTTCCTGCACCCCAGTCACTGACTTTAGTAGGCATCCTGGGGATGCCCTCTCTTGCCGCCTTGCTGCAACTCGAATGATTTGAGTAAAGCGGTGCGAAAACTATTGGTGTGTCACCACGATCAGGCGCAACGCATCGAGTCGCCAGTTAGCCTGCGCGAGGCTTTCCAACACTTGTTTACGATTACTCTCGATGGCTTCGAGTTCATCATCACGAATGTTTGGGTTGACCGCTCTTAGCGCTTCCAGACGGGAAAGTTCTGCACTCAGCTTCTCATCTGCTTCTTCGCGAGCCGCTTTAATCAATACTTGCGCAGCCGCTTCCACTTTCTCTTCTGCCAATTGCAAAATCGCGTGGACGTCGGACTGTACGGCATTGACCAGCTTACTGCCGGTATGTCGATTTACCGTGCTTAGCTGGCGGTTGAAGCTTTCAAACTCGACCTGGGCGGCAAGGTTAGTTCCGTTTTTGTCCACCAACATACGGACCGGCGTTGGCGGTAAGAAGCGATTGAGCTGCAATTGCTTCGGCGCTTTCGCTTCAACGACATACACCAGTTCCAACAGCAACGTGCCGACTGGCAATGCTTTGTTTTTCAACAGAGACAACGCACAGCTACCGGTATCGCCGGAAAGAATCAGATCCAGACCATTGCGGATGATGGGATGTTCCCATGTCACAAACTGTGCATCTTCGCGAGATAGCGCCACATCACGTTCAAACGTAATGGTGCAACCGTCTTCCGGCAGGCCTGGGAAGTCCGGCACCAGCATATGATCACCTGGTGTCAGCACCACCATGTTGTCACCGCGATCGTCCTGATTAATGCCGACAATGTCGAACAAGTTCAGGGCAAAGCTCACCAGGTTAGTGTCGTTATCCTGCTCTGAAATAGCCTGTGCCAGCGCTTGTGATTTCTCACCACCATTGGAGTGGATTTCCAGCAGACGGTCACGCCCCTGTTCCAGCTGCACCTTCAGCACATCGTGCTGTTCGCGACACTGCTTGATAAGTGCCGAGAAACCGTCAGTATTTTCAGGAGCAGCGAGATACTCAATCAGTTGCGGATAAACGTTATCGTAAATCGTACGGCCTGTTGGGCAAGTGTGCTCGAAAGCGTCAAGTCCTTCATGGAACCATTCCACCAAGACGGACTGCGCGGTTTTCTCAAGGAAAGGCACATGGATCTTAATGTCATGCGCCTGGCCGATACGGTCCAGACGACCAATACGTTGTTCCAGTAAATCCGGGTTGAATGGCAGGTCGAACATCACCAGATTGCTGGCAAACTGGAAGTTACGGCCTTCTGAACCAATTTCTGAACACAACAACACTTGCGCGCCAGTGTCTTCTTCGGCAAACCAGGCAGCCGCACGGTCACGTTCAAGAATGGACATGCCTTCATGGAACACCGCTGCACGGATACCTTCGCGCTCACGCAACACTTGCTCAAGCTGCAGTGCCGTGGCGGCTTTGGCACAAATCACCAGGACTTTGTGAGAACGGTGGCTGGTCAGGTAACCCATCAGCCATTCCACACGTGGATCGAAGTTCCACCATGTGCCGCTATCACCTTCAAATTCTTGATAAATCTGCTCTGGATAGAGCATGTCGCGAGCACGTTCTTCCACCGATTTACGTGCCGCCATAATGCCCGACACTTTGATCGCAGTTTGATACTGCATCGGCAGTGGCAAACGAATGGTATGTAGCTCGCGTTTTGGGAAACCTTTAACGCCATTGCGCGTGTTACGGAACAACACACGGCTGGTGCCGTGGCGGTCCATCAGCATGGAAATCAGTTCCTGACGCGCCGCATCGCTCCCTTCACGGTTGCTATTTGCGGTTTGCAGCAGCGGTTCGATATCTTGCTCGCCAATCAGTTCACTCAACATATTGAGCTGATCGTTTGTCAGATGGTTACCTGCCAGCAGTAAGGCAACGGCATCAGCCACTGGGCGATAATGCTGCTGCTCTTCAACAAATTGCTCGAAATCGTGGAAGCGGCTTGGGTCCAGCAAACGCAGACGCGCGAAGTGGCTTTCCATACCTAACTGTTCCGGCGTTGCCGTTAAAAGCAAGATTCCCGGAATGTGTTCCGCAAGCTGTTCTATTGCCTGGTATTCGCGGCTTGGTGCCTTTTCGCTCCACACTAAATGGTGAGCTTCATCGACAACCATCAAATCCCATTCGGCTTCGCACAGATGTTCAAGACGTTGCTTGCTACGGCGCACAAAATCCAGCGAACAGATAACCAGTTGTTCTGTTTCGAATGGGTTATCACTGTCGTGCTGTGCTTCGGCGTAACGTTCATCATCAAACAGAGCGAAACGTAGATTAAAGCGGCGGAGCATCTCAACCAGCCACTGATGTTGCAGGGTTTCCGGTACGACGATCAGCACTCGTTCAGCGCTGCCCGCCAGCAGTTGCTGGTGCAATATCATCCCGGCTTCGATGGTTTTACCTAAACCGACTTCGTCCGCCAGCAATACGCGCGGCGCGTGACGACGGCCAACATCGTGGGCGATGTTCAACTGGTGTGGGATTAGGCTGGTGCGCATGCCGCGCAGTCCGCTCCACGGTTGGCGATACTGTTCGCTTTGGTAAACACGGGAACGGTAACGCAGGGCGAAACGGTCCATCCTGTCAATTTGCCCGGCAAAAAGTCTGTCTTGTGGCTTACTGAACACCAGTTTGCTGTCGAGGAAAACCTCGCGCAGCATCGTACCCGCTTCTTCTGTGTCCAGACGCGTGCCAACGTAGGCGAGTAAACCGTTTTCTTCTTTAACTTCATCAACTTTCAGTTGCCAACCTTCATGGCTGGTAATGGTGTCGCCTGGGTTAAACATCACACGGGTGATAGGCGAATCATTTCTGGCATACAGGCGATTTTCACCGGTGGCAGGGTAGAGTAGGGTAACCATCCGTGTGTCTAAAGCGACCACAGTTCCCAGTCCCAGTTCGCTTTCGGTGTCGCTGATCCAACGTTGACCAAGTGTAAAAGGCATAAGATTTCGGCTCTATTATCAGTTACTAAGATTTGCAGGCAATAGCGTAACGACCGCGCATAAAAAGAGGCGGCTGTTCTAAAAGTAGATTTAAGGGTGCTTCAGGAGGGCGCTATGGTACTGGAAGGAAACAAGATAGTCACCAACTCGTCATACTTCAAATTGCCACTGCGTTGACTGCACTCAATCACCCCAGTCACTTACTCTAGTAAGCTCCAGGGGGATTCGTTCCCTTGCCGCCTGGTTGCACTTTGAATTATTTAGAGTTTCTCAAAATAGCCCCAATTGCCCTGTCATTAGTGTAGCAAAGTCATCCTCAAGGAAAGGTAAAATTCCTTCGGCGACCGGTTGGAGCTGGCGTGTGAGGTAGTGATCGTAGTCGAGAGGTGACTCCTGATAATCCACCGGCTCAGGGCCATTCGTGGTGATGACATACTTGATGGTCCCCCGGTTCTGGTATTGGGCAGGTCGGCCAAGCCGTTGATTATGTTCATCTGCGAGGCGAGCTGCCCGCACATGCGGCGGTACATTTTTTTGATACTCGCTTAATGGGCGACGCAGACGTTTACGGTAAATCAACTGATCATCCAGCTCTCCAGCCATCAAACTGGCGATAGTTTCGCGGATATAATCCTGATAGGGCTCGTTGCGAAATACCCGTAAATACAACGTTTGTTGGAACGCTTGTGCAAGCGGTGTCCAGTCGGTACGCACGGTTTCTAGCCCTTTGAACACCATTCGTTGCTTATCATTTTCCTGAATCATTCCCGCATAGCGTTTTTTGGAACCTTCAACGGTGCCGCGAATTGTCGGCATCAGGAAACGGCAAAAATGGGATTCATATTCTAGCTCAAGCTTGCTATCCAGCTGTTGTGTCTCTTGCAGATGCGCTTTCCACCAGGTGTTCACGTATTCGACTAACTGTTTCCCGATGCGCGCCGCATCATCTTCAGAATGGGCTTTTTTAAGCCAGACAAATGTAGAATCCGTATCACCATAAATAACGTCATAACCCTGAGATTCAATCAACGCTTTGGTTTGCAGCATGATTTTATGCCCACGCATGGTTATTGACGAGGCCAGACGAGGATCAAAGAAACGGCAGGCACTGGTCCCTAACACGCCATAAAAGGCATTCATGATTATTTTCAGCGCTTGCGATAACGGCTTATTGCCGTGACGTTTTGCCTCGTCACGGCCTGACCATATCTGCCCGACGATTTCCGGCAGACAATGTGTCGTTCTGGAGAAATGCGCACCAAGAAAACCGTCAACGGAATGCTCCGGTTCTGGGTGCGCCATACCCTCTACAAGGCCAACCGGGTCGATAAGAAAAGTGCGGATAATCGACGGATAAAGGCTTTTGTAATCGAGCACTAAAACTGAATCGTAAAGACCCGGACGTGAGTCCATGACATAGCCGCCGGGGCTGGCTTGCGGAGGCACTTCCCCGAGGTTCGGGGCAACATAGCCGGCGCGGTGCATACGCGGAATATAAAGATGACCAAACGCGGCTACCGATCCGCCGTGTCTGTCGAGCGGCAAACCATTTACCGTCGCCCGCTCTAGCAGGAATGGCATCAGCTCGGTTTTGTGGAAAATGCGCGTTACCAGCTCACAGTCTTTTAGATTGTATTTCGCCAATGCAGGTTTATCTTCGGCGAAACGCCGGTCAATTTCGTCCATCCGTTGCCACGGATTATCAATGGCTTTGCCTTCACCGAGCAGTTCCTGCGACACGGTTTCCAGAGAAAATGACGAGAAATTCCAGAAGGCCGATCGCAGCGCTTCGATGCCATCAATAATCACACGGCCCGCAGCCTGCGCGAAAAACACGCCTTGTTTAAAGCCATGCTCGCGCCACTCCAGCAAATTATTCTCGCGCCCAAGACGTAGCGGGACTTGATAGCGATCGGCCATTTTTTGCAGCACTCTGAGGTCGAACTGCACCACGTTCCAGCCGATCAGTACATCAGGGTCGTGTTGAGCAAACCACTCGTTGAGTTTTTCGATAAGCAGTGGACGGCTGGCGACATATTCCAGTGTAAAATCCAGCCCGCTTGCGTCACCATTTTCAGGGCCAAGCATGTAGACGACGCGCTGCCCGCAGCCCTCAAGGCCGATGCAATACAGCTCGCCGTGACGATTGGTTTCGATATCCAGCGATACCCATTTTAACGGTGGGCGGTAATCCGGTGCGGGTTTGAGCCTGGTTTCAACGACAAGATTCTTTTGCACCTCACCGCTAAACCAGACGGGAGCAGTAATAAAACGCTCCATAAGAAACCGTTCAGGTGGGCGAATATCGGCTTCGTATACTCTCACACCGCCATCGCGCAGCAGTTTTTCGATACGCATGAGTTGGCGATGCTGGCGGCAATAAAGCCCGCAGACCGGTTGGCGATGGAAATCTTTGAGAGGCAGCGGTGTAAACCGATAATGGCTTTCGTTCGCGAGCAAGCGTGCCGCTTCGGGCTGTTGCGACTGTGGAATAAATGCAACCGACTCCTGGCGCGGCAGACGCACCTTCACCGGGCCATCGTCCGTTGCCAGCCAAAACTCAACTTCAGTACCGAGTGGAGTATCTCGCCAGTGACGCGTTAGCAAAAAACCCTGCCGAGCTTGTGACACGCTGCATTCTCAAAAAGGAAAAGTGGTCTGATTATAGACCACTCCACACAGTTTTACTGCTTTTATATACAGTGTTTATTGCCCGTAATAAGCCTTCGCACCATGTTTGCGCAAATAATGTTTATCCAGCAGGGTTTGCTGCATATCGGGTAATTCAGGGGAAAGCTGGCGGCAGAATATGCCCATATAGGCCACTTCTTCCAACACGATGGCATTATGAACGGCATCTACCGGATCTTTGCCCCAGGCGAATGGCCCGTGGGAGTGCACCAGCACGCCAGGCATTTGTGCGGCGTCGATTCCACGCTCAGCAAACGTTTTCACGATAACTTCGCCAGTTTGCCATTCGTAATCGCCATTGATCTCTTCATCGGTCATTTTGCGGGTGCAAGGAATGGTGCCGTAGAAGTAATCTGCGTGAGTGGTTCCGGTTGCCGGGATTGATTTCCCTGCCTGTGCCCAGATAGTCGCGTGGCGTGAATGGGTGTGCACAATGCCGCCAATGTGCGGAAATTGAAGATACAGCAAGCGGTGAGTAGGGGTATCAGATGACGGTTTTTTATTCCCTTCAACCACTTCGCCGGTTTCCAGGCTCACTACCACCATATCTTCGGCAGTCATGATGCTGTAATCGACACCGGAGGGTTTGATAACCAGCACACCGCGCTCACGATCCACCGCGCTAACATTACCCCAGGTCAACGTCACCAGATTGTGTTGGGGTAACGCGAGATTAGCTTCGAGTACCTGGCGTTTAAGTTGTTCTAACATATTTAAGTCCTGGATTGAGTCGCTGCCGCCTTAAACAACAAGTTAAGGTCGGATGTCGCTCACGCTAGTCCGACCTACGAAAGCGCTTGCAGCCGTTATAGGGTGGATAAGCGCAAGCGCCATCCACCCTCTGCTTACTAACGTTTAAAGCTGTAATAAACCTCGTTCCAGCGCAGTGAATCTTTAAACGCAGGCAAGCGAGTGTCGTTATCAATAACCGTCAGCTCAACGCCGTGTAGTTCACTGAACAGGCGCATATCGTCAAGTGTCAGAGATTGGCTAAACACCGTGTGGTGCGCGCCGCCTGCCAGAATCCATGCTTCAGATGCGGTCGGCAGATCCGGTTGGGCTTTCCATAGTGCGTTGGCGACCGGCAGTTTAGGCAACTGATGTGGGGCTTCGACGGTATCGACACAGTTCACCAGCAAGCGGAAACGATCGCCCAGATCGATAAGGCTGGCATTCAGCGCCGGGCCGGTTTTAGTTGAGAAGATCAAACGTGCAGGATCGTCTTTGCCGCCGATCCCCAAGTGTTGAACATCGAGAATCGGTTTTTCAGCGGTCGCAATCGACGGACAAACTTCCAGCATATGGGACCCTAGCACCATATCGTTGCCTTTCTCGAAGTGATAGGTGTAGTCCTCCATGAAAGAGGTCCCCCCCGCAAGGCCAGTCGACATCACTTTCATGATGCGAAGCAGAGCAGCGGTTTTCCAGTCGCCTTCGCCCGCAAAGCCGTAGCCTTGCTGCATCAGACGTTGCACTGCAAGACCTGGAAGCTGTTTCAGGCCGTGCAGGTCTTCAAATGTTGTTGTAAAGGCACTGAATCTACCTTGCTCCAGGAACTGCTTCATCCCCAGTTCGATACGTGCAGCATCAATCACATTCTGGCGTTTGTCGCCGTTAATTTGTGCGGCGGCTGTCAGGCGATAGCTGCTTTCATACTCGTCGATCAGTGCATTCACGTCGCCGTCACTGACGGCATTGACCACTTGCACCAGGTCGCCCACCGCGTAGGTGTTCACGGCAAAACCGAACTTCATCTGTGCTGCGACTTTATCGCCGTCAGTCACAGCGACTTCACGCATGTTGTCGCCGAAACGAACCACTTTGAGTTGACGAGTATCTTGCTTAGAAACCGCCTGACGCATCCAGGAACCAATGCGCTGATGCGCTTGCGGATCCTGCCAGTGGCCGGTCACCACGGTGTGCTGCTGACGCATACGTGCGCCGATGAAACCAAACTCACGGCCGCCGTGAGCGGTCTGGTTCAGGTTCATAAAGTCCATATCAATGCTGCCCCATGGGATTTGCGCATTGAACTGGGTGTGGAATTGCAACAGCGGCTTGGTGAGAATACTCAGGCCGTTGATCCACATTTTTGCCGGCGAGAAGGTATGGAGCCACACCACCATACCCGCACATTTATCGTTGTAACTGGCATCACGGCAAATAGCGGTGATTTCATCAGGCGACGTACCCAAAGGTTTCAGCACCAGTTTGCATGGCAGTTTGGCTTCAACATTGAGCGCATTGACTACCTGCTCGGCGTGCTGATTGACCTGACGCAGTGTTTCCGCACCGTAGAGATGCTGGCTGCCAATTACAAACCACACTTCATATTGTTCAAAAATGTTCATCGTCATGTCCTTAATGGGTCACGGTGGCCTGGGCTGCAGAAGTCACCGCAGCGGGGGCAGAAGGGAGATAATGTTGTTCTGCGCTAACAGCCCAATGCTGATAACGACGGTAAAGTTGTTCAAAGCGCTCGGCGCGTTGAGGGATAGGCTGCAACGTGTTTTCTATTTGGCTGGCCATCGCCTGCTGCGCTTTGGAAATATCAGCATGTTTTCCGGCAGCTACGGCGGCAAAAATGGCAGCACCTAAGGCGCAACACTGATCCGAGGCGACTATCTGTAATGGGCGATTGAGCACGTCACAACATACCTGCATGATCACGGGTGATTTACGGGCGATCCCGCCAAGCGCCATGACGTTGGTGACTGGGATCCCTTGTTCGGTAAAGCACTCCATAATCGCGCGGGCACCAAAAGCCGTGGCGGCAATTAACCCACCGAACAGCGCAGGCGCATCGGTTGCCAGATTCAAATCCGTAATCACGCCTTTCAGCCGCTGATTAGCATTCGGGGTACGGCGGCCATTAAACCAGTCGAGCACCACCGGCAGATGTTCCAGAGACGGGTTTTTCGCCCAGGCCTCCGTCAGCGCGGGGAGCAGTTGTTTCTTGCTGGCATTAATCTGTTCGCGCAATTCAGGATGCTGTTGCGCCAGTTGTTCCAGCGGCCAGCCCAGTACGCGTCCAAACCAGGCGTAGATATCGCCAAACGCAGACTGCCCGGCTTCGAGGCCGATAAAATCGGGTACCACGCTGCCGTCGACTTGCCCACAAATCCCTTTCACGGCACGCTCGCCGACGGTCTGTTTGTCGGCAATTAAAATGTCACAGGTGGAGGTGCCGATGACTTTCACCAGCGTGTTCGGTTGCGCCCCAGCACCAACTGCACCCATATGGCAGTCAAACGCACCACCGGAAATCACTACGTTTTGTGGCAGACCAAGACGCTCAGACCATTCGGCGGAAAGATTGCCTACCGGAATATCCGCAGTCCAGGTTTCGGTAAACATCGGGTAAGCCAGATTCTGGTTGAGAACTGGATCTAATTCGTCAAAGAAACTGGCTGGCGGCAGGCCACCCCAGCTTTCATGCCACAGAGATTTATGCCCGGCGCTACAGCGGCCACGGCGAATATCTTGCGGGCGAGTGGTGCCGGAAAGCAGTGCTGGGACCCAGTCACATAGCTCAATCCACGACACTGCAGCCTCAGCCACTTTTACGTCAGCGCGAGTCACATGCAGAATTTTCGCCCAGAACCATTCGCTAGAATAAATACCGCCAATGTAACGGGAATAGTCATTGTTCCCGGGCTGATGGCACAAGCGGGTAATCGCTTCAGCTTCTTCAACCGCGGTATGATCTTTCCACAGAACAAACATGGCGTTGGGGTTGTCGGCAAACTCTGGCTTTAGTGCCAACACATTGCCTTCGGCATCAATGGGAGCGGGTGTTGAGCCGGTGCTGTCAACGCCAATGCCACACACTCGGGCGCGTTGTTCGGCTGTCAGTTCGGCGAGAACGGTTTTTACCGCTCGTTCCATGGATTCAATGTAGTCCCGAGGATGGTGGCGAAACTGATTGTTAGCGGCGTCGCAGTAGCGATTTTCCTGCCAGCGGGGATACCACTCCACGCTAGTCGCAAGTTCTGCTCCATTTTCGCAATCTACAGCCAGCGCACGAACAGAATCACTACCAAAATCGAGGCCCAGCGCGATCGACATTTTTAAACTCCCTGACCTGGTTATCTATGAAAATGACATTAGTTTTTATGCAGAAAAACAGTCAGGTCGTATTCGCTGTAGTTATGGAGAAATGTGCTGTGCCTTTGAGAAGTGTGACGCTCCGCAAATAATTGATGTGGACATTTCTGCTACTTTTATAAACACTTTGGTTATCTTCACAAAAGCTAATAATTGCCAGGCAAAAAGCATAGGTTCAGGTAAATTGCGGCTTTATGATGAGAATCTGACGGTTTACGGTTCAGGCAGTGCTGCTCTGGCAAGGATTAGCACGGATATGGACAAATTGTTTCTGTTATCCCATTTGAATAGCGAGCTTGATGATGCCTGAAATGCAAAATGACCCCTTGTTGCCGGGGTACTCTTTTAACGCGCATTTAGTCGCAGGATTAACGCCGATTGAAGCTGAAGGGCCGTTGGATTTTTTCATCGACAGGCCATTGGGAATGAAAGGTTACATCCTGAATTTAACGGTGCGTGGTGAAGGTGTTATCAATAACCAAGGGAAAAATTACGTCTGCCGCCCGGGCGACATTCTGCTATTTCCGCCAGGTGAAGTGCATCACTATGGTCGTTCTCCGGACAGTAAAGAGTGGTACCACCAATGGGTTTACTTCCGCCCACGGGCTTACTGGCAAGAGTGGTTAAACTGGGATCCTATCTTCGCGCACACCGGGTTTTTCCGCCCGGATGACACGCATCAGCAAAGTTTTTCTCAACTGTTTGGCCAGATTATTGACGCCGGGCAGGCAGAAGGGCGTTACGCCGAACTCCTGGCCATCAATCTGTTAGAGCAGCTGTTGTTACGGCGTATGGAAGTCATGAATGCCTCGCTCAATCCTCCGCTCGATAACCGTGTTCGCGATGCCTGTCAGTACATCAGCGACCATCTTGCCGATAACCATTTTGATATCGCCAGCGTCGCACAGCACGTCTGTTTGTCGCCGTCACGTTTGTCGCATTTGTTCCGCCAGCAGCTTGGCGTCAGCGTTTTGAGTTGGCGTGAAGACCAGCGCATCCTTCAGGCCAAATTATTGTTAAGCACCACCCGCATGCCGATTGCCAGCGTAGGTCGCAATGTCGGTTTTGAAGACCAGCTTTATTTCTCACGTGTATTTAAGAAATGTACGGGTGCCAGTCCAAGCGAGTTTCGTGCAGGATGTGAATGATCATACCCTTCGTACTGCAAGCTGCATCTTTGTTGGCGGCGTTTACTCGCTCTCTTGCCGCCGCGAGGCAACTCGAATAACTTTGGGTATACTTGAGTGATACAAATCATGTCTTGACGCCTCAATCCACACTCAGGAGAATCGCCGACTCGTTACTCGACGGATGCTTTATGGAAGCTTTGCTGGAACACTTTATTACTCAGTCAGTAATGTATTCGCTTTTTGCGGTGATGTTGGTGGCTTTCCTGGAATCACTGGCGCTGGTCGGGCTTATCCTTCCTGGCACCGTGATGATGGCGGGGCTCGGTGCGCTGATTGGTAGTGGTCAGGTCGGTTTTTATCATGCCTGGGGGGCGGGAATTGTCGGTTGCTTACTTGGCGACTGGATTTCGTTCTGGCTGGGATGCCGTTTCAAAGGGCCGCTGCATCGCTGGTCGTTTATGAAAAAGAACAAAGCGCTACTGGATAAAACAGAACATGCCATGCATCAGCACAGCATGTTGACTATCTTGATTGGCCGCTTTGTCGGCCCGACACGCCCACTGGTGCCAATGGTGGCGGGCATGTTAGACCTACCCGTGTCGAAATTTATCATCCCGAATATTATTGGCTGTATTTTCTGGCCACCTATCTATTTTTTGCCGGGGATTTTGGCCGGCGCCGCGATAGATATTCCTGCGGATATGCAGAGCAGCAGCTTTAAGTGGCTCTTGCTGCTGGTGGCGTTGATTATCTGGTTGGCGGCATGGTTATGCTGGCGTTGGTGGCGCAGCGGCAATGCAAATCACGACCGCATAACGCCGTATTTGCCTCGCGCACGTTTGCACTGGTTAGCCCCCATTATGGCGGTGTTGGCTGTGGGAAGTTTCGTGGCAATTCAGATGCACCCGTTAATGCCGATTTATCGTGATATTTTGTGGAAGGTCCTTAACGCCAGCGCTTAATTCCTGACGCTAATCCCCAACAGTGCAGACGCACTGGCTTCTCCGCTCAATAAGGTTGCCGTGTCGCCATCCCAGGCGATACGGCCATCGACCACCACAAGGCTTCGTTGCGCAATTCTAACCGCATCTTCAATACTGTGTGACACCATCAGCAGCGTGAGTTGCTGTTGATGACATAGGTTATCGAGCAGTTGCAGCATTTCCTGGCGCAGTGCCGGGTCGAGTGCCGAAAATGGTTCATCAAGCAGCAAAATAGGCTGTTCACGCACCAGGCAACGAGCGAGGGCGACACGCTGACGCTGGCCGCCTGACAGTTGTGACGGAAGCCGGTCGAGTAATTCACCGATTGCCATTTGACTGGCAATTGTGAGCAGGCGTTGTTGTTGAACGGCACTGAGTTTAAGCCCCGGATTTAAACCAAGACCAATGTTTTGCCGCACAGTCAGATGGTTGAAAAGATTGTTCTCCTGAAAGAGCATCGACACTGGGCGTTGGGCAGGAGCCGTTCGCGTGTGCTCCTCGCCATGCAGCATAATCTGCCCACTGGCAGGGGTCAGAAAACCTGCAATCAAACTGAGCAGCGTACTTTTCCCCGCCCCGCTAGGCCCCAGCACCGCAACACGTTCCCCGGCGTTAATCTTCATCGAAAAACGCATCGGCAAATGGTGATAAAGCCAGGTTACATCAGTTAGTGTTAGCATTCCCTTCATCCTTCAAGTTGCAGGTGTGTTGGCTGCTTTCATTCATCCCGGTCACATCGTTTTCTATGTTCCCAGGCTTCATTCACTTTCCGCCTTCCTGCAACCTGAATCATTTTGGGAATAGCGTCCCGGAAGTTTTTCAATCAATGTGAATAAAGCAAAGCACAGAATCAGCAGGATAAGCGCGGTAACGGCTCCATCCTGGCTGCGATATGAACCAATTTGTTGATAGAGATAAAACGGCAGGGTGCGGAAATCTTCATTGCCAAACAGGGCCACGACACCGAAATCACCAATCGATAACACGCAAGCAAACGCCAGTGCCTGTGCAAGTGGGCGCTTGAGCGCGCGCAACTCTATGTAACGCAGGCGGTTTACGCCACTAATATTCAGCGACTGGCACAACTTGTTGTAGCGTTCCGCAACATCCAGCATCGGGTTTTCCAGTACTTTTAGCGCGTAGGGAATCGCCATTAACGCATTGGTGAAAATCACAATGCCATCAGACGATTGCGGTAAACCGACAGTGTTATTGAGCAGCAAGAAAAAGCCGGTCGCCAGCACGATGCCTGGCATCGCCAGAATCAACATGCCGCTCAGTTCCAATACTTGCCCGGCAAACGCGCGGTTACGCAGGCGCAACTCTCGCGAACTCCACAGCAACATCACCGTGATGACCACGCAGATAAGCCCTGCGCCCACAGCAATTCTTAATGAAGTCAACAGAGCCTGCCAAAGTGCCGGTTGTGACAGCACTGCGCTAAAGCCACTATTGATGCCATCAATAATTACCGCCAGCAACGGCGGCAATAACAACAAAAGTGCGAGGATGATTAGCCCCCCGTCGCACAGTTTACGGCGCAGACAATCTTGTGGGTCACGCCAGCCTTCCAGTTGGCTGCTACCCACTGGAATCGCTTTGCTCAGCCGCTGACTCATTAGCACCAGACCCAAACAACAGACCATCTGCACCATGGCGAGCAGGGCCGCACGAGCGGGATCATAGTCGTAGCTGAGCGCCTGGAAGATAGCCAGTTCGATGGTGGTCGCTTGTGGCCCACCGCCCAGTGAAAGTACGGTGGCAAAGCTTGCGAAACAAAGCATAAAAATAAGTGCCGCAGCTGGGAGAATTTGGCGGCGTAGCCAGGGCCATTCCACAAAGCGGAAGAAATTCCAGCCCTGCATCCCCAGTTGTGCGGCAACCTGACGTTGTTCACTGGGGATATTTTCTAGCGCCTGAAGCAGTAGGCGTGTTGCCATCGGCAAGTTGAAAAAAACATGGGCTAATAAAATGCCTTTTAAACCGTACGGCGAAAACGCCCATTCAATACCCAGTTGTGCGCAAAGAGTGGCCAGCCAGCCTTCGCGCCCGTAAACCGTCAGAATACCGAATACAGCGACCAGCACAGGTAAAACCAGCGTCATCGCACACAGACGTAATAGCGCAAGACGCCCGGGGAAATGGCGGCGATAAAGCGCCCGAGCCAGAAAAATAGCCGGAAAAACGGAAAGTGCTGCAGACAGAAACGCCTGCCAGAAAGAGAAACGCAGTACGTGCCACAAATAGCTATCCTGCACCAGGGCGTGGATATCCGTTTGCGGCGCGTTAAACCACAACGCTATAAAAGCCGCCAGGGCTACGACCACCACAAGTGTGGCGGCACATAGCCCTGGAATCAGCCAGCCGGGAATTAGCGGCTGACGGCGCGTTGCCATTCGCTAATCCAGGTGGCGCGTTGTGCAGCGACTTCTTGCGCGCTGTACTCCAGCGTGTTCTGCGGTTTTACCAGGCCGTTAAAGCCTTCAGGCAATTTCACGTCGGTCACCGGATACATCCAGTTTCCCGTAGCAACAGTATTTTGGAAATCGGGTGAGGTAATAAATTTCATGAACTTTTCTGCCAGTTCCGGCTGTTTGCTTGAAGCCAAACGCCCGGCAACTTCAACCTGCAAATAATGGCCTTCACTAAAATTAGCCGCAGCGTAGTTATCTTTTTTCTCGTCGATAATGTGATAAGCCGGAGAAGTGGTGTAGCTCATCACCAAATCACCTTCCCCTTTCAGGAACAGGCCGTAAGCTTCAGACCAGCCTTTGGTGACAGTGACGGTTTTCTTCGCAAGCTTCGCCCAGGCTTCTGGTGTTTTGTTGCCATACACTTTCTGCATCCACAGCAATAAACCCAGGCCTGGTGTGCTGGTGCGCGGATCCTGATAAATCACTTTCCATTTTTGGTCACTTTCGACCAGTTCTTTCAGGCTTTTTGGCGGGTTTTTCAGCTTGTTTTTATCGTAGACGAAAGCGAAATAGCCATAATCGAACGGGACAAAAGTCTCGTTTGTCCAGCCACCAGGGATCTTCAACGCACGGATGTCCGTTTGGCTTGGCGCAAACAATTTGGTCTGTGCAGCGGCTTCCAGCAAGTTGTTATCCAGCCCCAGAACGACATCGGCTTTACTGTTTTTTCCTTCCATTCGCACCCGGTTGAGCAGCGATACACCATCTTCGAGTGCGACAAATTTCAGCTCACAATTGCAGTCAGCTTCAAAGGCTTTTTTCACCGCAGGACCCGGGCCCCAGTCGGCCGCAAAAGAGTCGTAGGTATAAACAGTCAGCAGGGGTTTGGCAAAAACTGGGGCGGCAATCAGCGCCAGTAACGGCAGGAATTTTTTGAACACTTTGCACCTCTTGGAATTAGGGGTGGCAAAGGACTTTGAGAATTGAGCCCCAAATCCCTTCGCCGGCGTTATCCGGATCAGGTTCGACGGGTATTATCTCAGCCAGACTTTCGTCTTAGCACCCCGTTGAGAACGCGTGCATTGTAGTAACTTTGTGAATAATTCGAAAGTATTATACCCGTCATATTTCAAGCCGCAGGGGGTGTTGGATGCACGCCTTCACTCCAGTCACTTACTCAAGTAAGCTCCTGGTATTATGAGTCTCTCTGAGGCTCACCCTTCGGGCCAGCGCAAGCGCTGTTCAAATCGGCCAAGCCGATTTGTCACTCCCTTGCCGTCTACCTGCATTAGGGTATTGGTTCAGGCGGTGCGAACCATGCCGATTTAAAGTCAAACCAGCCCAATGTGTTCATTCTCACACCGCGCATACTGCGCTGCCCTTCAATGCGCAACCAATGGTGGATTAATGGCAAAATGTCATTATTTTCAACGCGACTCTGGCACCACTCCGGTAGAGAAAGCTCACCCTTACGCCAATGGCTGGTATCCGTTTCCCAGTCAATCGCGAGACATTTTTGCACCAGCGGGACTTCATAAAGATGGGAGTAAAGTGAAAACTCTAACGGCAGAGTGAAGTTCGCACTGTTAAGCCAGATATCACTTTCAACGTCGCCCTGGTGCCACTCTTCATAACTGACTTCTTGCACCACAAGTTCAATGCCAACGCGTGCCAGCAGTTCTTCCATCACTTTACTGATCACCCGATGCTCAACGTGATCGCGATAAAAAGTCAGCGTCACGGACTCAAGTCCAGCAGGCTTTTCGAGGGCTGGCTGCGGGCGCGCGTGGTGCCAGCGCGGAAGCAAACCGTAGGCTGGGAACCAGTATTGCTGATTTTGTGCCCCTGCGCTGTAAAGCAGATGAATCGGGGCCAGAATATGGCTCAACCAGCGGCGCACCTCTGTATTGCTGCCTGATTTCGATCGGCTATCAAACAAAATATAGTAGCAGCCTTCTTCGAGGCGACTTTCGACGGCTTTCTCGCTGTCTGGCATTCCCGATAATTGCACCGCACAACTGACTTCTTCGCCTATTTCCGGTAGCACCCAGAAATTCACCTCGTCAATCAACGCGCGATAACCGAAGTAATCATCGTATGCCTGGATTTTTAGCTGACTGTTGTTATTGCGCACCACCGAATACGGGCCGGTGCCAACCGGTTGGCGGGCAAAATGGGTTAAGGTTTGCCATTCACGCGGCAGGATCATCGCGTTGACGCTGCCCAGCAACCACGGCAGCCACTTGTCTGGTTGCGAGAGCGTGATATCCAACGTCCAGGCCGTCGGCGAGGAAATTTCCGTGATATGCGAATACAGCGGCAAGGTGCTGATGCGTTGCAGGGACGTCGTCACATCCAGCATATCCAACTCACGGCCATGGTGAAAATGAATACCGGGGCGAAGATAAAAACGCCAGTGTAATGGGGATATTTGTTGCCAGTGGTGAGCGATATCCGCTTCCAGTTCCCCATTTTCCTCATTTATACGGATAAGCCCACTGAAAATTTGCCGGGCAATATGGGTTTCGGAACGACGTAAAGCTGAACCTGGCAACAGATTTAACAGCGGGCGGTAGTAGAGAACCCGAAGAATATGCCGACCTTGCCGGAAGCTTCGGCCAAGATGGGAGATCAGCATTTGGCGTACCGCCGCTTTATCACCCACGATCTGCACCAGTTGATCAATCTTGTCCTGCTCTAGAAGATCTTCTGCACGCTGTTGCTGGAGCGCAAGGCCGGTATACAAAAATTCCAGCTGCGAACGCTTACCGCGCCCGACCTCCGCTTTCCAGCAAAGCCAGCCCTTTTCCTGCATCGAACTCAGTAGCGTCCGCATATGGCGACGGGAGCAATTCAGCAGATCGGCCAAATCATTCAGCGTCGTTTCCTGCGGTTTACCTTCAAAGTTTTGCCACAGGCGAATGAATTGTTGTTGCAGACGACTACTCGACATAAAAGAGGAACTCCCAACAGAAACTCATCAATTTAACTTTCCCCATATTACGCCAATAATCATCAACGTTGAAAGCGAGGAGGTGCACCCCGTCATACTTCAAGTCGTTGGTGCGTTGGCTGCTCGTGTTCACCCCAGTCACATAGTTAAAACTTTGCTCCTGGGGACTCACGTGCTTGTCGCCTTCCCACCACTTGAATTATTTGGGGTGTATATGAAACGGTCGCCAGTTATTAAGTTTTATCAACAGTATTTTGCCGCAACACAAAGTGTTTCTGCTGGATGGCTGGCTCGCCTGACAGCTGAGCAACGTCTGAGGATGCTCGAAGACTTAATGCAGTGGGAAGTCACCACTTCCACAACCGTGAAATACTGACTCGTTGATTCATGTGTGACTGAGAATTGGTGTTTTTCACCGAGCCAGCAGATTGTTACTGCTGGCTTTTTTATACCCGTCATACCTCAAGCTGCAGGGGTGTTGGCTGCAATTTCAATTATTTAGGGTATAGTTTACGTTTTTCACAGCCAATGAGTGCTCGAACAAAAGGAATTTCTGCATGCTGTGGTTTTTAACCAAAGGACGACGCCTCAACCCTGTGTACGCTGCATTTATGGTAGTGGCTTTTATGATGGGGATTGCAGGGGCACTTCAGATGCCGACGCTGAGCCTGTTCTTGACGCGCGAAGTGCAAGTGCGGCCATTCTGGGTCGGGCTGTTTTATACCGTTAATGCAATAGCCGGTATTTTAGTCAGCCTGATGCTGGCGAAGCGTTCCGATAACCGGGGTGACAGACGAAAACTGATTATGGTTTGCTGTGCGATGGCAGTAGCAAACTGCGTTTTATTTGCTTTTAGTCGCCACTACCTGACGTTAATCACTGTTGGCGTCATGTTTGCGTCAATTGCCAACACCGCCATGCCGCAAATCTTCGCCCTTGCCCGCGAGTACGCAGATAACTCCGCGCGTGAAGTGGTGATGTTCAGTTCGATAATGCGCGCACAGCTTTCACTCGCCTGGGTGATTGGCCCACCTTTGTCTTTTATGTTGGCGTTAAATTACGGCTTTACCACTATGTTTCTTATCGCAGCGGGGATTTTTGTTATCTCGCTAGCGCTAATTTTCTTCGCGCTTCCCTCGGTCGCAAGGATTGAGCAACCTGCCGATGTGGTGTTAACGCAGGTCAGCGGTTGGAAAAATAAAAACGTCCGTATGCTGTTTATCGCTTCGATGCTGATGTGGACCTGTAACACCATGTACATCATTGATATGCCGTTGTGGGTCAGCAGTGATTTAGGTTTACCGGAATCGTTGGCGGGGCTGCTGATGGGGACGGCTGCGGGGCTTGAGATCCCGGCCATGATCCTTGCGGGCTATTATGTGAAACGTTTTGGTAAGCGACGGATGATGGTGATTGCCGTTGCCGCAGGTGTGTTGTTCTACGTCGGGTTGATTCTGTTCCACAGCCGCACAGCATTGCTGCTGCTTCAGCTGTTTAATGCGGTGTTTATCGGCATTGTCGCGGGTATCGGCATGTTGTGGTTTCAGGATTTAATGCCTGGCAGACCGGGCTCGGCAACCACGCTTTTCACCAACAGTATTTCGACCGGCGTGATTCTGGCTGGGGTGTTGCAAGGAGCGCTGGCGGAGAGTTTTGGACACGACTCAGTTTACTGGCTGATTGCCGGGTTGGGGGTAGTGGCGTTGATTTTGACCAGCCGAGTGAAGAATGTTTAAGCGAGTTTGTTAAGTTACGTATGTATATACCCTAAATAATTCGAGTTGCGGGCGCAGTCAACGCATCCGCAACTTGAAGTATGACGGGTATATTATTCAGCCAAAAACAGCTCTAACAGCGAATTCAAAAACAGCTTCCCGTGCTCGGTAATCTGCCAATAATCTTCGGTCTCAACCAAATAATTTTTCGCAATCGCTTCATCTAACTGAGCACGAATCACCGACTCATCTAACCCGGTATACAGGCTAAACTCGTTACGCGGTGCGGCTTCCAGCAAACGGAAGCGGTTCATAAAGAACTCAAATGGTTTGTCGGCTTGCTCAACATCGTGCTGCTTGTCGAGGTATTTACCTTCCATATACCCGCGTGGATGGCGAGTTTTCGCGGTACGCAAGATACGCCCATCCTCGAATGTGACTTTGCCGTGTGCGCCGCAACCAATTCCCAGATAATCGCCAAAGCGCCAGTAGTTCAGATTGTGCTGACACTGGTAACCCGGTTTTGCATAGGCCGAGGTTTCGTATTGCTGATAACCCGCAGCCGTCAGTAATTTGTCGCCTTGCTCGAAAATATCCCACAACGCGTCGTCGTCAGGCAGTTTTGGTGGGCGAGAGCTAAACAGCGTATTCGGCTCAATCGTCAGCTGATACCAGGAAAGATGTGGTGGGTTCAGCTCAATGGCCTGGCGCAAATCGTCCAGTGCTTCTTCCAGCGACTGGTCCGGCAAACCGTGCATCAGATCCAGGTTGAAGCTGCGTAAGCCTAATCCTCTTGCCAGATTTGCCGCACGTTTGGCTTCCCCGGAATCATGAATCCGTCCCAGACGTTTCAGTTTCTGTTCACTAAAACTCTGCACACCAATAGAAATACGGTTCACACCCGCACGTTGATAACCGACAAAACGGTCGGCCTCAACGGTGCCAGGGTTCGCTTCCATGGTAATTTCTGCGTCCGCTGCCAGCGGCAAGCGAGCCCGCACGCCGTCGAGCAGATTTTGCATCGCCTCGCTTGAAAGCAAGCTTGGCGTGCCACCACCAATAAAGATGGTCTTTATTTCACGTCCTTGTGCCAGTGGCGCGTCGTTATCCAGATCACGCAACAGGTGGGCGACATACTCATCGTGCGGAACGTCGCCTTTAAGTGCATGAGAATTGAAGTCACAGTAGGGGCACTTCTGCACGCACCACGGGATGTGAATATAGAGACTCAGTGGTGGCAAATTAGCCATTTTTCATTGCTTCCAGTAACAGTTTTAGCGCTTGCCCACGGTGGGAAATGGCGCGTTTTTCGTCACGAGTGAGTTCTGCTGCAGTTTTGCCTTCACTCGGGACAAAGAAAATAGGGTCGTAGCCAAAGCCGCCAGCACCTGCGGCTTCGCGGGTGATTTGACCTTCCCAACTGCCATGACACACTAATGGCGTTGGGTCTTCTGCATGTCGCATATACACCAGCACACAGTGGAAACGCGCTTTACGTTGCTCGTCAGGTACATCGTTCAGTGTTGTCAGCAGCTTTTCCAGATTCTGCTGGTCGCTGGCATCAATGCCTGCGTAGCGTGCAGAGTAAATTCCAGGTGCGCCACCCAACACATCTACCGCCAGACCCGAATCATCGGCGATGGCGGGCAAACCGGTCACACGTGCTGCGTGGCGGGCTTTCAAAATGGCGTTTTCGATAAACGTCAGGCCGGTTTCTTCGGCAGATTCCACACCTAATTCAGTTTGTGCCACCACATCCAGGCCAAAATCGCCCAGTAAATCGGCAAGTTCACGCACTTTACCGGCGTTACCGGTCGCGAGGACAACTTTTTGCATAGTGAGATAATCCTGTGAAATTAGGTAATTATTCGAGCAATGCCGCGACTTCCGTCGGGATTTGTTGCGGGTCGATAATCTTAACTTGCTTATGACGGCCTAATTCGCCTTTTTCAACCACGACCTGGCTTTTGGCAACATGGAACTGTTTAGCCAAATATTTTACCAGATGGGCGTTGGCTTTGCCGTCAATCGGGGGGGCGGTGATGGCGACTTTTAGCTCGTCGCCATGCAACCCAATAATGCTATCCCGGCTGGCTTTAGGCTGAATATACAGCCGTAAAACCAGCCCGTCTGCGGTTTGACTCACTGCACTCACAGCAAATACCACAGCCCCGGGAACAGATCCATGCCAAGGTAATTCAGCGCATACAGAATCAAAATCACCACCATCGCGGAGAAATCAATTCCACCCATTGCCGGAATAACACGGCGAATCGGTGCCATCATGGGTTCAGTTAACTGCATCAGCACGTATTCAACTGGGCTGCGGCCCTGGCTAATCCAACTCATCAGCGAACGAACAATAATGACCCAGAACACCAGCGTACCGGCGGACTTGAGCAGCGATAACAGGCCAACCAGCAGGTTCATTGGGTCAAGTGACAATGCACCCACCTGAATCAGCAGCAGAACAGGATACTTCAGCGTGGTGAGAATAAACGCCACCAGCAGTGAAGAGGTGTCAATCGGCCCAATCGAAGGGATTATCCGGCGCAACGGCCCGACAATCGGTTGGGTAATCTTGACGATAAACTGGGCAAAAGGATTGTAAAAATCACAACGCGACCACTGCATCCAGATGCGAATTAATAGCACCATCACATACAGTTCAATCAGTGTTTTGACCAGGAAAGTCAACGTCAGCATGGCGTTCCTCAATAATGTTTGTTATTAACGCGCGGAGTAATCCCGTGCGCCGAAAATAGCGGTTCCAATGCGCACCATGGTGCTGCCTGCGGCAATCGCGGCGTCCATGTCATCGGTCATGCCCAGGGACAACGTATCAACCGTTGCATAACGGCTTTTGAGCGAGGCGAAAGCGGCAGCCATTTTCTGGCAAACCGCTAACTGATGCTCGTAATCAGGCTCAGGGGCGGGGATCGCCATTAAACCTCGTAATACCAAACCCGGTAGTACAGCGATGTGAGCCGCAAGTGTTTCAAGCTCACTGAGCGCAATACCCGATTTGCTTTGTTCATCACTAATGTTTATTTGAATCAGGACATTAAGCGCTGGTAACTCAGCCGGGCGCTGTTCGCTTAAACGGGTGGCAATGCGTAACCTGTCGACGGTGTGGCACCAGTCAAAATGTTCAGCGACCAGACGGCTTTTGTTGGACTGCAAAGGACCAATAAAGTGCCATTCCAGTGTGGCTTCACTGTTATCGGCAAAGTAACGAATTTTATCCACGCCTTCCTGCACGTAGTTTTCACCAAAAGCGCGTTGCCCGGCTGCAATCGCTTCTGCGAGGGCGCTCGCAGGCTTTGTTTTGCTTACTGCAAGCAACGTAACTTCTTCTGGAGCACGGCCGCAGCGTTCAGTTGCCGCTAAGATTTTGTGCTGAACCTGTGCCAGATTGTGCGTTATCTCGTTCATAGGTTGGAAAGTGATATGGATATCGAAGAAATTGTGGCCCTTAGTGTAAAGCATAATGTCTCTGATCTACACCTGTGCGCGCACCTTCCTGCTCGTTGGCGCAGGCAAGGGCGATTGGAATTGCTGCCTGGCGGGGCTCCTGAGCCAGAAGCATTGCTGGAAGAGTGGATGTCAGAAGCACAAAAGGCGCAACTGCAAGAAACCGGGCAGGTGGATTTTGCCGTGACTCTACAATCAGGGGCACGATTGCGGGCTAACGCTTTTCACCAGTTACAAGGGCACTCGCTTGCCTTGCGGTTATTGGCTTCAGACTGCCCCAAACTCGAGGCGTTAAACGTCCCGCCGCTCATTCCCGAATTGCTGCAATCGCCAGACGGCCTGATTCTGGTGACAGGTGCGACGGGTAGCGGTAAATCCACCACGCTTGCGGCGATGGTTGAGCATCTTAACCAGCAACTTGATGGGCATATCCTGACATTGGAAGATCCCATTGAGTATATCCATCACTCAAAGCACTGCCTGATTCAACAGCGCGAGCCCGGCACGCATTGCCGCTCTTTTTCTGCCGCTTTACGCGCTGCATTACGTGAAGATCCGGATGTAATTTTGCTGGGGGAATTGCGCGACAGCGAAACTATCCGTCTGGCGCTTACCGCTGCGGAAACGGGTCATCTGGTACTGGCAACATTGCATACTCGCGGTGCCGCGCAAGCGGTAGAACGGCTGGTGGATGTCTTTCCTGCCGAGGAAAAAAACATGGTACGCAGCCAACTGGCAGGCAGCTTGAAAGCTGTGCTGGCGCAGAAATTACTGCCTGATAACCAAGGTAAAAGGGTGGCATTGTTCGAATTATTGGTGAATACGCCTGCCGTGGCGAGCCTGATCCGCGAGGGGAAAACTCATCAATTACCTGGGCAGATTCAAACCGGGCAGCAATATGGGATGCAGAGTTTTGCGCACAGTGAAGCGCTGTTAGCGGGAAAAGGTCAGCTTGCGACAGTGGAGGGCGGATTCGCGAGCGCGTCATCCGCCGTGGAGACAACCATCAAGGGTTATAGTCAAACCAGCTTTCAAGAATGATAACTGCGGAGGCTGAGTCAATGCTGCCCTTGTTTAGCGCGCGGAAGCCACCGTGCTCAAACAACCCAGCACGCGCTTCAACGGTGCTCAGGCGCTCATCTTGCAGAGACACTTTTACGCCAAAACGCCCATGCAGGCGGTTAGCAAACTTACGCGCACGGACGGTAAGCGGTTGTTCGGTGCCATCCATATTCAGGGGTAAGCCAACGATAACTTCATCGGGCTGCCATTCTTTAAGGATTTTTTCGATGACATTCCAGTCCGGTGTACCGTCTTGTGCTTTCAGCGCAGTTAACGGGCGTGCCGTTCCGGTAATACGCTGTCCGATGGCGACACCAATACTTTTGGTTCCGAAATCAAAAGCTAACAATGTTCCACTGCTCATTAAGCGTGCCCCGCTTCATTTGGCATATTATGAATATCAATGCCGATTAATTTCGCGGCTTCACGCCAACGTTCGGAAATTGGAGTGCGGAAAATAATTGATGCGTCTGCTGGCGCAGTTAACCAGGCATTGTCCAAAATCTCTTGTTCCAGTTGCCCTTTCTCCCAGGAAGAGTAGCCGAGGGCCACCATGACATCCGTAGGTTGGTTGGCTGTGCCAATAGTTTCAAGCACATCACGGGAAGTCGTGATCACCGTTTCATCAGATATACGGATGCTTGAAGCGAAACAGTCCGGTGGTGAGTGCAAAATAAAGCCACGGTCTTCTGCCAATGGGCCACCGATAAACACAGGCTTATCAAGGCGAATAGCGGGGTCGCGCGGTTCTGGATCGATTTTTAATTTTTCAAGAACACCGTCAACCTGAAGATTTTCAAGGGGTTTATTGATAATTATCCCCATAGCGCCTTCGTTGCTGTATTCACAGATATAAACGACTGCTCGCTTAAACAGAGGATCCTGGAGCGCCGGCATGGCAATTAGAAAGTGATGCTGTAAATTCATTGTCAGAGGTTCTGGTTCCGGTTGAAAAAGCGGCATTAAACGCGCGAAGAATAGTCAGTTTATCACTATTGAACTGCTCTGGACACTTGACCCATACCAAAGGTATGGGTCTTTCCCCGACAGGGAACGTGCGAGATTATTTCGCCAGACGTTTCTCGATTGCGTCGAATAACATCCCCGTTATCGATACCGGGAATTCTGCTTCGATTTCGCGGATACAGGTAGGGCTTGTGACGTTAATCTCGGTCAGACGGTCGCCGATGATATCCAGGCCAACAAAGATAAGCCCTTTGGCTTTCAATATTGGGCCAACGCGGCGGGCAATGTCCCAATCGCTGTCGGTCAGTGGACGCGGTTCACCACGGCCACCGGCTGCCAGGTTGCCACGGGTTTCGCCACCTTGCGGAATACGTGCCAGGCAGTATGGAACAGGTTCGCCATCTACAACCAACACACGTTTATCACCATCGACAATCGCAGGCAGGTAGTTCTGCGCCATGCAGTAACGGTTACCCAAGTCAGTGAGCGTTTCAGCGATAACGCCAATGTTAGGGTCGCCTTCTTTGACGCGGAAAATCGATGCCCCGCCCATGCCGTCGAGCGGTTTGAGGATAATATCACCATGCTTTTGCCAGAACGCTTTCAACTGCGCTTTGTTGCGCGTGACAAGTGTTTCGGGGGTCAAATCAGCAAACCAGGCGGTGAACAGTTTTTCGTTACAGTCGCGCAGGCTCTGCGGTTTGTTAACGATAAGCGTGCCTTGCTCTTCAGCACGTTCAAGAATATAGGTCGCGTAGATAAACTCGGTATCAAACGGGGGATCTTTACGCATCAACACCACGTCGAGATCGGCAAGCTGAATATCCTGCTCGCTGCTAAATTCGTACCATTTATCGTAATTGTGCTCGACAGTGAGAAGGCGGGTGCGTGCGTGCGCTTCACCATTGATCAAATAGAGATCTGCCATTTCCATGTAGTGGAGTTCGTAACCCCGGCGCTGGGCTTCCAGCAACATAGCAAAACTGGAGTCTTTCTTGATGTTAATGTTTGCGATGGGGTCCATCACGATGCCGAGCTTGATCATTTTTTTCTCCATTAAAGCGGGCTATAAGACGTCATCGTTGCAGGCATTCTGCCCAAGGCCAGAATGGCAAAAAAGATAGCCTTGTACCCGGTTTTAGCCCAAGTCGCCAAAACGCACCTGTAGTGCGGTAATCGCGGTGAGCGCGGTAGTCTCAGTACGCAGAACGCGAGGTCCCAACAGAATATCAGTAAATTGATGGCGTGCGGTCATCGCAATTTCATCAGCCGTTAAACCCCCTTCTGGGCCAATCAACAGGCGCACACGTTCAACAGGTTGTGGCAACGTGTTGATACTGGCACTGGCGCGAGGATGGAGGTTCAACTTCAGGCTGTTATCTTGCTCCGCGCACCATGCTTCGAGATCCATGGCTGGGCGGATTTCTGGCACAACATTGCGGCCGCATTGTTCGCAGGCAGCAACCGCAATTTTCTGCCACTGCATGAGCTTCTTATTCAGGCGCTCAGCATCCAGTTTTACGCCACAGCGTTCAGAAAACAAAGGGGTAATCACGTTGACGCCCAGCTCAATGGACTTCTGAATAGTGAATTCCATTTTCTCACCGCGTGACATCACTTGGCCAAGATGTAGATGCAGTGGGGACTCACGGTTATCGAGGGTGGCATTAAGCACTTTCACTCGCACACTTTTCTTATCTGCCTGAACGATTTCAGCATCAAAAACTTGATTGCTTCCATCGAACAATTGCAGCGCGTGGCCTGCACTCATGCGCAATACGCGGCCAACGTGATTTGCAGCATCTTCGCAAAGTGCCACGTCCTGGCCGACGCTTAAGTGTTCAGGGTGATGAATGCGGGGTATACGCATGGTTTTAATATCCAAAAGCAGCACTGCGTTAAGTCATTGCCGCTAGTGTAGGTTAGCTGTTTTATGCCTGGCAAGCCCGCAGCACATAAGGGTTATGATTACCCTGAACTTTCGATATGCGCTCATCGCGCTTACACTCCCAGGCGGTAACTGGATATTGCTTATTCCATGCCTCAAACAGCTGGGTTTGCTGGCGAGAAAGGTTGAGCTGATATTGATCACGCATGTAGAAATAAGTTCGGGCGATAGCACCACGTGCGCGGGCAGGTGGTTCGGCAATCTTATTTTTGAAGTCGACTTTCATTTCGCATTGCCCGTACTGCCCTTCACCGCCATTCCACTGGCTATACATGAAGTTGTTACGGTCAGCATTCACTTCACCTACTGCGGGTTGTAGGTTGTGCATATCGCTTTCCATCTTGCGATATTCCGGATCTTTGGCGCAGTTTGTACGGCCGCCGTCTTGCCAACACTGGCGTTGATGACCGAACTGCCAGGCCGGAACAACGTGTTCCCACTCGATGCGCGTCGCGCGGTTTTCATTCTTACGGATTTTGTAGCCGCAGGACTTGAGATCAGGAATGCCCTTTTTCCCTTCCCAGCTGATTTTACATCCACAATAGAAGTCGCCCGGCGCGTCAGCATTCACTTTGACGCCAGCGGCTTTGGCCTGAGCGAAATTATTAATCCCGGCACTGAGGGCGGAAAAAGACAAGAGGGCTGCAACAACTGCAACAGCAAAAGAATATTTGCGAGACATTTCCAGAATCCTTACTAAAACGTTCTCGCACACTACCGCACGGTTTATTAGGATTCAATCAGCAACATCAGGAAAACTTAAGGTTAATATTTTTAATTACAGGCAGTTGTAACGTCAGGTTTTAACAGGTCACCACATTGGACACAGCGGTATTCCGATTCGCCACGCACGACACGGTTATGTCGCCTGACTGTCAGTTGGTGTAACTGGCAGCGGCAGCGATAAGGAAAGGTATTCTTACGTACTGATTGCACTTCAAATTTATGAGTACGTCTTGCGGGAACACCCAGCACGCTTTCCATCATCCATTTCCACTCTTTGCCGTGGGGTGCGACGCGACCAAAGTGTTTCCAGACCAACAAATGCGCCAGTTCGTGCGGGACAACTTCATCAATGAAGGTGTGTTGATTTTCCATCAACAACACGGGATTGAGACGAATTTCATAGCTGTCCATCCACGCAGTGCCCGCCGCGGTACCACGCTGCTGATAGACCAGTTTCGGTTCGGGGTAGTTTCGTCCCAGGTGCTGATTGGCCTGTTGGAGTTTTTCCCGCAGGCAGCGCATAACGGCCTGTTGGAGTGCGATGGGGAGTCTTGGGGATTTCATAGCGGCCAAGAATAGTGTGAGGTGGAGCGGGGTGCAAGCCCCTATCTGTACATGGATAGGGGCGAGTGTTAATTACTCGTGAGCACCAATCTCACGTAAGCGGCGGCCTTTCATCAAGTTACGTTCGATGTGTTCCAGGGAAACGTGTTTGGTTTCTGGAATCAGCCACAGAGTCAACATAATAAAGACCAGGTTTAATGCCGCGTAGACCCAGAAGGTATTCGCGTTGCCCAGAGTGTTAAGCATGGTCAGGAATGTTGCACCGACAATCATGTTGGCAATCCAGTTGGTTGCGGTTGAGCAGGTGATACCAAAATCGCGGCCTTTCAGCGGCTGAATTTCAGAACACAGTACCCAAATCAGCGGGCCGGCACTCATCGCAAAACCAATGATGAACATGAGCAGCATAGCGATGGCGAAGTATTGTGCCCCCTGGGTATGAATACCAATATGCAGCATGGTACCCAGCACCCCCATGCCAATAGCCATGACCATGAAACCCAGCACCAGCGTGGGTTTTCGGCCCCATCTATCTACCAAACCGATAGCAATAAATGTCGCCAGTACATTGATAAGCCCAACGATTACGGTGCCCCACATTTGCTGAGTAGTGTTGGTAAAACCGGCGATTTCGAAGATTTTCGGTGCGTAATACATAATCACGTTCATACCCGTGAACTGCTGCATGACTTGAAGCAGGATGCCGAGGAACACCGCACGACGGAAGTTGCTGTTGTCTTTAAACAACGACCAGCCACTTTGTTTAACCTTCAGGCTTTCACGGATTTCTTCCAGTTCGCGTTTTGCTTCTGCACGGGTATCACGCAAGCGCAGCAGTACACGTTCGGCATCGTGGAAGCGGCTTTTCGCGGCGAACCAGCGTGGGCTGTCCGGCAGGAAGAACACACCAACCAGCAAAATCACTGCCGGAAGGGTGATAACACCCAACATCCAGCGCCATGAGCCGCTGTAGCTGAAAGCAGTATCGGAAAGATAAGCGCCGAGAATACCAATGGTAATCATCAGTTGGTACATCGAAATCATGCTGCCACGAATTTTTTCTGGGGCAATTTCAGACAGATAAAGCGGCGCAGTATAAGAAGCAACACCTACAGCCAGACCTAAAAGTACGCGGGAGACGATCAGGATTTCAGTATTTGGTGCGAATGCAGAACAGAGCGAACCCACAACGAAAAGCACTGCACCCATCATCAGACTGTATCTGCGCCCGATACGGAAGGAGAGCCAGCCACTGCCAACAGCGCCTACCGCAGCACCAAACATCATCGAACTGACGACCCACTCTTGCTGATGCGCGGTTATCTGGAAATCTTGAGCGATAAAGGGCAGTGCACCGGCAATAACACCGATATCAAGGCCGAATAACAAACCCGCCAGGGCTGCGAGGAAACAGACGAAAAAGGTCATGCTTTTGTTCGAGCGCCCTTGTTTTTTTATGTCAGGCATAGTGCTCTCCAGTTGAATAATTGGGGGATCTCGGTATTAAGGGTAGGTTAACGTTAAGTGAAATTGTGTGATCCATATCACTCTAGTGTAAGCGATTACACTGGTGTAAGAAATTGTATGTATTATTTTTGTAATGAAAACAGTTAATTAATTGTAATTAATAAAGCCTGAAATTTCCATGCCGGACTAATCTGAAATGATTTGTAACTAGCGCAGCAATAAACTGTTGTCATGCAGAACAGTCTTAATTAATACGCATTAAATATAGATGTAACCGTTTTCATTGGTTGCGAATGGTTGAGGGTAAGGGCGCTTTGAAGGAAACCGGAGGGTTCTGAAGAGGTAGGGGCGATTAATAAGTAAAAAAAAGCCAGCAGAGCGCTGGCCTTTGATATTTGATGAGCTACAGGTTTATTTCAGGCCCGCAGCTTCACGCAGCATTTCTGCTTTGTCGGTTTTTTCCCAAGGGAAATGTTCACGACCAAAGTGACCGTATGCTGCGGTTTCTTTGTAGATAGGGTGCAGCAGATCCAGCATTTGAATCAGGCCATATGGACGCAGGTCGAAGAACTCGCGCACCAGCAGGGTCAGTCGTTCGGTAGAGATTTTCTCAGTACCGAAGGTTTCAACCATGATAGATGTTGGCTCTGCCACGCCGATTGCATAAGAAACCTGGATTTCACAACGGTCCGCAAGGCCCGCAGCAACGATATTTTTCGCAACATATCGCGCCGCATACGCAGCAGAACGGTCAACTTTAGACGGATCTTTACCGGAGAATGCGCCGCCACCGTGACGCGCCATGCCGCCGTAGGTATCAACGATAATTTTACGCCCCGTCAGACCACAGTCACCCATTGGGCCACCGATAACGAAACGGCCAGTTGGGTTGATGTGAAATTTGGTGGAAGCATTCAGCCATTCTGCGGGCAGAACGGGCTTGATAATCTCTTCCATCACGGCTTCTTGCAGTGTTTTAAGCTGAACGTCTTCGGAGTGCTGGGTAGACAGAACAACTGCGTCAATACCCACGATTTTACCGTCGTCGTACTGGAAGGTGATCTGGCTTTTTGCATCCGGGCGCAGCCACGGCAGTGAGCCATTCTTACGCACTTCAGCCTGGCGTTGAACCAAACGGTGCGCGTAAGTGATTGGTGCAGGCATCAGAACTTCGGTTTCGTTGGTCGCATAACCAAACATCAGGCCTTGGTCACCCGCGCCTTGTTCCAGTGGATCCGTACGGTCAACACCTTGGTTAATGTCTGGTGACTGTTTTCCGATAGCACTCAGAACAGCACAAGAGTTAGCATCAAAGCCCATATCAGAATGTACATAACCGATTTCGCGAACGGTTTGACGGGTGATTTCTTCGATATCAACCCATGCGCTGGTAGTGATTTCGCCACCCACCATCACCATGCCCGTTTTGACGTAAGTTTCACATGCTACGCGTGCTTTTGGATCCTGCTCGAGGATAGCATCAAGAACCGCGTCAGAGATTTGGTCAGCGATTTTATCGGGATGTCCTTCTGATACAGACTCGGACGTAAAGAGGTGTTTGGCCATGTTTTATTCACCCTAAGAAAATTAGGTTAGTGCAGACTGCTGCTAATTGGCGCTCGTATCAGTGTGATGCACTGATATCTTGAGTTTTAACCACAGAATTAATTTCAGGCAGTCTAACAGTTAATCGGTATAGATGGATTAACATCTGGACGTCTATTCTAGGTTATCCCTTAATCAGATTACCAGTGATTTTTGTGCTCGCAATTTTCAGACGATAATCTGGCATGGCAATTTTTACTGACAGTGCTGCAAAGTGGGGATTTTTGTTTTGCAATTTTCGGCTGTTGTCGGTATAAAGCGGCGCGCGCGGCTCATTCAACAAGCACACATTTATTCGTGTTGCCCACTTCCAGCCGGGTTGAGCAAATATCTTAGCTTTGGCTTGTCGCATGCCTCAGATGGTATGTGTGGAGGTGTCAGGATTGAAATACCGTTGTAATTCGCAGAATCTGGCTCACCCGTCTGGTGTGCATTTGCCTCTCTTAAAAAGCATCTCTTTACTGCATTCCTGCCGATGTTTTACCCGTTGGGTAACGACCCATCTTGGCGCATCAATGGACTCTCGGGCCGGTTTTTGATCCCGCGAAATTCAGAACGTGGGCTCTCTTATCATTGATAAGGGTTTTCTTGTGGTTTCGCCGAACCGTTCTTCGGAACTCGGTTACGTGTTTATACAATGATATGAAAAAGAAACCGGTCGCACAGTTTTCCTGTCAGCGTCTTATGCTACAACTACGCGCTGTTAATGGGTTGTTATTGCGGGATACCCCTGCGATAGTAGTCAACTGTTTTGCACATTCGTTTAAATTTGAGGTTCGCCATGTCTGACAAAATCTCTTCTGTTTCGGGTCCGTCAGTGGGCGAGCAGGATGTACACCGTTCCATGCAGGAGGTTGCCATGAGCTCCCAGGAAGCCAGCAAAATGCTGCGTACTTACAATATTGCCTGGTGGGGCAATAACTATTACGACGTCAACGAACTCGGTCACATTACTGTTTGCCCGGATCCAGATGTTCCGGATGCGCGTGTTGATCTCGCTGAACTCGTAAAAGCCCGTGAAGCACAGGGGCAGCGTTTGCCCGCCCTGTTTTGTTTCCCGCAGATTTTGCAGCACCGCCTGCGTTCGATTAACGCAGCGTTCAAACGTGCACGTGAATCCTACGGCTATAACGGCAACTACTTCCTCGTTTACCCGATTAAGGTAAACCAGCACCGTCGCGTGATTGAGTCGCTGATCCATTCCGGCGAACCACTGGGTCTGGAAGCGGGTTCTAAAGCTGAATTGATGGCCGTGCTGGCGCATGCTGGCATGACGCGTTCGGTGATTGTGTGTAACGGCTATAAAGACCGTGAATACATCCGCCTGGCGTTGATCGGCGAGAAGATGGGCCACAAGGTTTATCTGGTCATCGAGAAGATGTCAGAAATTCGCATCGTGTTGGAAGAAGCCGAGCGTCTGAATGTCGTGCCACGTCTTGGCGTGCGTGCGCGTCTGGCATCGCAAGGTTCCGGCAAATGGCAGTCTTCTGGCGGCGAGAAATCCAAATTTGGTCTGGCGGCGACGCAGGTTCTGCAACTGGTTGATATGTTGCGTGAAGCGGGTCGTATCGACAGCCTGCAATTGCTGCACTTCCACCTCGGTTCACAAATGGCGAACATTCGTGATATCGCCACAGGCGTGCGTGAATCCGCTCGTTTCTATGTTGAACTGCATAAGATGGGCGTCAACATTGAGTGCTTCGATGTGGGCGGCGGTCTGGGTGTGGACTACGAAGGGACGCGTTCTCAGTCCGATTGTTCGGTCAACTATGGCTTGAACGAATATGCGAACAACATCATCTGGGCGATTGGTGATGCGTGTGAAGAACATGGTTTGCCACATCCTACCGTTATCACCGAGTCTGGCCGTGCAGTCACCGCGCACCATACTGTGTTGGTTTCCAACATCATCGGTGTTGAGCGTAACGAATACACCACACCAACGGCACCGGCTGAAAATGCACCGCGCGCACTGCAAAGCATGTGGGAAACGTGGGGCGAAATGCACCTGCCGAATAACCGCCGCTCGCTGCGCGAATGGTTGCACGACAGCCAGATTGACTTGCACGACATCCATACCGGTTATGCATCGGGGAGTTACTCTCTGCAAGATCGTGCCTGGGCGGAGCAGCTTTATCTGAGCATGTGTCACGAAATCCAGCGCTTGCTGGATCCAAGCAACCGTGCGCACCGTCCAATCATCGACGAACTGCAAGAACGTATGGCGGATAAGATTTACGTTAACTTCTCGCTATTCCAGTCAATGCCGGATGCGTGGGGTATCGACCAACTGTTCCCGGTCATGCCGCTGGAAGGGCTGAACCAGATCCCTGAGCGCCGTGCCGTACTGCTCGACATCACCTGTGATTCCGACGGTGCTATCGATCACTACATCGACGGTGACGGTATTGCGACCACGATGCCAATGCCAGAATACGATGCGGAAAACCCGCCTCTGCTGGGCTTCTTTATGGTGGGTGCTTACCAGGAAATTCTGGGCAACATGCACAACCTGTTCGGCGATACTGAAGCGGTTGACGTGTTTGTGTTCCCTGACGGTAGCGTGGAAGTTGAGCTTTCTGATGAAGGCGATACCGTTGCGGATATGCTTGAGTACGTTCAGCTTGATCCGAAGACCTTGTTGAAACACTTCCGTGATCAGGTCAAACAGACCGATCTGGATGCCGGTTTACAGCAGCAGTTCCTCGAAGAGTTCGAGGCCGGTTTGTATGGCTATACTTATTTAGAAGACGAGTAAATGACTCAGCGTACTTCGCGTCGCAGGGGTGTTGGCTGCAACGCGAATGACGAGAGTAATGAGTGTACAAATAAGGCTGCATTCGGCGATAATCCGTGCCAACAAGCAGTTTGAATGAATCCAGTCCCTTCCTCGTCGGGTTTAACGACGCGGAAGGGATTTTTTTTTGACATAATTTCAACTATTTACCACGAGGTCAGACAATGAGCACCTTAGGCCATCAATACGATAACTCCCTGGTTTCCAATGCCTTCGGTTTTTTACGTTTTCCGCTGAACTTCATGCCATACGACAGTGATGCTGACTGGGTTATTACTGGCGTTCCTTTTGATGCGGCAACTTCTGGTCGTGCGGGTGGGCGTCATGGCCCTGCGGCAATTCGTCAGGTTTCCACTAACCTGGCATGGGAAGGCAACCGCTTCCCGTGGAATTTCGATATGCGTGAACGTTTGAACGTTGTGGACTGCGGCGACCTGGTTTATGCCTTCGGCGATGCGCGTGATATGAGCGAACGTTTGCAAGCCCATGCAGAAAAACTGCTGGCTGCGGGTAAACGTATGCTTTCCTTCGGTGGCGACCACTTCGTGACTCTGCCGCTGCTGCGTGCTCACGCTAAGCACTTCGGTAAAATGGCGCTGGTGCATTTCGATGCGCACACAGACACCTACGCGAACGGCTGCGAATTTGACCACGGCACGATGTTCTACACCGCGCCAAAAGAAGGTCTGATCGACCCGAACCATTCTGTGCAGATCGGTATCCGTACTGAGTTCGACAAAGACAACGGTTTTACCGTGCTGGATGCAGGCCAGGTGAACGACCGCACTGTGGACGACGTTCTGGCTCAGGTGAAGCAGATTGTGGGTGATATGCCGGTTTATCTGACTTTTGATATCGACTGTATCGATCCTGCTTTCGCACCAGGAACCGGTACGCCAGTTATCGGTGGCCTGACAACAGACCGCGCCTTAAAACTGGTGCGTGGTTTGAAAGACTTGAACATCGTCGGTATGGACGTAGTGGAAGTGTCACCGGCTTACGACCAGTCTGAAATCACGGCGTTGGCAGGTGCAACTTTAGCGCTGGAGATGTTGTATATCCAGGCTGCGAAAAAAGGCGAGTAATCAGGCTATTTTACTTGCCATTTTGAACCCGGGCAGTGCTCACCATCCTCACGTACTTTGTGTACGCTCCGGTGGCTGCGCGCTGTCCGAGTCCAAACTGCCTGCGACAATGACGCCTGAGGCAGTCATTTGAAAATTACTTCAGCCCATCTGCCGTCATGCGGTCACGAATGTGTTGCGCACGTTCAGCAGAAGCTGGATGGTCGTCGAGCATTGAGCTCTGGCGGCCTTCTTCCCCTTTGGCTAATTTCTCAAAGCTGGTTGCCAGACCAATTGGGTTGATCCCACGTTTTCTCAACAAATCATACGAGTAGTCATCAGCTTCAGCTTCCTGACGCTGGGAGAACTGTGCATTCACCAGTTGTTCACCCAAAGCGCCAAGCTGCGACTGTGACAAACTACCAATCACACCACCCGCTGAAGCTGCTGCAATACGCGCCGCGTTGGTGCCCAGCGCCACTTGCATGCCTTTCTTCACATGACCGAGTGCGACGTGGCCCATTTCATGGCCGATAACCGCTTCGGCTTCGTTATCGTTCATTAAGTCCATCAGGCCGCTGTAAACGCGAATACAGCCGTTGGCCATCGCAAAGGCGTTCACGTCTTTGGTGACGTAAACCTTATAGTTCACTGGCATACCGTTGATGTTGTCGCCCAGCGCTGAGGCTATTTTGTTCAAGCGCTGCATATACACGCTACTGGCCGGGGCGATAGACGCTTTGCTGTCCAGCTCGGCACAGGATTTGTCGCTCAGTGCTTTGACTTGAGCATCACTTAATGTGTATGCCTGAAAGACGCCTGCACCGGAAGCCAGCAGGCCGCTGGAATCCATATTCTGGCAACCGCTCAGTAGGGCAGCAACACTCAGGCTCAGTAAAATTGGGCGCATCTTCATGCCAATATCCTTAATAAATGACAACTGCTCAGAAATGATCCAGCCACAGATAACGGGCTAGTCGCTTCAGTATAAAGAAGTTAACCAAACTCGCGCAGCAACTTGCGTAACCTGCGAGCAGGTTCCAGAGATTTCTTAACCGGACAAAAGGATGCTCCATGTACATGGCACACGGCTTGCGGTACATTGATGGCAATTTTTTGGGCGTAGCCCATAACGCATAGTAGTCAAGGCCTGACCTTCAACCATCCGATCTGGAGTCAAAATGTCCTCTCGTAAAGAGCTTGCCAATGCTATTCGTGCACTTAGCATGGACGCAGTACAAAAAGCCAAATCCGGTCACCCGGGTGCCCCTATGGGTATGGCCGACATTGCCGAAGTCCT
>NZ_DATERI010000126.1:0-7786 GCF_035271705.1 Buttiauxella sp.
GGTCGCGTTCGGGCAGTACTTCGCCAGATTGTTGGTGGTGCGGTCATCAAAGCGCACACCGACACCGAAAATGACATCGGAGTTATGCATCACCATGTTGGCTTCGTAGGTTCCGTGCATCCCCAGCATGCCTAATGCCTGCCGATGTGTACCAGGGAATGCGCCCAACCCCATTAAAGAAGAGACAACAGGAATATTGAGTTTTTCCGCCAGTTCGCGTAATTCGTCATGACAAGCAGAGGTAATCGCACCGCCACCGACATACATCACCGGTTTTTTCGCGGCCAACAAGGTTTGAAGTGCGCGCTTAATCTGCCCTTTATGACCTTGAGTGGTCGGGTTATAAGAACGCATGCTGACGGATTCAGGATAGCTATAAGGCAGTTTGTTAGCCGGACTCATAATGTCTTTCGGCAAATCCACCACCACCGGCCCTGGACGGCCGCTTGCAGCAAGCCAGAAAGCTTTTTTAATAACAGCAGGAATATCTTCCGCCTGCTTGACTAAAAAGCTGTGCTTCACGACCGGGCGAGAAATCCCCACCATGTCGCATTCCTGAAAAGCATCATAACCAATGAGGGACGTCGCGACCTGTCCTGACAGCACCACCATTGGAATTGAATCCATATAAGCCGTAGCAATACCGGTTATCGCGTTTGTGGCACCTGGACCTGACGTCACCAGTACGACACCCACTTCGCCCGTCGCGCGTGCAAGGCCATCGGCCATATGCACTGCTGCTTGTTCATGGCGCACCAGCACATGATCAATGCCGCCAATAGTATGAAGCGCATCGTAAATATCGAGTACGGCGCCTCCGGGATAACCGAATACATGTTTAACGCCCTGATCGATAAGCGATCGGACGACCATCTCGGCTCCTGACAACATCTCCATGGTTTGCCTCCAGGCTTACGTGTTTGACCGACCGCTGAAATCATTTCGGCTAAGTCGTTGAGACAGGTTGTTGCGCCCTGCATATCTCTTTTTATTTTTGATAGCCTACCTAACATAACCGTTGAAAATCAGGCAATCAATTGCCAATCTTCAGCCGTCAATACACGAACTCCTTACGAACGCTGCAAAGCCCCAATCTGGCGGAGTTAAACTCTGAGTATAAGGAAACTGTATGATTGAAAATGTTATGAAAGGATGCATTGCAGGTTAAATCTAAATAGCTGGGGGGTTATTCGTTTTTCAGGAGAGTAGGAGTCAAATCAATAACAGCATAAAAAACCAAAAAGAAAAAGAAAAAAAGAACAACCGGATAGTTTTCACCATCCGGCGGAATGGAGACTAACAGACTGAATCTATTTACTACACACGGTAGTCAGAAGTTTTTCCATCCACTGGTGCCCTTTATCGCGCCCAGCAGCTTCATGCCATGATAAATAACAGATCGCTGTATTATCTTTCAGTGGTAATGCGAATGTTTGCAAATGAAGTGATTCAGCAAACTCCTCAGCTAACCAGCGTGGCGCGATAGCGACCAACTGAGTCTGCGAGACGACATTTAAAACACTGGTCAATGCCATTCCTTGATAAGCAATGCAGGCTTGCTTTTCTAGAGTGTGATACCAGGGCGCACTAAATGATGCAAAACGCTCAAGAGAGACAACCGCATGCTTTTCGTTATAAACGTCTTCTTCCGTCAGCGGCTTAATTAAGCGTGGATGCTTCTGATTGGCCACCAGCACCATTTCATCTTCAAATAATGGAATACAAGTAAACTCTGGACGACGAAATTCATTATAGCTAATAACGAACTCGGTCTCCTGATAACGCAATTGATGTTCAATATCTTTATTTAATGCCGATTTAAACAATAATTGAATACTCGGAGCAAAGCGCTTCACATTATTGAAAATGACAGAGGTTAACATATTGTCCAAAGGGCTACTGACGCAGATGTTAAATACTCTTTCACTAATGCCGGGTTCAAAGCCGACTCCTGGTAACTCATTCTGTACCAACTGCAATGCCTGGCGAATTGAACCAAACAACTGAAACGCTCGCGCCGTAGGCTGAATACCACGCCCATAGCGAACAAACAGCTCATCGTTGAACATCACTTTTAGTCGGGACACCGCATTACTCACTGCGGGTTGAGACATTCCCAAAGATTGAGCCGCACGGGTAATATTCTGCACTTGCATCACAGCATCAAATACAGTTAATAAATTTAAATCAACAGAACGCAGTTGAGGTTTAAAGCCATCATGAACTACTGGTTGTTCTACATCATTATCAGACATGTTAGACCCCAATAAGATTACAATTCCTTTTTCGCAGATTAAACTACGAATCGCCCCTATTATCATTTGCTAAGTAGAACATGCTGATAAACGCTATTTATAAAATTCAAATACAAATCAATAAATTTACATATCTTAATGTACCAACACGACCTCAACTACTGACAAGCCTGATAAATCTATAAAATCAAAATGGTTTTTCTTTGTCAGTTGATTTTTGGTTCGCTCTAATCAAATCACAAAATGACTTGACACACAATGATTCACACACTGAATAATATATTAAGCATGGATAACATGTCTCATTCATAAAAAAACCACCCAACTAAAAGTTAGGCGATAAAAAAGGTGATTAACGCCTAAAAAAGAATCCAAATAATGAATATCTCCTTTAAATCATAATCATGATGAATACATAATTAACAAATATGATGTTTATAATTGTTTCCAGTGATTTCAATTTTGTACATGAAGGCAAACAATCCCTTTTCATAATTTTTATATATTATGAAACCCTCATATACCAGCATGATTTGCTAGTACTCACCCCAGACTTGCTCCACATTGCCCCTATCTAAAAGAATCGAGTGTTGACACGGCAAGACAGATCAAGTACCAATAAATGCATAACGAATTTACCTGGAGCTTGAAACATGATTCGCAGCCATCGCCTACTAGGTCTACTACTAAACGCAAATTCTTTGCGCGGTAGACTGGTGGGCGACATCAAGCGTTGATTCAAGCCTCCAGACAAAAAAACCCGCGCCACTGCGCGGGTTTTTTTATGCTCGTAGCAACGGCCCCAAGACAAGAAAGGACCACAACATGAGCCAACAAGTTATTATTTTCGATACAACCTTACGTGATGGTGAGCAAGCGTTACAGGCAAGTCTGAGCGTTAAAGAGAAACTGCAAATTGCGATGGCACTGGAACGAATGGGTGTTGACGTGATGGAAGTCGGTTTCCCCGTCTCCTCCCCTGGTGATTTTGAATCTGTACAAACCATCGCCCGCAATATCAAAAACAGCCGTGTGTGTGGCCTCGCTCGTTGTGTAGATAAAGATATTGATGTTGCTGCCGAAGCGTTGAAAATTGCCGAAGCGTTTCGTATTCACGTGTTCCTGGCCACTTCCACCATGCACATCGAAACCAAATTACGTAGTACCTTCGATGATGTATTAGCCCGTGCAGTCAACTCCGTAAAACGTGCCCGTAACTACACCGATGACGTTGAGTTTTCTTGTGAAGATGCCGGTCGTACACCAATCGACAACCTGTGCCGCATCGTAGAAGCCGCGATTGCCGCGGGTGCTACCACCATCAATATTCCAGACACCGTCGGTTACACCACCCCGGTTCAATTCGGTGGCATCATCCAGACGCTGTACAACCGTGTGCCAAACATTGATAAAGCGATTATCTCTGTACACTGCCACGACGATTTAGGGATGGCGACCGGTAACTCCATCGCCGCGATTCAGGCTGGCGCTCGTCAGGTTGAGGGCACTCTGAATGGCATCGGCGAACGCGCCGGTAACACCGCGCTGGAAGAAGTCATCATGGCGATTAAAGTGCGCAGCCAAATGATGGGTGTGCATACCAATATTAATCACCATGAAATTTACCGCACTAGCCAAATTGTCAGCCAGTTGTGCAACATGCCGATTCCAGCCAACAAAGCGGTTGTCGGTTCCAATGCTTTCGCTCACTCCTCTGGTATTCACCAGGATGGCGTGCTGAAAAACCGCGAAAACTACGAAATCATGACCCCGGAAACAATCGGTCTGAATCAAGTACAGCTGAACTTAACTTCACGCTCAGGCCGTGCGGCAGTGAAACACCGTATGGAAGAGATGGGTTATAAAGAAGACGATTACAACCTGGACTCTTTGTACGACGCCTTCCTGAAACTGGCAGACAAAAAAGGTCAGGTCTTTGACTATGATTTGGAAGCCTTGGCCTTCATCGGTAAACAACAAGAAGAACCAGAACATTTCCGCATGGAATACTTCAATGTGCAATCCGGCTCAAGCGTGATTTCTACCGCTTCCGTCCAGTTGCAGTGTGGTGAAGAAAAGAAATCCGAAGCGGCAACAGGTAATGGTCCAGTCGACGCGGTATACCAGGCAATTAACCGCATCACCAATTACGATGTTGAACTGGTGAAATACCAATTGTCTGCGAAAGGACAAGGTAAAGACGCGCTGGGTCAGGTAGATATCGTAGTCACCCATAAAGGCCGCCGTTTCCATGGGGTAGGTCTGGCGACCGATATCGTGGAATCTTCGGCGAAAGCGATGGTAAACGTGCTGAACAACATCTGGCGTGCTGGCATCGTCGAAAAAGAATTGCAACGCAAAGCTCATAATAAAGAAAATAATCAGGAAACCGTGTGACATGTCAAAAACTCATCATATAGCAGTATTGCCGGGTGACGGCATTGGCCCAGAAGTTATGGCTCAGGCGCTGAAAGTGCTGGATGCAGTTCGTACGCGCTTTGATATGCGCATTACCACCAGTCAATATGACGTGGGCGGTATTGCCATTGACCGTCACGGCAACCCGCTGCCACCAGCGACCATTGAAGGCTGTGAACAAGCCGATGCGATTCTGTTCGGCTCAGTCGGTGGCCCAAAATGGGAACACCTGCCACCCACTCAACAGCCTGAACGTGGCGCACTGTTACCACTGCGCAAACACTTTAAACTATTCAGCAACTTGCGCCCTGCGCGTTTATACCAGGGCCTGGAAGAGTTTTGCCCGCTGCGTGCTGACATCGCCGCTAACGGTTTCGACATCCTGTGCGTTCGTGAATTAACTGGCGGTATTTATTTCGGTCAGCCAAAAGGCCGCGAAGGCTCCGGCGCCCATGAAAAAGCTTTTGATACCGAAGTCTATTACCGCTTTGAGATCGAACGTATTGCGCACATCGCTTTCGAGTCAGCTCGTAAACGTCGCCATAAAGTGACATCGATTGATAAAGCCAACGTGTTGCAGAGTTCTGTGATGTGGCGTGAAATCGTCGGTGAAGTCGCAAAAGAGTATCCGGACGTTGAGCTGTCCCATATGTACATCGACAACGCCACTATGCAGCTTATCAAAGACCCATCTCAGTTTGATGTGCTGCTGTGTTCCAACCTGTTTGGCGACATTCTGTCAGACGAATGCGCGATGATCACCGGCTCAATGGGCATGCTGCCTTCCGCCAGCCTGAACGAACAAGGTTTTGGCCTGTACGAACCTGCGGGTGGCTCAGCACCGGATATCGCAGGTAAAAATATTGCTAACCCAATTGCGCAGATCCTCTCTTTGGCTCTGTTACTGCGCTACAGCCTGGATGCTGAACCGGCCGCTCAGGCCATCGAAAACGCCATCAATCTCGCGCTGGAAGAAGGCTTCCGTACCGGCGATTTAGCGCGTAAAGGCAATGCAATCAGCACCGACGAAATGGGCGATACCATTGCTCGTTTCGTGGCAGAGGGGAAATAATCATGGCGAAAACGTTATATCAGAAATTGTACGATGCCCATGTCGTCTATGAAGCCGTGGATGAAACTCCATTGCTGTATATCGACCGTCATCTGGTTCATGAAGTCACCTCTCCACAGGCATTTGATGGCCTGCGTGCGCATCAGCGCCCAGTGCGCCAGCCAGGCAAAACTTTTGCCACCATGGACCACAACGTTTCTACGCAGACCAAAGACATCAATGCCTCCGGCGAGATGGCCCGCATTCAAATGCAGGAGTTAATGAAAAACTGCAAAGAATTCGGCGTTGAGCTGTATGACCTGAACCACCCGTTCCAGGGTATCGTCCACGTTATGGGCCCTGAGCAAGGCATTACTTTGCCTGGCATGACGATTGTTTGTGGTGATTCCCACACCGCGACCCACGGCGCATTTGGCGCACTGGCGTTTGGTATCGGGACTTCAGAAGTTGAGCATGTTCTGGCAACGCAAACCCTGAAACAGGGTCGCGCCAAAACCATGAAGATTGAAGTCACTGGCACCGCAGCATCTGGTATCACCGCAAAAGATATCGTACTGGCGATCATTGGAAAAACCGGCAGTGCTGGGGGTACCGGGCATGTCGTGGAATTCTGCGGTAGTGCGATTCAGGCGCTGTCGATGGAAGGACGTATGACGTTGTGCAACATGGCTATCGAAATGGGTGCCAAAGCCGGTATCGTTGCGCCAGATGAAACAACATTCGATTATGTGAAAGGCCGTCTGCACGCACCAAAAGGCGCAGACTTTGACGATGCAGTCACATACTGGAAAACCTTCAGCACAGATGAAGGCGCAAAATTCGATACAGTAGTCACCCTGGATGCCGCTGATATCGCACCGCAAGTGACCTGGGGCACAAACCCAGGCCAGGTCATTTCAGTTACTGAAAATATCCCGGCTCCAGAATCCTTCGCCGATCCGGTTGAACGCGCCTCCGCCGAAAAAGCATTGGCATATATGGGCCTGAAACCGGGGATCCCACTGACCGAAGTGGCTATCGATAAAGTCTTTATCGGCTCTTGTACCAACTCACGTATTGAAGATTTGCGTGCCGCGGCAGAAATTGCCAAAGGCCGCAAAGTCGCACCTGGCGTGCAAGCGTTGGTCGTTCCAGGCTCTGGCCCGGTAAAAGCTCAAGCTGAAGCTGAAGGCCTGGATAAGATTTTCATCGAAGCCGGCTTTGAATGGCGTCTGCCTGGCTGCTCTATGTGCCTTGCGATGAACAACGATCGTCTGGAACCCGGTGAGCGTTGTGCCTCCACCAGCAACCGTAACTTTGAAGGTCGTCAGGGCCGTGGTGGTCGCACGCATTTGGTGAGCCCGGCAATGGCAGCGGCCGCTGCTGTATCCGGTCATTTTGCTGACATCCGCACGTTGAAATAAGGGAAAACACCATGGCAGAGAAATTTATCCAACATACCGGCCTGGTTGTTCCGCTGGATGCCGCAAACGTTGATACCGACGCAATCATTCCTAAGCAGTTTTTGCAGAAAGTGACTCGCACCGGTTTTGGTGCTCACCTGTTTAACGACTGGCGTTTTCTGGATGATGCAGGCCAGCAGCCAAACCCAGAATTCGTACTGAATTACCCGGAGTTTAAAGGTGCGTCGATATTGTTGGCGCGTGAAAACTTCGGCTGTGGTTCTTCACGTGAACACGCACCGTGGGCATTAACCGATTACGGTTTTAAAGTTGTTATTGCACCAAGCTTTGCAGATATCTTCTATGGCAACTCATTCAACAACCAACTGCTGCCGGTCACGTTGAGCGAAGAGGAAGTGGACGAGCTGTTTAAGTTGGTCGCGGCAAATCCAGGGATTACGTTTGTTGTCGACCTGGAAGCGCAAACCGTGAAAGCGGGTGAGAAAAGCTACTCGTTTAATATCGATACATTCCGCCGCCACTGCATGTTAGAAGGGCTGGATAGCATCGGTCTGACGTTGCAACACGAAGGTTCGATTTCTGCTTACGAGCAAAAACAGCCAGCGTTTATGCGTTAAAAACGATGTGTAAAACATGGC
>NZ_DATERI010000127.1:0-6725 GCF_035271705.1 Buttiauxella sp.
GCGGACTTGCCAGCCCTGGTCCATTAAGTGATGCGCCACAGCAAGCCCCGGGAACACATGCCCGCCAGTCCCGCCTGCCATCACCATTAACCGCCGGGTTTGATTACTCATCGCACACCCTTCGTAAACGCCTGTGCTTTAGCCAGACGTGTTTCATAATCAATACGCAGCAACATCATGATTGCTGTAGACATAATTAACAGGCTTGAACCACCGTAGCTGATCAGCGGTAATGTCAGACCTTTGGTTGGCAACATCCCCGCCGCAGCGCCCACATTTACCAGCACCTGGAAACTAAACCAGACCCCGATGGAGCAACCTAAAAAGCCAGCAAAACGTTGGTCCATTTCGAGTGCCCGCTTACCGATGGACATCGCACGAAAAGCCACGAAGAATACCATCAATAATGCCAGCACCACACCGATATATCCCAGCTCTTCTCCGATAATCGAGAAGATGAAGTCGGTATGCGCTTCCGGTAAATACTCGAGTTTTTGCACCGAATTGCCTAAACCCTGCCCCCACAATTCACCGCGACCAAATGCCATCAGAGATTGTGTAAGCTGGTAACCACTACCAAACGGGTCTTCCCACGGATTCCAGAAGGATGTCACACGGCGAATACGATACGGTTCGGCAAGAATCAACAGTACAACAGCGGAAATACCCATACCGATGATGGCAAGGAACTGCCAGAGTTTGGCCCCCGCCAGGAATAGCATCGCAAGCGTTGTTACAAACAACACAACCACAGTACCGAGGTCAGGCTGCGCCAGTAAAAGCACCGCCATCACCAGAATCACGCCCATTGGTTTAAGGAAGCCGCGCAGGTTATTACGCACTTCATCAACCTTACGCACCAGATAGTTGGCCAGATAGCAGAACAGCGAAAGCTTAGAAAATTCCGCAGGCTGAACACGCAATGGACCAAAAGCAATCCAACGCGACGCACCGTTAACCGAGCTACCCACGACGAGTACAATCAGCAACATCGCGATAGAAAGCAGCAGCATTGCAGTACTGTGACGCTGCCAAAAATCCATCGGCAAACGCAGGGTAATTAACGCCAGCAAAAACGCCAGAAAGATGTACAGACCGTCACGTTTGGCAAACAGGAAGGGATCATTAGCCAGACGCTGCCCAACGGGCATTGACGCGGAAGTCACCATAATGAAGCCCACAGCGGCGAGCCCGAAAGTCAGCCATAGCAAAGTGCGGTCATACAACACCATGCTATTTGAATCAGCTTCTCTGGAGCCCATCACCCAGCCTTTTAATGCCGATGCAAACCAACTCAGGATGGCAAATCCTGGCAGTCTTGGCATTCGCAGGCGAGGGAAAGATAAGCGCATCAGCCAAGCTCCTTCGCAAGTAAGGTGAACTGATCACCGCGTTGCTCAAAGTTTTTGAACTGATCGAGGCTTGCGCACGCCGGAGACAGCAGAACCATGTCACCCGGTTGTACACGAGCAGCGATCAGTTTCATCGCCTGCGCCATGGTTTCAGTTTGTTCGGCAACCTCAGGACGCAACGCGGCGAGTTCCGCGCCATCACGACCAAAGCAATAAATACGAATCGCTGACCCTTGCAGGTATTGAGTCAGTGAAGAGAAATCAGCAGATTTACCATCACCGCCCAGCAGCAAATGCAAAGTCCCCTCAACCTGCAAACCGTTCAGCGCTGCTTCTGTGCTGCCCACGTTGGTTGCTTTGGAATCGTTAATCCAGCGCACGCCGTTACGTTCCCATGCAAGCTGGAAGCGGTGCGCAAGACCTGTGAACGTCGTCAGGGCTTTCAGACTGCTGGAGCGTGGGAGTTTAACCGCATCAGCCAACGCCAGTGCGGCAAGTGCATTGGTGTAGTTATGGCGACCCACCACTTTCATCTCTTGGGTATTCAGGACTTTTTCGCCCTTCACCCGCAGCCAGGTGTCACCCTGCTGATGGTTAAGGTGATAGTCACCTACATCCACGCCAAAGCTGATGCAACGATCGTCTGCACCACGTACTGGCATGGTTAACGCGTCATCCGCGTTCACTACACACACCGCAGCGTTTTCATAAACGCGCAGTTTGGCCGCGCGATACTGTTGCAGACCAAACGGATAGCGATCCATATGATCTTCAGTCACGTTGAGAATGGTCGCTGCAGCGGCTTTCAGGCTATAAGTGGTTTCTAGCTGGAAGCTGGAAAGCTCCAGCACATACAGCTCGCAGTTTTGTTCAAGCAGCATCAAGGCAGGCAAGCCGATATTTCCGCCTACGCCCACATTCACGCCAGCCATTTTAGCCATTTCACCGACCAAAGTGGTGACAGTACTCTTACCATTAGAACCGGTGATAGCCACAATCGGCGCTGTCGCTTCACGACAGAAGAGTTCGATATCACCGATTATCTCAACGCCTGCATCTGCTGCACGACTCAGAGCTGGATGGGCTACTGCAATACCAGGGCTGGCAATAATCAAGTCAGCCGCTAACAACCAGTCTTCATTGAGTGAGCCAGTATGTCGTTCCACCGCTTCTGGCAGTTTTTCCAGTCCAGGTGGTGTCATGCGGGTATCCATCACACGTGGTGTCACACCACGCGCAAGGAAGAAATCCACGCAGGAAAGGCCGGTGAGGCCTAATCCGATAATAACGACTTTTTTACCCTGATAATCAGCCATAGTTAACGCACCTTCAGGGTAGCCAGGCCAATCAGGACCAGCATCAGCGAAATAATCCAGAAGCGCACAATGACGCGTGGTTCCGGCCAACCTTTCAACTCATAATGGTGATGAATCGGGGCCATACGGAAAATGCGCTGCCCGCGTAATTTGAAGGAGCCGACCTGCAAGATGACTGATAGTGTCTCAACAACAAACACACCGCCCATAATCACTAACAGGAATTCCTGACGCAGCAATACGGCGATAGTCCCGAGCGCACCGCCCAGAGCCAGAGAGCCCACATCGCCCATAAACACTTGCGCTGGATAGGTGTTAAACCACAAGAAACCCAGCCCAGCACCCACGATCGCCGTACAGACGATAACCAACTCCCCGGCGTGGCGCAGATAAGGAATATGCAGATATCCAGCAAACTTAATGTTACCCGTTGCCCAAGCCACTAGCGCAAAACCGGATGCCACTAACACGGTTGGCATAATCGCCAGGCCGTCGAGGCCATCCGTCAGGTTTACCGCATTACCGGTGCCAACGATAACAAAGTACGCCAGCAGCACATAAAACAGGCCAAGCTGAGGCATCACGTCTTTAAAGAACGGCACAACCAGCTCGGTGGCTGGCGTTCCTTTCCCTGCAGTGTACATCGTGAAGGCCACAGCCAACGCGATGACGGACATCCAGAAATACTTCCAGCGGGCAATCAAGCCCTTAGTGTCTTTGCGCACGACTTTGCGGTAATCATCGACAAAGCCAATCGCACCATAGCCGACCAGCACGAACAACACGCACCAGACATATGGGTTGGATGGATATGCCCACATCAATACGGAAATAACGATAGAAGTCAGGATCATAATCCCACCCATCGTAGGAGTTCCGCGCTTACTGAAATGAGACTCAGGGCCGTCATTACGCACAACCTGGCCGAAAGAAAGTTGCTGTAAACGAGCAATCATACGCGGCCCCATCCATAACGAAATGAACAGAGCAGTCAGCAGGCTGACGATGGCGCGAAACGTCAGATAGGAAAAGACGTTAAAGCCGGAATAATATTTGACCAAGTGTTCGGCCAGCCAAACTAACATGTTCCATTCTCCTGTAATGCGCGTACTACCTCTTCCATAGCGGCACTACGTGAACCCTTCACTAAAATAGTAATAATCGAATGCTCAGCGATTAACGCCTTAAGGTGCGCGATTAAAGAAAGCTTATCGGTAAAATGTTTGCCAACTTCAGAGGAAAGACTAAGTGTGTTACTCAGTGTGCCCACACTCAGTACGCAATCAATGCCAGACGCTTTCGCGGCTTCGCCCACCTGACGATGGCACTTAACAGATTCATCACCAAGCTCAGCCATATCCCCGACAACCATCACACGGAAACCAGGCATTTCTGACAGCACTTGCACTGCGGCAGTCATCGACCCCACATTGGCGTTGTAACTGTCGTCGAGCAGAAGTTGGTTTTCAGAAAGTTGAATCGGGAACAAACGCCCTGGAACCGCTTTTAAGTCGGCAAGACCTGTTTTAACCGCTTCCAGTGACGCACCCACAGCCATCGCAAGCGACGTCGCAGCCAGTGCGTTTGCAATGTTATGGCGGCCAGGAAGCGGCAACGTCACATCAATATCGCCAACTGGCGTTTTGATTGTGAACTCGGTGCCATGCACAGTGATATGCACATTGGTCGCCGTGAAATCGCTGTCGCTTGCATTAGGTGAGAAGCGCCAGGTTTTGCGCTCACCAATGATCTCTTGCCAGTTCAGCCAATCATTATTATCTGCATTGAAAATCGCGATGCCATTTGCTGACAGACCGGAGAAAATCTCGCCTTTTGCTTTCGCAACGCCTGCCAGTGAGCCAAAACCTTCCAGATGCGCGGCTGCCAGGTTATTGACCAAAGCAGCTTCCGGGCGCGTCAGATTTACCGTCCAGGCGATTTCACCTTGATGGTTTGCACCCAGCTCAATGACCGCATATTCATATTCTGGCGTCAGGCGTAATAACGTCATTGGCACGCCAATATCGTTATTCAGGTTTCCTGCGGTGTATAGCGTGTTTCCGCACTCGCGCAAAATCGCTGCAGTCATCTCTTTTACAGAGGTTTTGCCAGAAGAACCGGTCAACGCAACAATGCGCGTGGGAACCTGCTGACGAACCCAGGCGGCCAATTCGCCGAATGCCTGATGCGTATCCGCAACCACGAGTTGTGGGACGTTAACATCCAGCTTACGGGAAACCAGCAATGCCCCAGCCCCACCGTTCACTGCATCTTGTGCAAAGTCGTGCGCATCGAAGCGCTCGCCTTTTAATGCAACAAACAAACATCCAGGGGTTAATTTGCGTGTGTCGCTGGTGACATCAAAGATTTCGGCATCAGCCCCGTGCAATTCGCCATGCAATACAGTCGCGAGCTGGCTTAATGAAACGCGGATCATGCCATAACCCCCAACAAACGGGCGGCAGTGATGCGGTCGGAGTAGTCCAGGCGGCGCACACCAACAATCTGATAGTCCTCATGGCCTTTACCTGCCAGCAGAACCACATCATTTTCTTTCGCCTGCATGATAGCGTTGGTTACCGCTTCGGCACGACCTGAAACCACATGCGCACGCCCCGCATCCAACATGCCTACCAGAATGTCAGCCACAATCGCATTCGGCTCTTCAGTACGAGGGTTGTCATCGGTAACAACCACAACATCCGCAAACTGTTCAGCGATGCCGCCCATAATAGGACGCTTGCCTTTATCGCGATCGCCACCGCAACCGAATACGCACCACAACTTACCACTGCAATGCAGACGGGCAGCCTGCAACGCTTTTTCCAGCGCATCCGGCGTGTGGGCATAATCCACCACGACCGTCGGTTTACCTGGTGCACTGAAAACTTCCATACGTCCACATACAGGTTGCAGACTCGGTGCCGTTTTCAGCAGTTCTTCAAGGGGATATTCCAGTACTAATAGGGTTGCCAACGCTAACAACAAGTTGCTGACATTGAAGGCTCCCATCAGACGGCTTTCAATTTCACCGTCGCCCCAGGAGGAGCTGAACTGGATAGTCGCCCCGTCATCGTGATAATGCACATCGGTTGCTTTCAACCAACGGCCACGACAGCCAGGCTGTAAATTATCTTCCATCGTGACCGCAACGGCGTCAGGTAAACGCGCTAACCAATTGCGTCCGACTTCATCATCAGCATTGATGATGGCATTGCCGTAATCGTGTTCAGAGAACAGCAACCATTTGGCCGCTTCGTAGCCCGCCATATCACCATGGTAATCAAGATGGTCACGGCTAAGGTTGGTGAACACACTGGCGGCAAACTTCAGAGCGGAAACACGATGTTGAACCAGACCATGAGAGGAAACTTCCATGGCGGCAAAGCTCGCACCTTGCTCTGCAAGGTTAGCAAGCACTTGCTGTACATCAACGGCAGAACCGGTGGTGTTTTCAGTTGGTTTTACATTTCCGAGCAGGCCGTTACCCACAGTACCCATAACGGCACTGGTTTCACCTAATAACTGGCTCCACTGCGCAAGCAATTGTGCGGTGGTGGTTTTACCGTTAGTCCCGGTCACGCCAACCAGACGTAATGCACTCGAGGGCTCATGGTAAAAACGCCCTGCCAGAGCAGAAAGGCGCTGATGCAGTTGGCTCAGATAAATCACCGGCACACCGTGCATTTCACGGATTTCGCCATCCGCTGCTTCACCTTCGGCTTCAGCAATGACAGCGGCGACACCTTGCGCTATTGCCTGCGGGATATATCGACGCCCGTCCGCCTGATGACCGACTACAGCCACAAAAAGGTCGCCCGATGCCGCCACGCGACTATCGAGTGTCATTTCTCGCAGAGCTCTCGCAGGTAGCGCTGGCACCCACGGAGCGAGAAGGTCGCGCAAATTACGATCTGCCACCTGTTCCCTCTTTTTGATTAATTACAAATTCACTTTTTTCACCTGTCGCCAAAGCATCCGGTTCGATATTCATGGTGCGCAGAACGCCGCCCATGATGGCACCGAACACAGGTGCAGAGACGGCACCACCGTAATA
>NZ_DATERI010000128.1:0-12589 GCF_035271705.1 Buttiauxella sp.
TGGCGGCACTAGCGCGGTGGTCCCACCTGACCCCATGCCGAACTCAGAAGTGAAACGCCGTAGCGCCGATGGTAGTGTGGGGTCTCCCCATGCGAGAGTAGGGAACTGCCAGGCTCCAAATTCAAAGCAGTAAAAGCCAGAAGTGTGACATCTGGTGGTAGTAAAGAAATTCGGTGGAGCGGTAGTTCAGTCGGTTAGAATACCTGCCTGTCACGCAGGGGGTCGCGGGTTCGAGTCCCGTCCGTTCCGCCACTTATTAAGCCCTGAGTCTTTTAGACTCAGGGCTTTTTTCTTGTCTAAAATTCACAAAGTATTTATCTATTGTTTTGACAAGGCAATAAAGTTGGTTACGTAGTCATTCCTTTGTCAACCACGCACGAGATTTACAAAGTAATTTACAAGCGCAGGCTTATTTATTACAGCTTCTTCGTGGGCTGTTGAACATGGTTACTTAGAAAATCAATAAACGCTCGAATACGACTACTGACGGCCCGGTCACTGTAATACACCGCACTAAAGGGCATTTCAACTGGCAGCAGTTTATCTACCAGTAGTTCGACGAATTTTCCTTCAGCTATTTCTTTATTAATCATATAGTCAGAAAGGCAGGCTATACCATTTCCCGTCAGGCATAGTTGTTTAAGCGTTTCACCACTATTTGAGGTTATTCCCGCAGTTATGTCATAACTCAGCCCATCTGCCTGTGCGACTGGCCATTTATTCAAACTCTCAGTCTCAGAGAAACCTAGGCAAATATGATCCTGAAGGTCCTCGGCACATTGCGGTATACCATGCTGGGATAAATATTCCGGAGACGCGATAATTTTTCGACGGCTAGTAAAAAGAGGTCTGGCTCGCAGAGTTGAATCAGTCAAAATACCCACACGGATCGCAACATCCACTTTGCGCTCAATCAGGTTTATGAATGTTTCTGATGAGATGAGCGAAAGCGTCACATCCGGGTAACGTTCACGGAATGGTTTAATCATCGGTATTAAAAGATGCAGCATTACAGGTGTAGCAGCATCGATACGCAGCAAACCACGTGGGCTTTGCCTGGTTTCCATTAACTCATTTTCAGCGGCGGCCATTTCTTGCAAGATCTGCTGTACACGACGGAAATAGCGCTCACCTTCCTCTGTTAGGCTCAACTGACGCGTTGTACGATTAAGCAATGTCACACCCAATTTCATCTCTAATTTCTTTACCGAGCGACTTACAGCTGAATTTGCCAGTTCAAGTTGCACTGCCGCACGACTGAAACTCCCACTTTCCACAACAGCGACAAAAATTGCCAGTTCTTCAGAGGTGGCTTTCATTATTGCTCCTGAGACAAAATTGTATTGAGATTTTGCATATTTTTGTTATTTAACCACCTTGCCATACTGCGTGTCATCAAAAGACATCCACTATGGAGTTAATCATGCCACTGGCACTATGGGCACTGACAATCAGTGCATTTGCAATCGGGACTACCGAATTTGTTATTGTTGGATTGGTACCAACAATATCAGAGCAACTTTCAATTTCGCTGCCCTCTGCCGGGCTGCTAGTTTCAATTTACGCACTGGGTGTTGCCGTTGGTGCTCCTGTATTGACTGCGCTGACAGGAAAACTCCCACGTAAACAGCTGCTAATTGGCCTAATGGCACTCTTCACCGCCGGTAACTTGTTAGCCTGGCTATCCCCAAACTATGAAACATTGGTTGTTGCCCGTCTGCTGACTGGTCTTGCGCACGGTGTGTTCTTTTCTATTGGTTCCACTATTGCAACAAGCCTAGTCCCCAAAGAAAAAGCGGCATCGGCCATCGCGATTATGTTTGGTGGCTTAACCGTTGCGTTGGTGACAGGAGTTCCAATTGGGACGTTTATCGGCCAGCATTTTGGCTGGCGTGAAACCTTCCTTGCGGTATCCGCTCTCGGCGCTATTGCATTAATCAGCAGTACAGTTCTGATTCCTAAAGATATTCCGATGCGAGCAGTCGCTAGCCTGAAAGATCAATTGAAAGTGATGACCCATCCCCGCCTACTGATCATTTATGCGATCACTGCGCTGGGTTATGGTGGTGTGTTTACCGCCTTCACCTTTCTGGCTCCGATGATGCAAGACCTTGCGGGTTATTCGCCGGCGGCAGTCAGTTGGATTTTATTGGGCTACGGCGTTTCTGTTGCGATTGGTAATATTTGGGGAGGCAAACTTGCAGACCGTCATGGGGCCGTACCTGCGTTAAAGTTCATTTTTGCGGCACTAACCGTATTGCTTCTCGTGTTTCAGTTCACAGCAAGCTCGCATATTGGGGCGTTAGTTACTGTGTTAATCATGGGGATTTTTGCCTTCGGGAATGTGCCGGGTTTACAGGTGTACGTGGTGCAGAAAGCAGAGGAATATACTCCAAATGCGGTAGATGTTGCCTCTGGACTAAATATCGCCGCATTTAATGTTGGGATAGCATTAGGATCGATTATTGGCGGCCAAACAGTGCAACGCTTTGGTTTGGCGCAAACGCCATGGATTGGGGCAGTTATTGTTGCCGGTGCATTGCTCCTGATTTACTTAAGTGGTCGTCTTGATACACGTTGTGAAGTTGCAATTAACTAATCGACGCGAGCAAGGCTGTTAGCAAATACTTACGGTCTTGTTCATCAATGGTTTGAATTGGTCGTTGAAACTCGACACTAAAGCCCCTATAACTGAGTGACAGCCTTCGATTTGGAGGCTTCTTTGGTTACAGAGGTCATTAGTAAAAACGTGCGCAAAAATACTTATGCCATGAGATATGTTGCCGGCCAGCCAGCAGAACGTATTCTGCCTCCTGGCTCCTTTGCAACTATCGGTCAGGCATTGCCGCCAGGAGAACCTCTGCCAAGCGAGGGGTCCTTAAAAGTATTGGTATGGAATATCTTCAAGCAGCAGCGAGCTGAATGGCTTTCGGTGCTGCAAAACTTCGGTAAAGATGCCCATCTGGTTTTATTGCAAGAGGCGCAAACCACCCCTGAACTAGTGAACTTTGCCACCAGTAATTATTTGGCCGCAGATCAGGTTCCGGCATTTGTATTGCCTCAGCACCCTTCAGGTGTCATGACGTTGTCTGCGGCGCATCCGGTGTATTGCTGCCCATTACGCGAACGTGAGCCGATTTTACGCCTGTCAAAATCTGCTTTAGTGACTGTGTATCCATTGCCTGATGGTCGCCTGCTGATGGTCGTTAATATTCATGCTGTGAATTTCAGTCTCGGTGTGGATGTTTACAGCAAACAACTCGGGCCAATCGGCGACCAAATTGGTCATCATAACGGGCCGATTATCATGGCAGGTGATTTTAATGCCTGGAGTCGCCCACGCATGAATGCACTTTATCGCTTCGCCCGTGATATGACTCTACGAGAAGTACGCTTTACAGATGACCATCGTCGCCGTGCCTTTGGCCGCCCACTCGATTTTGTGTTTTATCGTGGTTTAACCGTCACAGAAGCTTCAGTTCTGGTCACTCGCGCGTCCGATCACAATCCTCTACTAGTCGAATTCCATCCCGGCAAACCTTAGCAGAAGTAAGGCTGGTTAGGGTCTGCCACTGGGCAGACCTCGCTGCTGCCCTTACTTATAATCAACTGCCAGGACATTTCAATGACAACACAATCTCACCATGACAAAGTCGGCCAACAATTTGGCTCACAAGCAAGTGCCTATCTGACCAGCGCTGTGCATGCTTCTGGTCGCGATTTGGAGCGGCTCAGCACACGCCTGGCAGATTTTCCACATGCCCGGTTACTCGACATGGGATGCGGAGCAGGGCACGCGAGCTTCATTGCTGCTGCGCAGGTTAAGGAGGTCGTTGCTTATGATCTCTCGGATCACATGTTGGTGGTGGTGAATGAGGCGACTAAAAGTCGTGGACTCAATAATGTCGTAACTCAGCAGGGTTATGCGGAAGTCTTGCCTTTCGATGATTGCTCATTTGATGTTGTCATTAGCCGTTATTCAGCTCACCACTGGCATGATGTCGGTAAAGCGTTGCGTGAAGTAAAACGTGTATTGAAACCCAGTGGGGTCGTTATCTTTATGGACGTGATGTCCCCTGGCCATCCAGTGTTGGATATCTGGCTGCAGACAGTTGAAGCGTTACGCGATACTTCTCATGTGCGTAATTATTCCAGTGGTGAATGGTTGAGCCTGTTTAATGATGCAGGCCTGAGCTCGCAAAACTTGTTATGCGACCGTTTGCATCTTGAGTTCTCAAGTTGGATTGCACGGATGCGAACACCTACAACTCTGGCTGATGCTATTCGTATGTATCAGCAAAGTGCGTCAGATGAAGTGCAACGCTACTTTGAATTGCAGACTGATGGCTCGTTCACCAGCGACATCATCATGCTTGAAGCCAAGCGAGTGTAAGCCAAAAACAAAAAAGGCACCTAAAAAGGTGCCTTTTCCTATGATTAACAATCAAGTATCAGGTGTAGAGTTATTACCAACGAACAGCGTTAGCTGATCGCCAGGCTTCAGATCGTCAGTATCATCGTTCCAGCGCAGAACATCTTTGATGTTCACACCGTGACGTTTCGCAATACTCGACAATGAGTCACCCCTACGAACCTTATAGGTGATGCTATCGTTTTTAGCTAAACGCTCATCGCCTTTTTTGACGCTAAGCGTTTGGCCTACTTTAATATTCGCGCCACGAATGCCATTCCAGCTCTGCAAATCTTTAGTGCTAACACCTAAGCGAGTCGCAATGCTCGATAAGGTATCACCTGAACGAACACGATAAGATTTGTTGCCACCTGCGTTAGCGCTGTTAGTAGCAACTAATGTAGGCTGTACAGCTGCAATTTCACCAGCAGCCAAAGAGGCTTTAAGCTGGTCAGCATGTTTTTTAGGTACCATTACATAACGCTGATTTTTGCCTACCGTCGAGGTTTTAACCCCTGCGTTGAACGTTTTCAGCGTACTTAACGATATCCCGGCCATTTCGGCGACCTGCGTAAGTTCGACCGGATCACTAACTTCTACACGTGCTAACGCACGGCTTTCGTCGGTAGTCGGTAGACGTACACCGTACTTTTGGCTGTTTTTGAGAATATCACTCAAAGCCAGCATTTTTGGTACATAAATCTTGGTTTCCCGTGGCAGTGAAAGCGACCAAAAATCCGTGGGCAAGCCACGTGCTTTATTCGCTTTCATTGCCTTCAGTACACGACCTTCGCCGCTGTTGTACGCCGCCACGGTTAACAACCAGTCGCCGTCAAACATCTTGTTTAGACGCTGCATCATATCAAGTGCGGCAGTGGTTGAAGCCACTACATCACGACGTGCATCGTATGCTTTGGTCTGTTTTAAACCATAATTACGACCCGTGCTCGGTACAATCTGCCAGATGCCAGCGGCATTCGCAGATGATGTAGCGTGGGGGTCAAAAGCGCTCTCCACTATGGGTAGCAGTACTAGTTCCATTGGCATGTTGCGTTTCTTAACTTGCCCGGCAATCCAGTACATATACGGCTCTGCCCGTAATGTTACATCGTGGAGATAGCTCTTATTCTTAAGGTACTTCTGTTTCTGTTCGCGGATCCGGGTATTCTCCGGTATCCCCATCTTTAGCTCGTCGCCAATGAAGTTCCACAAGTTTTGGTTATCTGCGAGGTATGTCCCATCGTCCATCCATCGCGTACTCGTGTACTTTCCTGCTTCACCTTGACCAGCTGCAGACAGACTCTGTGCGTGCTGTTGGATGTTGCCGTCATTTCTTGACGCCTGGCACCCCACAAGCAAAACAGTGGCGAGTAATATCGCTTTTGCTTTCATGTGTGTGTCAATCGTTGCTTAAAAGACGAGCAAGAATACCTTCCACATTCCAACAACACAACCAGAAAATTTAGAATGCGTCTTTCTTTGCCCGTAACCACGCGAATATTTGCTGTGGTTGTTGCAAGCTTGTTTCTTTGTTAATTTTTTCTTTTAAATCAACGTCATTTGTTCTTAAAAATAAATTTATTTTGCGCTCAATTGCCAAAGAACTGGGTAAGGTTGAGTGGTTTTTTGCACGTAACTCCTTAACTTTTCGACAATATCGGTTTAATTCTTCATCGTCAGATAAGATAGATAAGGAAAACTTCATGTTTGATAGAGTGTATTCATGTGCGCAACAAATTAAAGTATCTGCGGGTAGTTTGTTAAGCTTTTGAAAAGAATCATACATATTCTCAGCGGTACCTTCAAAAAGTCTGCCGCACCCTCCAGAGAACATCGTGTCGCCGCAAAAAAGATAAGGTTTACTATAGAAACAGATATGTCCTAAAGTGTGACCGGGTGTGGCAATAACGCTAAATTCATACTTCAAAATATTGACCTTATCCCCGTCTCTGACTACCCGGTTCGTTCCCTTATCTTGTGTCTCTTCTGGCCCGTATACCACAAGGCCTGGGAACTTTTTGAGAAGTTCTTTTACACCACCAACATGGTCGTTGTGATGGTGGGTCAGCAAAATAGCTTCTGGCTGCCAATGATTATCTTCAATCGTTTTTAGCACCGGTTGAGCGTCACCCGGGTCCACAATGATGCATTTACCGTGCTCATCATTCAGAACCCAGATGTAGTTATCCTGGAACGCGGAAATACTGTTAAGATTCATAATTCAACCTCTTTGAATTGTGCTAAGAAGGTAGTGATGAAACCGGCAAGGATACCTGAAAATTTCACTTCACCGCATCATTGGGGAGAACTGCCTTGGGGCGAGTACTATCGTGAGGCGTTGGAAACCCAACTCCAGCCCTGGCTTGCCAAAATGTTCGGTTTCCATCTATTGAAGATAGGTAACCTAAGCGCTGAAATTAACACTGAAGCGTGTGCCATTTCACACCAGGTTAGTGTCGCTCTACAAGGCGATAGGCTCCAGGTGAATGCCGATCCACTTCATTTACCCTTTGCCGCGAAGTCTGTGGATGCATGTATGTTGGCTCATACATTGCCATGGTGCCAGGATCCTCACCGATTACTGCGTGAAGCCGACCGGGTATTGATTGATGACGGATGGCTAATTCTAAGCAGCTTCAACCCGATGAGTTTGTTAGGTTTAGGTAAAACAGTGCCATTTATACGCAAACGCGCACCCTATCATTGCCGAATGTTTACGCCGATGAGGATGTTCGATTGGCTGGCATTGTTGAATTTTGAAGTTATGCACCAACGCAGTTTCCAGGTTTTACCCTGGAGTAAACAAGGTGGAAAAATGTTGAGTACTCACCTGCCTGCACTGGGTTGCATGCACGTCATTGTGGCGCGTAAGAGGACATTGCCACTTACGCTTAATCCAATGAAAAGCCGAACAGCGAAAACGCAAATCCGTTCGGCAGTTGGCGCTACCAGACAGTTTAAGGAAACGACTAAGGTTTCGTCGCCTCTGGTTGATAACCAACATCCTCAAGAGATGGATTAGTCGCGGCTTCACGCGCAAGTTCATCACAGCGTTCGTTTTCAGGGTGACCGGCATGGCCTTTCACCCATTCCCAACTGATTTTGTGCTCGCTCAGCGCGACGTCCAGTCGTTTCCATAAATCGACATTTTTCACGGGTTTCTTGTCGGCAGTTTTCCACCCACGTTTTTTCCAGTTATGAATCCATTGGGTAATTCCCTGGCGAACATATTGACTGTCAGTACTGAGCACAATGTCACAAGGTTCAATTAACGCCTCAAGTGCTACAATAGCCGCCATCATTTCCATGCGATTATTCGTTGTTAAACGATAGCCGACGCTAAAAATTTTTTCGTGTTGTTTGTACCGTAGAATGGCACCGTACCCACCAGGGCCCGGGTTACCGAGGCAAGAGCCATCGGTGAAAATTTCTACCTGTTTACGCATCTCTGGTAGACTTCCTGTGAATAAAAAACCAAGTCTGACATAAACGAGCGCCATGAGCACAGCAATTACACGACAGATCGTACTCGATACTGAAACCACCGGTATGAACCAAATCGGTGCTCACTACGAAGGGCATCGCATTATCGAAATCGGTGCGGTTGAAGTGATTAACCGTCGACTGACGGGCAACAATTTCCATGTCTATTTAAAGCCGGACCGGCTGGTGGACCCGGAAGCATTTGGCGTGCATGGAATCGCAGACGAATTTCTGGCGGATAAACCCACTTTCGACCAGGTCGCTGATTCGTTTATGGATTACATTCGCGGTGCAGAACTGGTCATCCATAATGCATCGTTTGATATCGGGTTTATGGACTATGAGTTCAGTAAGCTCAAGCGCGATATCCCAAAAACCAATACTTTCTGCAAAATCACGGACAGCCTTGCACTCGCGCGTAAGATGTTCCCGGGCAAGCGAAACAGTCTCGATGCTCTTTGCTCACGCTACGAAATAGACAACAGTAAACGAACACTGCACGGCGCATTGCTCGATGCCCAAATCCTGTCCGATGTCTATTTGATGATGACAGGCGGGCAAACTTCGCTGAAGTTTGCCATGGAAGGAGACGTTCAACAGCGTAGTGGAGACAACGGTATTCAGCGTGTTGTACGCCAGAGTTCGGGTGTACGTATCATTCGGGCCACTGATGCCGAGCTGGAAGCGCATGAGTCGCGACTTGATCTGGTGGAAAAGAAGGGCGGAAGTTGTCTGTGGCGTATATAAAAACAGCGCGAATGGATTAAAAATCACCGTTTGGGTGAAAATAGCGGCAAGCGATTAGATTTATAAGAAAAAACGTTGACGGTCATGAGCGCAATACGTAATATCTGCCTCGTTCCCGACGGGGAACAAAACGCGGAGCGGTAGTTCAGTCGGTTAGAATACCTGCCTGTCACGCAGGGGGTCGCGGGTTCGAGTCCCGTCCGTTCCGCCACAATCAGAAAGCCTGAATCAGAAATGATTCAGGCTTTCGTCGTTTTAAAGCTTAATCTTTCGAAACGACAACCTGTCCGGTATATCCCGCCACGTCACTGACTTTTTCAGCACGAGCCAGCCAGCGGTAACAACCTGCGCTCAGAAATGCACCGATAAACCAGCTAAAGTTTGCCACTTCATGCAATGATGGGATAAAGCTGATTGTCAGACCAACCGCGACGGACGGCACCAGCGCCAGAATCGCTTTCGGATTGAACCCACCTTTGTACCAATAGCGACCCTTTGAAGTGTCATCAAACAGATCGTCGACATAAATTTTGCTGCGCTTAATGATGTAGAAATCGGTCAGCAGGATACCGAACAGTGGCCCAATGAACGATCCCAGGACATCCAGCGTGTAGTGAATCAGTTCGGGAGACTGGAACAAGTTCCACGGTGTCAGCAGCACAGAACCTACAGCGGCAATCATGCCGCCGGTACGGAAGCTGATTTTCTGCGGAGAACAGTTAGAAAAGTCGAATGCAGGTGAAACGAAATTTGCCACGATATTAATACCGATCGTGGCGGTAATCATGGTCAGCAAACCAATCGCCATCGCAAGGCTATTACCCACGTGGCTTACGGTTTCAATCGGGTCGGTAATCATTTTGCCAAACAGCGATTGAGTGCCGGAAACAATCACCACAGTAACAATGGAGAACAGCAAGAAGTTGAACGGCAGCCCCCAGCGGTTACCACGACGGATTTCTTGCATACTTTTGCCGTAGCGTGAGAAGTCACCGAAGTTCAACAGCGGGCCGGAGAAGTAAGAAACGACCAGTGCGATTGCAGTAAGCATCTGCCACGCTTGTTCGCCGGAAGTGAGGTGTTTACTAGCAAGCGTAAACGAAATACCGTCAAATCCGGTCTGATACAAAATCCAACCTGCCAGAGCCATCATGACGATGTAAACCGCCGGACCGGCGATATCAATGAATCGTTTAATGGCATTCATGCCATGCCAGAACACCGCCGCCTGTAATGCCCACATAATGCCGAAGCAAACCCAACCGAGGTGGGAAAGCCCCAGGAAGTGCCCCGTAGTCATTGGGGCAAGGGATGGCACGAATTTGAGTAATACCAACATTAAAGCGTTCGCGGCTAAATAGGTTTGTATACCGTACCAGGCGAAAGCTATCAGCCCGCGGATCACGGCAGGTATATTCGCGCCGAACACTCCAAATGCCTGGCGGCAAATAACCGCATAGGGCACACCCGCCATCTGGCTTGGTTTTGCAACCAGGTTCGCACACAACTGCACAATACAGATCCCAACCAACAGGCAAAGTAACACCTGCCAACTCGCCAACCCTAATGTGAAGAAGCTAGCTGCAACAACATAGCCCCCCATGCTGTGTACATCGGACATCCAGAAAGAGAAAATATTGTACCAGGACCATGTCTGGTTGCGCGTTGGCGCCAGATCATCATTACACAGGCGCAGGCTGTATCCAGCGTTGGCGCTATCGTTCATGGCAGTCGTGTTGTGTTCAATGTTTGGCATGATATCTGCTCCTATTAAAAACAGATGCTGACGGATTGTCTGTAAGCGTAATTGCAGGAAACAGGCCAGGTTTGTATTAATCGTGTACATAATGAATTAATATTGTATACAAGATGTGCGAGTGAGGCGGCAGCAGGAGCAAGTAATGAAGCATGATTTCAGGGCGCAGGCCCCGGCAGAACTACAGGATAAAGAAGAATTTATTTGGCAATCGCTGATGAATGCGATTGTGGAACATCAATTACCACCGGGAAGTAAATTGCCCGAAGAAGCGTTAGCGGAAGTGTTCGGCGTGAGTCGTACGGGAATCAGAAAAGTGCTGACACGTCTTGCGACAGTGCAAATGATCACCATGGCGCCCAAACGTGGTGCATTTGTTGCCACACCGAGTGTAGAAGAGTCGAAGTCTATCTTTCAGACGCGCTCAATGATCGAGTGCGCAAATTTGGTGAACGTATTGGATCATCTTCAACCCCCGCATTTGGTCGCGCTGGAAAAGTTGATAAGACAAGAAGATGAAGCACATCACATTGGTGATGGCGCAGCCGCCATACGTTTATCAGCCGCATTCCATATCCAGTTGCAGGCTATTTCGGGTAACCAGGTTTTAACTGAAATGGTAACCGGATTAACACAGCGATCTTCTTTAGTTATTGCTACATGGGGAGCGCCATGGCAGCGCGGCTGCCGTTGTGTTGACCACGACAACCTATTGGAACTGCTGCGTAAAAAAGACCTCGCGCCACTGACTCATGCGATGCAGCATCACTTTGAACATATCGTTTCCAGCCTGCATTTTGAACGCAGCGGTGAGATGGTTCCTGACTTTGCCCGCCTTTTTGGTACGCAAGGAGACTAACGCATGGCACAGCATTTAATCCAGGTGATCAACCCGAATACGAACGTAGCGATGACGCACACCATCGCCGAAGCGGCACGCAGCGTGGCCGCGCCTACAAGTGAAATTATCGCGGTTTGCCCAACACAGGGCGTGGAGTCTATAGAAGGACATTTTGATGAGGCGATTGCTGCCGTCGGTGTTCTTGAGCAGATCAAGCGCGGTAAAGAGCAGGGTGTTAGCGGCCATGTCATCGCCTGTTTCGGTGATCCGGGTTTATTGGCGGCACGTGAACTTGCCAGCGGGCCGGTTATCGGCATCGCAGAAGCGGCGATGCATGTTGCCACGCTCGTTGCTACTCGATTTTCTATTGTTACCACTCTGCCGCGAACTGTGATTATTGCGCGTCATTTGCTGCGCCAGTATGGATTCGAACATCACTGTGCCGCCCTCCATGCGATCGATTTACCTGTGCTGGCTTTAGAAGATGGCACGGGTCTTGCTCAGATGAAGGTACGCGAGCGTTGTATACAAGCTATGAAAGAAGATAACAGCGGAGCGATCGTGCTGGGTTGTGGAGGAATGGCCAATCTGGCACGGGAGCTGACGAGTGAACTGGGTATTCCCGTCATTGATGGCGTCACTGCCGCGGTGAAGATGGTGGAGTCCCTCATCGCTCTTAGACTGGGAACCAGTAAACACGGTGACCTCGCGTATCCGAATACAAAGCCGTTATCAGGCTGTTTTGACATGCTGAGTTGATGTTCCTGGCTCGGCTCATAAGGAACCGAACCATGACTGAAGTATCGAAAAAGAAAATCTATCACTTTACCGAGAATTACCCGCGTGACATGAAAGGTTACGCCGGTAATCCGCCACACGCCCAGTGGCCGAATAACTCCCGAGTTGCCGTGCAATTTGTCCTCAACTTCGAAGAGGGCGGTGAGAATCACGTTCTGCATGGTGATGCCGGTTCTGAACAATTCCTCTCAGATATCATCGGTGCTGCGAGTTTCCCTGATCGTCATATGTCGATGGATTCACTCTATGAATATGGTTCGCGCGCCGGGTTCTGGCGCATCCACAATGAGTTTCAAAAGCGCGGCCTGACCATGAGTATTTTCGGGGTCGCAATGGCTTTGGCGCGCAACCCTGAAATCGTGGCAGCGATAAAAGCGGCGGATTATGACGTTGTGAGCCACGGCTGGCGCTGGATCCACTATCAGAATCTGGATGAAGCAACAGAACGCCAGCATATGCACCAGGCTACCGAGATTCTGGAAGATTTGTTCGGCAGCAAACCACTTGGCTGGTATACAGGCCGCGATAGCCCGAACACCCGTCGGCTGGTGGT
>NZ_DATERI010000129.1:0-17157 GCF_035271705.1 Buttiauxella sp.
CAGCGTGCAGTGCGTTTCCCCCACGAAGCGCACAACATCACGCTTCGACTCAACCTTTAGCGGGCACTGATAAAGCTCGCTCTTGGTTTTTAGATAAAGATCTTTCGGTTGAGAAGTCAGTTCAGCGCTAAAGCCGCCATCCTCTGAAGAAATAAATGAACTGCTGTTCAGCAAGTGAGCCTCGGTAATCGGTTTACCGGTATCGGAAAGTAGCGTGCCAATATAGGTGTAGTGAGATTCCATTTTAACTTCGCGAACTTTCATCTTACCTGGCAGCAGGAACACCGACTGGTTGCCTGCACCGCTGGTGATGTTGGCCATACTGCCCCGTCCGGCATCACTGTTTTCAATCACGGAGACATTTCCTGGTTCAAAGCCAGACACCGGGAACAGCGCTTTATTTCCCTGGCCCATGGTGGCTGAACCCCCGCCGTCAACGGCGACATTGACCAGTGCATTGTTATCGGTGTCGCTGTCTTCACCCTGATTCACTTCCACCGCCACGGCCGCACCCGGTGCACCGGTACCGGAAGGCCCCCAGAAGAAGCCTGAGCGTGACGCCGCCATCGATGAACTGTAGCTGCCACTTAATGCCGCCTGATGCGTTTGTTGGGTTCGGTCATAGCTGTCAGATAGCATCATTGAAGCATCGCCATACTGCCCGTTAAGGTGGCCGTGAACATCGGCATTAATATTGGTACTGTTATTTCCGCCTACGCTAAAGCCGAGCTGATGCTGGTCGTTTGCTCCCCAGTCCCAGTCCTGGCTGGCGCTGTAGTTAAAATCTCCGGAACCTTGTTGGCTCCCTTCATAATCCGTACTGACGGAAGTATGGCTGGAACGTCCATTTCCATTTGCCGGGGTGCTGCGTGTGAGCGTAAAGCCGGCGTAAATACCGTTATCGTTATTGCCGGCGTCATCACCGGTGCGGCGATAGCCACCCAAACGGGTGCTGAGGTTTAAAGTGCTCCAGCTAAAGGTGCGGTTAAGCGTAAGTTGTACAGTGCGGGAGGACGAGTTGGCCTGAGTTGCGTTCGCCATATTGTCCTCAAATGACCGTGAGGTTTCATAATTATCGTTGGTCAGGCTGGTGTTGGTATTTTTCGTATAGCCCAGCGACACAGACCATTTTTGAATCGGCACCGCCACGGTCGCATTCAGCGTTTCATAGCAGCCAATATCGGCATAATCAGTACGGCTCCCGTCGGTCTGGCATTCATTACCGTAAGCTGCATTATGGTAAACGCTGAGAGAAAAACCGTCGTTATAGCTCAGTTGCTCGGCGTCGCCATGCGTCCCGTCGCTGCCGGTCAGAATGTTGGCCTGAATATCCAATACGCCATCTAATAGTTTGTTATCGAAACCGTGTGTCCATTCAACACCCCCTTCCTCAAAATGCTGATTGTCGATTTTGGCAACGCCCGCGGTCAGGGTGGTTGAACTGCCAATCGGTAGCCTGAAACCGGCCTGCATCGCCGTGGCTGACTCTATTTTCTGATGACTGTCATACGACTCGATATCATCGGCGACCCTTCCGCCCTGAACAAACCACTGCATATGTCCATCACCGATTCCGCCTGTTTTGGTAAACGGCTGAACCTCGGTGCGAACCAAAGCGTTATCTTCATAAATTTTGAGCGTGACGCCATAACTGCCCGACGGGAAATTGCCGGTATCCAGAGTATTGGAGCCGCTATTGAGGTAAAACGTCCCCAGCAGTTGATTACCACGATAGGCATCCACGCGCGATTTTCGTGACAGCAGTACCACAATCGGTGAGCCTTTGCTGGCCTCTTCCTTATTGAGATAGCTCAATGAGCTCCCGGCACGAATACCGTCAATGGCACCGAGTGGCAGCATAGAAAAACTAATATTCCCACCAAGATTGCTGGAAAGATCCCGCGAATCCATGCGTCCGGCTTGCACATAATGGCGCTGGCCTAAACTCTGGCGGTAATAGAGATCGTCAATATTGACGCTTTGCTCACTGGTATCATCTTCACGGTAAGCATTAAGCGACCAGTCAAAGCCGATATAACCATTGGTCAGCACACCCAGCGCACCCGCACCTTGTAAAGAGAGGCTGCTGTAATCCTGTTGCGCAATAATATTCAGGTTTTGTTGATGGATAAACGCGTTTTCGCTCTGGCGGGTTGGGGTGTAATACAGCGCGTGTTTATCGCCTTCGGGCAACAGTTTTTTATCCACGAATATGCTGATTTTAGAATCATTTTCGTCGTAAATAATCGCCAGTTTATCGGTGTCAATATAACCGCAACCTGCCGCATTATTGTTGCTGCTACAGGCGAGATTACCGTTACGGGGCAGGGGTTGAGCAATTTGTTCGACCAGTTGTTGATATTGCTGGCTCTCTTTTTTAATCGGTAAATTCAGTGCGTTTAATACCTCCATGGGTTTCAAAAACTGGACGGTATCAAGAGTCACTTTTGCTTCAAATAATCCTGCTGATTGGCCTAACAAATTCACATCGACCCACAAGTCTTGCCCGGTCACCAGTTCTTCAAAACCGGCCGGAACGGCTGAATCGGCAAATGCCAGGGTTCCAAAAAGGGCGAGATGAATGCCCAGACAGCATGCAGATGCTTTCCATATATTCATACTTATCTCCTTTTTAGAAAAAAAACCTGCCACCCTGCTGATGCAGGGCACAGGTTGCGTTGAGGGTACTTAAGCGAAAACTTATTCGGTTGCCTGAGTCAGGATCAGTGAAACCATGCCGGTGTAGTTACCTGAGGCCAGTGGTGCTGTGGTTGCCGGTAAAATTTCCAGTGGCAGGGTGACAGAACCCTGATCCACTTCGCCGGTAGGGAACAGCACTGCGGCAGCCAACGTTGCCGGTACCGGAGTAATGGCTTGTGTACCCAGTTTCACCGCCAGTGTTTGTGTACCGGTACCCGTGGTGTTGGTCAGTACAGGTGTGGAGCTGAGGCTGGCCTTAATATCTTTGGCGGCATCGTTTGACCATATTTTGGTCTCCAGAGTGGTCGGAGCCAGACCCACGCCCGGGGTATACTGCATATCTACACTGGCGGGTAATGGTTGGCCGTCTGACAATGTCATATCCAGAGTCGAATCCACGGTGGCATTAACCGTAATATCTTTCTCAACAGCAAAAGCATTAACAGCAACACCAAAAGCAATAGCAGCAATAACTGATTTCATAACAGCGTTCATAATAAATATCCTATAGATGAAGTTAATTTGCACAATCAATATGCGCGAGAGTTTAAAACTAATGTGATAAATAAAATAACAGGTGGTTTTTTATTTAGGACACTATAAATTCTTTTTCTGCCGTACTCTTATCTACCCAGTTACGGTATTCCAATTTAATAACACCCTTTGATGTGGTAGGAATGGATGCGGGTAATGTGAAAGATTGTTGTGGATAGATCTTTTTGGTGATCGGTGTCCATTTACATCCTGCATCGTCATTTTGAGTCGGACATAATCCTATGCGGGATAATTCAATATGAATTGTCCCTGTATTATTGATACGCCTCTGCTGCGCATCAAATGTAAAGTTAATTTCTGGTTTCAGTGGTGGCACGAATACCAGTGCACCCCAGCTAATATTCACCCCCACTTTGTTATTCACACTGGTGGTGTCGGGGGCCTGTTCGTTATCCATGCTGGATATCGGGTTGAAATAGACGCGGTAGACTTGCTCCATTGTCGGTGTCTGCATATTAACGAGTCGCGTGATGCGGGTTGTGCCGGCGGCTAATGCAAATTTTTCCGGGGTAATAACCAGATTTTTGCTATCACCCTGAGTAACCTCTGTCTCTTTCTCCTGTGTTGTCCCAGGATTATCAATTTTCTTAATGGTTGCTTTGATATATTCAGTTTGTTTAGAACCCGATATCGTTTTAATTTGCCCGGCGCCTTGCGGGTTCATTTTTACCGACATTGGGTAAACTGTGATACTGGCAAATGCGGAACAAGCAAATAAAGTGCCGCTAACGGCAAGGATAATATGCCTGGCAATAAGTTTTTTTCTCATGCGGGTCATCGAATAATTCTCGTTAATAGATGTGAGTCATTCCTTGCCAGATAGGTAAATAAAGTTGTCCGTTTCAATGAGGCAAATCATACATATGATAATCGGTCTTTAATAGGGGCAATTATAACGGTGACTGATGGGTTAAACTCTTTTTTGGAGTGTGTAACGGATGATTAACAATTGATATGGCTTTTTAGTGAATGAATTATAAGGTTTTTTATTACTTGATAAGAGTGATGTATATCATCTGTTAATTGATATTTTGAATATTCCAGATAACTGAAACATATATTTATCATTACTGAATAACGGTGAATAACAGTCAATAAAACCGAGAATTAGCGAGCCTAGTCCTTGTTTTAAGGTAAAAAAAAGCCGCCTGCTGATGCCAGCAGACGGCTTTATTCAATCTCGAGCCAGACCTCAATTAATGGCGATGACCACCGCCGTGACCACCCCCGTGACCGCCACGGCCATGGCCACGACCGCCACGTCCACGATGATCATCACGATCATTCCAGCCCGCACGGTAGCCACTTTCGAAACTGCCCCGACCACGGTCTTTATACCAGCCACGATGAAGGCCATTATCATGGCGACGCCAGTGGTTATCGCGCCATTGGTAGTGATGATGCCAGTAATCGCGGTCACGCCAACCGCCACCATCCCAGTAATTACCGCGATAATCTTGATCGCCTATCTGAAGCTTAATCGACGGCAGCAGGGTGATTTCGCCCGCATTCGCCAGCGGTACAAAGGCTAGTAATGCAACTGCAAGAATCAGTGACCTGAACATACTCTCTCCTAATACACGATAACCGCCAGGCGGCTTGTTAACGTAATAGTAAGATGTGGTAAACAAGTATTTCATCGGCACTAATCCTAATTCTCAGAAAAGAGCACTTTTTGCTAATTTAGATTAAAATTAAAACAGGTTAGTGTTAGCGGTTACACTAATATTTCTTCGATCTCTGCAAGCTCTGCTGCGCTGAAATGGCGATTCTCTAACATGCCCACGGCATCATCAATTTGACTGATTTTACTCGCACCAATCAGAACCGATGTCACCTTATCACCACGCAGTACCCACGCCAGTGCCATCTGGGAAAGCTTCTGCCCACGACGTTGCGCTATCGCATTCAATTGACGTACTTTTTCCAGTTTCTCAGCAGTGAGTTGGTCAGCATTAAGGAACTTACTACTACTGGCAGCCCGTGAGTCAGCTGGGATCCCGTTCAGATAACGGTCAGTCAACTGGCCACCCGCCAGAGGCGAAAACGCAATGCTACCGACGCCTTTATCTTGCAAAACATCCAGCAAACTGGCTTCCACCCAACGCTCGAACATCGAATAGCGAGGCTGATGGATAAGGCATGGTGTACCGAGATCGTTCAAAATATCAATGGCTTGAGCTGCCAGTTCTGCCGGATAATTTGAGATGCCGACATACAGTGCTTTGCCCTGACGCACAACGGTATCCAGCGCGCGCATCGTCTCTTCCAGCGGCGTTTCAGGGTCTGGGCGGTGGTGATAGAAGATGTCGACATACTCAAGCCCCATACGCTTCAGGCTCTGATCAAGGCTTGAAATCAAATACTTACGCGAACCCCAATCGCCGTAGGGGCCTTCCCACATGGTGTATCCCGCTTTTGACGAAATAATCAGTTCATCGCGGTATGGAAGGAAATCTTCACGCAGTATGCGGCCAAAGTTTTCTTCAGCAGAACCGGGAGGCGGGCCGTAGTTATTTGCCAGGTCAAAATGGGTGATCCCCAAATCAAAAGAACGGCGTAACAACTGGCGGCTGTTATCGAGCAATGTGGCATCACCAAAGTTGTGCCATAAGCCCAGCGATATAGCAGGGAGTTTGATTCCACTGCGCCCGCATCGGCGGTATTCCATTGATTCATAACGCGCAGAACTTGCCTGATAAACCATGTTGGTTCCCTTGTCAGTTAAATTACTCGTGATTCGGCGTTCGCGGTCTACCTGCGACTCGAATTATTTAGGGTGAGTGTATACGGTTTCACAACGTTTCGGGCTACCAGACTACACCCCAGTTAAGTGTAAATCCCTCTTTCCACTCCCTTATTTTCGCGGTTCCTCGACAGCGATCACATATGCCCAATACTCACTGTAAGCCCTCTGAGAAGGAATGCGTCATGACTTACCGTGTAGCGGACTATATCCTGGACCGATTCACCGAAGTCGGGATCAACCATTTGTTTGGTGTCCCCGGTGATTACAACTTACAGTTTCTGGACAGTGTGATTGAAAACCCGACCCTCGGCTGGGTTGGGTGTGCCAACGAACTGAACGCCGCTTACGCCGCCGACGGATATGCACGTTGCAACGGCGCGGCGGCACTGCTAACGACATTTGGCGTTGGCGAGTTAAGCGCGATTAACGGCATCGCCGGAAGTTACGCCGAATATTTACCGGTTATCCATATTGTGGGTGCCCCCTGTATCGGGGCGCAGCGGCGCGGTGAGTTACTCCACCACACCCTGGGCGACGGGGACTTCGGCCATTTTGCAAGAATGGCGCAGGAGGTAACGGTGGCGCAGGCGTCCCTCACCGCAGAAAATGCCTGTTACGAAATCGACCGTGTTTTGCAACAGGCGCTCACACAGCGCCGCCCAGGTTATATTCTCCTGCCAAGTGATGTCTCTCAGGCTCTCGCAACTCGCCCGACTCAAGCTCTTTTCGCTGTGCCATCAGGCAGTGACCCCGCATTACTGGCCGAATTCCGCGCGTGTGCTCAGGAGCGACTGGCAGAAAGCCGCAGCGTTGCGTTATTGGCTGATTTCCTGGCGCTGCGTTTTGGGCAACAAAAAGCATTACAACAATGGATGGATAACACGCCAATGCCTCATGCCACCTTGCTGATGGGGAAAGGCTTATTCGATGAGGGCCAGCAGGGGTTTGTCGGAACATACAGCGCCTCCGCCAGTGATGAAAAGGTCATACAGGCTATTGAAGAGGCCGAGCTTGTCATCTGCGTCGGCGTCAAATTCACCGACACTCTCACCGCCGGATTCACACAACACTTCACCTTAGAACAGACTATCGATATCCAGCCAAATGCCACGCGCATTGCTGACCGCTGGTTCAGTGGCATTGCGATGGCGCACGCGGTTGAGGTGCTGCATCAGTTGTGTAAACACCAGGTGTCGGGTTGGCCTGTCCCCCAACAAAAGCCTCCGGCGTTACCCGCCGCAACCCCCCATACACTGGATCAGCACGCTTTCTGGCAGTCGATGCAAAAATTCCTACAAGCGGGTGACATCGTTCTTGCCGACCAGGGAACCGCCGCATTTGGTGCAGCATCACTGACCTTACCCGCAGGCGTGACGTTTATCGCCCAACCGCTCTGGGGGTCGATTGGTTTTACACTCCCTGCGGCGTTTGGAGCGCAAACAGCCTGTCCAAACAGACGTGTAATACTGCTGGTGGGGGACGGTTCGGCACAACTCACCATTCAAGAAATAGGCTCAATGCTGCGTGACCAACAACGGCCCGTTATCTTCTTGCTCAATAACGACGGTTACACCGTTGAGCGGGCGATTCACGGTGCGGAGCAGCGGTATAACGACATTGCGGCGTGGAACTGGACGCTAATCCCACAGGCGATGAATGTTGATAATCCGGCGCAATGCTGGCGAGTGACGGAGACAGTGCAGTTGGAAGAGGTGATGCAGACGGTGGCAAAAGCAGAACGGCTGTCGCTTGTGGAAGTCGTTCTGCCAAAACAAGATATCCCCGAGTTGTTGCAGGCCATCACGACTTCGCTTGCGAAACGCAATGCTACCTAGTACGTGAGGATTCTGAGCACTGCCCGGGACCAAAATAACAAATCAAATAGCGATCTATATCTTAGGCTTAGGCTTATCGGCCATCATCACCGGTTTGCCGGCCAGCAGTAACCAGGCTGGGAGTATCACGATACACAGCAGCGGAAGCAGTTTGATATCTGGCACCACAGCCATTGCCATAAACAGACTCAGCCAGCCATCACGCGTAACAACCAATACCAGGCCAAGGATGGCGCAAGACAGCGTAATCGCCGCCGGAACCGCTTCGACATGCTGATGGAGCATCATACCCAGTGCCACTGCGACGAACACCACCGGGAATATCCGCCCGCCACGGAAACCACAGGCTGACGCAATCACCAGTGCGGCCAGTTTTACCAGCGCAAACATCAGCAAAGTTGCCACAGAATAATGCTGAGCGACGGCGAGCTGGCGCATTTCATCCAGCCCTTTGAACAGCGTGACTTCACCACCAATCAGCCCTAATACACCTAACAGAAAACCCCCCGTACCAAGAATCAACACGGGATGTTTTAGCTGATGAATCATGCGGTGTGCACGCGGCAAGCACCAAACGGCGATCATGCCCAATGCAATGGCGATAGTGGCCACCACGGCGCCGCTAAAGATATCCACCAGACGTAATTCCTGATATTGCACCACAGGTAACGAGAAGTCAGGCTGGAAGAACAAATCCGTGGTCATGGCGCCGGCAGCGGCGGCCATTAGTGGGGCAAAAAGCCGGTCCCACAACGGCACATCGTTGCTGCCATTCAACATTTGCGAAAACACCAAAGCTGCCGCGACTGGCGTACCAAATAGTGCACCGATGGTTCCAGCTGCTGCGAGGATAGTCCAGTCGAGCGCTGCGACTCTGGGTAAGAAACGTGCGCCAATCGCCACCGCGAGCGCAATATTCACCGACATAATAGGATGTTCCGGCCCGAGGCTGACCCCACCAGCAAGCCCTAACACCAGTGCAATAAGCAACCCAGGAAGCACCGCCACCGATACCGGTGAGCCAATCAAGGGCTCGGTTGCAGGATCAGGTCCGGCATGGCCAGGCATATAGCGAACCACCAACCCAACCGCAATACCGGTGAAGGTCAGCATCAAAAGGATCCACATCGGGGAATTCATATCGAGGTCGAAATGTGAGGGCAGGGTAACCCACAAATATTTCTGTAAAACCGCAGCGACTTTCATCACCACGATCAATACCAGACTGGAACAAATCCCGATAACTAATGCTGGGATGGAAAGGACCAACATGGTCCTGGCTCGCGGATGGAGCATAAATTTTCCTTACTCTAAATTATTTAGCGCAAATTGCTGCGGCAAACAGTCTGTCTGATGAGTTGTTAAGCCTGGCTGCCATCAGGGCTGAAACGCTCAAGCTAATTTGTGACGAAGATCAATATTCCCAAGGCACTTCTCATCTGGTCGTTGTTGTTTAGGCTAGCTAATTTTACAGTGATGCCAGATCTTATTTTGACTTTAGCGGAGCAGTGGAAGAATGACAAAATATGCTTTGGTGGGAGATGTAGGCGGCACCAATGCGCGTCTGGCACTGTGCAACGTTGAAAATGGTGACATCACCCAGGCAAAAACCTATTCGGGCCTTGATTTCCCAAGTCTGGAAGCGGTCGTGGTGCATTATCTCAAAGAGCACAATGTCAGCGTGACTGACGGTTGTATCGCCATTGCTTGCCCGATTACCGGTGATTGGGTAGCGATGACCAACCATACCTGGGCATTCTCTACCGCCGAGATGAAAAAAAATCTCGGTTTTGAACATCTGGAAATCATCAACGACTTTACTGCCGTTTCGATGGCTATTCCGGCGCTCAAAGAAGAACACCTGATTAAGTTTGGTGGTGGTGAGCCGGTAGAAGGCAAACCGATTGCAGTTTATGGCGCAGGCACCGGGCTTGGGGTGGCACATCTGGTTCATGTTGATAAACGTTGGGTGAGTCTGCCGGGCGAAGGCGGTCACGTTGATTTTGCGCCTAACAGCGAAGAAGAGGGGATTATCCTCGAAGAGCTGCGCACTGAAATTGGCCACGTTTCCGCTGAACGGGTGCTCTCAGGCCCAGGTTTAGTGAATTTGTATCGTGCGATTGTTAAATCAGACGGGCGTGAGCCGGAAGGCTATAAGCCGAAAGACATCACCGAAAAGGCACTGGAAGACAGTTGCACCGACTGCCGTCGTGCGTTGTCATTGTTCTGCGTCATTCTTGGGCGTTTTGGTGGCAACCTCGCATTGAACCTCGGGACATTTGGCGGCGTGTACATCGCAGGTGGCATCGTGCCACGTTTCCTCGAGTTCTTTAAAGCTTCCGGTTTCCGCGGCGGTTTTGAAGATAAAGGGCGCTTTAAAGAATACGTACACAATATTCCGGTGTACCTGATTGTTCATGACCAACCAGGATTGCTGGGTGCCGGGGCGCATTTGCGTCAAACGCTGGGGCAGGTTCTGTAATATCCCCTTCATACTTCAAGCCGCATCTTTGTCGCTTCCTTGCGCGCGCGATGCTGCTCGAATTATTTTGGATATAGACGGGTGCACATTCTTGCACCCGTTTTACAAGCGCATCAACTGGCGAAACTCTTTCACTTTGCTGCGACTCACCGGCACCTGAAAATCCAAATCCTGCAGACGTAAAATATAGGTATTGTTAAACCACGGCTCTATCTCGCGGATTTTGCTCAGGTTAACGCAATATGAGCGATGGCAACGGAAGAAATGACTTTCCGGCAGGCGGTTGCAAAACTCACTAATATTCATCGACATCACATACGCTTCACGCCGCGTATACACAAAGGTCATTTTCTCGTGTGCTTCGGCATAGTAAATATCGTTAATATCCGTAACGATAATCCGCTCATCTTTCACCAGATTAATGGTCAACGTTTCACGCGCTGTGGTATTAGCGGAAGCGGGGGCATTTTGTTGCTGGAAAGCGGCTTCCAGTTTTTGCAGCATCCCAATAATACGTGACTCTTGATAAGGCTTCAGAATGTAGTCGAACGCTTCGAGCTCAAACGCTTCCACCGCATGCTCTTTCCAGGCAGTGATAAACACAATAAACGGCTTATGGGCAAACTTACTGATATTTTGCGCCAGCAAAACGCCGTCTAACGAAGGAATGTTGATATCAAGAAAGATGGCATCAACTTCATGATGTTGCAGATATTTCAGCACATCCATGCCGTCATCAAAGGTGCCGACAACGTCCATCTGGCTGTGCTCTTTGATAAGCCAGTTCAACTCCTGTTGCGCCAGCACTTCATCTTCTACGATGAGAACTTTCATGCATTTCCTCCTTGCTGCGACAATAACGGTGGAACGGCGCTGGCAGCGTGCGGCACGTAAAACGCAATCTCAGTGCCCGGCTCAAGGCGGCGGATATGCAGGCCTTCTCCGTAGAGTAATTTTACGCGGTGATGCACATTCAACAGGCCAATTTTATTGCCTGGCATTTCGTTGGCCTCTACGCGTTCAATGACCTGCGGATCAATACCGTTGCCGGTGTCCCTCACCGCAATACGCACGCGATTGCCACTCTCCTCAACGCTGATGGTGACCACTCCTTTGCCTTTACACGGCTGTATTCCGTGGACAATCGCGTTCTCCACCAGTGGCTGAATAAGCAGGCTGGGAATCAAACAATTCACCTCTTCATCAATGTGATAAATCACCGTCAGTTTGTCGCCAAAACGCGCCTGCTCAATGGCGATGTAATCCTTAATCTGATACAGCTCTTTTTTAATATCGATCTGCTCATCGTCTTTTAATTCAATGTTGTAACGCAGATAGCGCGACAAATTATAAATCAGCTGGCGTGCGGTATCGGGGTTGATACGAATAGAGGACGAAATTGCATTCAACGCATTGAACAGAAAATGCGGGTTTATCTTGCTTTGTAATGCACGTAACTCGGCTTTATTGGCCATTTCGCGCAACTGTTCGGCACGGGAAACCTCCAACTGCGTAGAGATAATTTGTGAAAGCCCAACCGCCATTTCCTGCAATGTCGACGTTATCTGGTGCGCGTGACGGTAATAGATTTTCAGCGTGCCAGTGACGACACCTTTTTCCCACAGCGGGATAATAATCAGCGAGTGAATTTCCGGGGTACGATAGGCTTCATCATTATTCCTGATGATTATCTTCCCTTCGCGTAGCGAAAGTTGGGTTCTTGGGCTGATGCCAACATCACTTTGCTTATAGTTATTTTCCCCAACGCCCACATATGCCAGCACTTTGTCGATATCGGTAATTGCCACGGCATCGGCGTTAATATCCTTGCGAATAATATCGCAAACCTGGCGCAGTGATTCGCTATTCACGTTACGGAACAACGGCAGGGTTTTATTCGCGATATCCAGTGCCAGCTTGGCCTGACGCGCAGCGCTGGCCTCTTTTTCGCCTTCGACACTTTGCACCAGCAACACAATAAAGCCGATTGAGACGGTGCCGAGAATCATCGGAATACCGATTTTTGACACGATATCAATGCCCAGTGAAACGGATGGAGCCCACAGAACGACTAAAACCATGGTCATGGTTTCGCACAGCATCCCGGCAATAATCCCCACACGCCAATGTTGTGCTTTCGGTATTTTGCGGTTTATCCCACCCGCGATACCTCCAGCGACAATACTGGTAATCAGGCAGGGAATAGCGGTAATACCACCTATATCAATAAGATAACGGTGAATACCTGCAATAACCCCGGTAATAATGCCGACCCATGGCCCAAATAAGATACCGCCAGCCATCACGGCGATAATTCGCACGTTGACCAGCGAACCTTCAACATGAACCCCGGACCAGGTACTGAACAGGGCGAACATCGAGAAAATCGCCGTGACCGCCAGCAATTCTTTGGCCGTATGGGCATTTTTATGCAGTAGCTCGCGAAACAGGCGGATGCGAATTAAAAAGAACAGGCAAATAAGCATCAGCGCCGCCCGGTCAAAAACCGCCAGCAGCATATTAAAAATTTCGTGCACGGGTGACTCGCGTGACAAAGAATGGAAGGGCAATGATAAGGAAATAACTGAGTGGTTACCAGAAACGTGGCTTATTGCTAAAAAGAAGGCGGATGTCGCTCGCGCTAATCCAGCCTTCCGTTTTCGTCGGTCGGATAAGCGAAGCGTCATCCGACTCTTTTAGGAACAAAATGCCTTACTTTCCGCCCAACTGTTCGCGACCCGCCGGTGTTAACTCTTCCGGTGTTGCACGCCCGGTGAAATCAACCTCGAAATCATCCGCAGCAAAATCAGGCGGTGATTTGCCTTCAACAAATGATGACCACTGGCGCTCAAGGTAAGCGGCGTTTTTCTCACACCATGGGGCGGCGGCGATATACATCACGTTGCTGTCGAACTCACCAAGGTGTTCATTTTCAACAGCATGAATGACATCGCAGTGCCAGAAAACGGTGTCGCCTGCTTCCATATTTGGAATTGAGGAAATCCCTGTTAATAAAAGGGGATGCCACTGATTGTTAATAGACAGCGCACGCCCAGGCTTCGCTTCGCATAGCGACTCCTCCGGCACATCGTCTTGTAATGCACGCAGTAAAATGTAAGCCATCGCGTTCGCCACCGGCAACAATGTCAGCGTGCCGCCATGCTTACGTTGTGGGCTAATTGCCGTCCAGCCCTGGAAAGTACGGAACATCGAACACACTGCCGGAGACGGGAATTCACGCACTTCTGTGCGGCCTTCAGCGGCAAATGGGTTGTACTGCTGCCACTCACCGGAGAACACATGGCGATAAACATGGCGGAAATTCTCATCCAGCCAGCGCTCAACCGACCCCCCATCCACATGTGGAGACAGGCCCAAAGAATTTGAGTGAGGCGGGCGACGGCGGGTACGGTCGGCATAACTCACCACGCGATCCGGGTCGAAATGCTGCTTACCGTTGCTCTCGGTTTCCCACAAATTATTCAGGAAAACCTGTACCGCTTTCATGCGTGCATGTTGGCGTGCTTCGACCTGTGGCTTTGACCAGTAAATACCATAAATTTGCGGCTTACTCGCAGCAAGTGTGCCGAAATAGTTATCTTCTGCGGCGTTCTTTAATTTCTCGACGAAGTTATTGCGCTCAAGATAATTGCCGACCTCTTCATTCCAGGCTTGAGCCTGAGCCTGCGGGAATACGCCTTTGACGGTGCAGCAACCGCGCTGGCGAATCAGCGCCTTTTGTTGCTCGCTGACCCGATGATTAACAATGTCATCGGCATTAATTTGCGGGACCGGATTTTCACCGCGATCAAGCTCGGCGCGAATTTCAGTAATCTGGCGCTTCATATCGCCTTCGAGTTGTTCGAAAACCGCTTTGTAGTCAGGAAGCGCGTGGCGAAGTTGTTGTTTTATCTCACGGATTGCACGCGGTAGATCATCAATGTGTAGGGTCATGGTAGTGCTCCACGTCATCTAAAGTTATCCGTCATCCTTCGAGCCGCAGGGGTGTTGGCTGCAACTCGAATGCTAACGGATACGTATAATAATGTTGCGACATGGTTAATATAGATCGTGTTTATCAAATAAAATAGGGATTAGCTTCAAATGAAGCTTCCTCTTTTATGGCGAATTAAAAATATTTTTCCTCCCCTCTCGACAGATGAATTTTATTCAGGCTATTTTCTAAGCAAGCCACATCACGTGGCAGCGTCGCTCGGACGGTCCGGGCGCTAACGTAAAGCTGAGGAATTTATGACTGACTCCAGTCCAAAACGTCATTTTTCGCGTATCGATCGTCTCCCTCCGTATGTGTTTAATATCACCGCTGAACTGAAAATGGCGGCCCGTCGCCGTGGCGAAGATATTATTGATTTCAGTATGGGCAACCCTGATGGCCCGACTCCGCCGCATATCGTTGAAAAACTCTGTACGGTTGCGCAGCGCGAAGACACGCACGGTTACTCTACTTCGCGCGGTATTCCGCGTTTACGTCGCGCCATTTCTGGTTGGTACAAAGAGCGCTACGACGTTGACATCGACCCTGAAAGCGAAGCGATTGTCACCATCGGCTCGAAAGAAGGTCTGGCACACTTGATGCTGGCAACGCTCGACCATGGCGACACGGTGCTGGTGCCAAACCCAAGTTATCCGATTCATATCTACGGTGCGGTGATTGCTGGGGCGCAAGTGCGTTCAGTGCCATTGGTAGAAGGCGTGGATTTCTTTGCCGAGCTGGAACGTGCGATTCGCGAAAGCTACCCGAAACCGAAAATGATGATCCTCGGCTTCCCGTCGAACCCAACTGCGCAGTGCGTGGAACTGGAGTTTTTTGAACGTGTTGTCGCACTGGCTAAGCGTTACGACGTGCTGGTGGTGCATGATTTGGCGTACGCCGATATCGTTTATGACGGCTGGAAAGCCCCGTCAATTATGGAAGTACCAGGCGCTCGTGATGTGGCCGTCGAATTCTTTACCCTGTCGAAAAGCTACAACATGGCGGGATGGCGCATCGGGTTTATGGTGGGCAATAAAGAGCTGGTGAACGCGCTGGCCAGAATAAAAAGTTACCACGACTACGGCACCTTTACGCCGCTGCAAGTCGCGGCGATTGCGGCACTCGAAGGTGACCAACAATGTGTGCGTGATATTGCCGAACAGTACAAACGCCGCCGTGATGTCTTAGTTAAAGGCTTGCACGAAGCGGGCTGGATGGTCGAATGCCCAAAAGCGTCGATGTATGTGTGGGCGAAAATTCCTGAACAATATGCGGCGATGGGGTCGCTGGAGTTTGCCAAAAAACTGCTTAAGGACGCGAAGGTGTGTGTCTCGCCAGGTGTCGGTTTTGGTGAATACGGTGATACGCATGTGCGCTTCGCGTTAATTGAAAACCGCGATCGTATCCGCCAGGCGGTGCGTGGCATTAAAGCCATGTTCCGTGCCGATGGTTTATAGATACGTTTTTAAACCCGACTAAATAAAGAACAGGCTCTGACGAGCCTGGATTAATGATGAAATCGCTGGTTTATTTTACCGCGTCATGGGCGTTTTCCATCGCCTGCTTCATTGCCGCGCTATTGATCGAGTTCTGGCGATTCTGCTCGGCCATATAACAGGCATCTTTGCTGACTCCCTGAGCCTGGCATTCTGCCTGGCGCTGCGCCGGAGAACTGCAACCAACCAATGTTCCAACCATACCCACAACCATCATCAACATTATTTTTTTCATTGCTGTTTAATCCAAAATTAAGAAAAAGCCACCGCAGCGGAAACGCCGTTTCTGGCGTGAGCATAATCCATTATTTTTGGTGCGGGTAAATTAGGAAAAAGCTTAATCATTAGTGCTATCAATGTATTTAATGACACATCGTCGCGAGCTAAACGTTGCGGGCTAAACGGCTGGAGAAGGTCAGTGTCAGCATTTAACCAACAAATTTCGGATTTTTCACGGCCATTTTCAGGGGCATTTTGTGCGTCATCCATTGACCGGGTGAAACTATTCACCCTACATTAATTACCAAATTAATTAATCCCAAACTGACAGGTAACATGACAGTCACCGAAACACCTCAGGCAGAAACGCACCCGCAGGCAACTTCCATTCGTTTGCTGTTCTGCGCGCTGATGCTGGTTATGTTGCTCGCCGCACTCGACCAGACCATCGTTTCCACCGCCTTGCCGACCATTGTCAGTGAGTTGGGTGGGCTGGAACAACTCTCCTGGGTGGTCACCGCTTATCTGCTTTCTTCCACCATTGTGGTGCCGCTGTACGGCAAGTTTGGTGATTTGCTGGGGCGCAAGATCGTGCTGCAAACAGCCATTGTGCTGTTCTTGCTTGGCTCCGCGTTATGCGGGCTGGCACAAAATATGACGCAGTTAATTCTGATGCGTGCCTTGCAAGGGTTGGGCGGTGGCGGGTTGATGGTGGTCACCATGGCGGCGGTGGGTGATGTTATCCCGCCTGCGGATCGCGGCAAATATCAGGGCTTGTTTGGCGGCGTGTTCGGGCTTGCTACCGTGATTGGCCCGCTGATTGGCGGCTTCCTGGTCGAGCATTTCTCGTGGCGCTGGATTTTCTATATCAACTTGCCACTCGGTGTTTTCGCGCTGCTGGTGATTGGTGCGGTGCTGAAACCGCAAACGGCACGCATTCGCCACCAAATCGACTTTCTTGGCGCGGGTTATCTTGCGGCTTCGTTGACCTGCTTAATTCTGTTCACCAGCCAGGGTGGCACGGTGATGGCGTGGTCTGATCCGCAACTGTGGTGCATCTTTGCCTTCTTCGTGGTGACGCTTGGCGGTTTTATCTATGAAGAGCGGCTGGCATTTGAGCCTATCAT
>NZ_DATERI010000130.1:0-18696 GCF_035271705.1 Buttiauxella sp.
AGAACACCAGCGTGTCGGGTATTTACGCCGTGGGTGATAACACCGGTGCGGTGGAACTCACACCCGTTGCTGTGGCGGCGGGTCGTCGCCTGTCTGAGCGTCTGTTTAACAACAAGCCAGACGAGCATTTAGATTTCAGCAACGTCCCAACCGTGGTGTTCAGCCATCCGCCAATCGGCACTGTGGGTTTAACCGAGCCACAGGCGCGTGAGCAGTACGGCGATGACAACGTGAAAGTGTATAAATCTTCCTTCACCGCGATGTATACCGCTGTGACTTCACACCGCCAACCATGCCGTATGAAACTGGTTTGTGCAGGCCCAGACGAGAAAATTGTCGGCATTCACGGTATCGGTTACGGTATGGATGAAATGCTGCAAGGTTTTGCGGTGGCATTGAAAATGGGCGCGACTAAGAAAGATTTCGATAACACCGTGGCCATTCACCCGACTGGCTCAGAAGAATTCGTTACGATGAGATAAGTCGTTAGTGTAGAAAAACCATCCCTACACCTTTGTCATTCTGGAAAACTGGCCGTCACAAGCCAGTTTTTTTATGTCTATTTTCGCATCGGCCGACAAATCACAACCATTGCTATCGCGCTACAGAACGGAAAAAATGCCAATTGTAGCCACGGGAAAATGGCCTTATAGGAAGGAGTCAACGCGTCGTCAAGTTGGTTGCCCAGAAGGAAATTTCCCGCCAGTACCGCACATCCCCCAGCGGAGGCAAGCGCGCCATAGTGTGCGCCCAGCGTCGATTCGTTAGCAAACCACGGAATCAAATCTTTCACTGAAGGCACCAGCAGCATTTGCCCCAGGGTCAGTAACGTCACAAAACACACCGAAGGCAAAAGCCGTAGTGCGTTTTCTGGCGCAGGGGTGGCGGCAAACAGCGCGACGCTAAGAAATGAGACAGAAATAAGCAGAAAACCCACGGGCAGGATGCGCACAGCACCGATGCGGCGAGCCAAACGTGCCAGCGGTAGTTGTAGGGTAATCACCAGCAGCGATGCCAGCATAAACAACGGGCCAAGATCTTTCTCGCTACCACCGGCACGTTGGATTTCCACCGGCAGCGCAAAATATAACTGGTTATAGCTTAACAGCCAGGAGCTATAGGCAATAATAAAAGCGACAAACCGTGGATTATGGAATGTCGTCCACCACGGCAGGATGTGTAGTGTCTGTTTCCTGTCATGCGTAGGAGGGAGGCAGAAAAACAACACCACCAGTGCGACGACGAAGACACCCGCCCCCGCCAGCGCAACCTGACGAAAACCTAACCCTGTCAGCAATGCTCCCGCCACTGGCCCAAGTACGGCCCCCAGCTCTCCACAAACCGCAAACAACGCAAACCATTCGGCCCGGCTACGCTTCCCCGTTAATTCGCTTTGCGTTCCAGCCTTTGCCAGTAAAGCTTCGATTGATGGAGAAAACAGCGCACCACCGATGCCCGTAAGACAGGCGCCAATGATAATCGGATAGAGTGACTGCCCAAATGCCAGTAGCAGATAGCCCGCCACACGGACAATACAGCCGCTGAGGATAACGATACGTGCGCCGTAGCGATCAGACAACGCGCCGCCAACAATAAACATGCCTTGCTGCGAAAACGTTCGCAAACCTAATATCAGCCCGATGAGTCCGCCGGACAGCATCATATCGTCGCGTAAAAACATGGCCAGAAACGGCACCACCGCGTAAAAACCAATATTAAAAACAAACTGGCTGCCCAGTAACACAGGCGGCCAGGGCTGAGTGACTGACCGCAGATTTGGCAAAGGCATACTCATGACCTGGTCTTAAGCGATGTAGTGGATATGTTTTTTTCCGTGGAAGGGCGAAATTTCAATCTTTGTCTCTACCCTGAACACATCCCAAAGCAGCGACTCTGTGAGGATCTCGTGCGGGCTACCCGCGGCGACGATCTGCCCCTCTTGCATCACAATCAACGCGTCGCAGAACATGGAGGCGTGGTTGAGGTCATGAATAGCCACAATGCTGGTCACTGGCAGTTCGCTGACGAGTTTCATCAACTGTATCTGATGATGAATATCCAGATGGTTGGTCGGCTCATCAAGGAGGATCTCCGTCGGCGATTGTGCGAGAGCTCGTGCAATGTGAACACGCTGGCGCTCACCGCCCGATAAACTCTGCCACCCCTGTTCGCTTTTGCTAAGCATATCCACGCGCTGGAGCGCGGCGGTGACAGTATCGTCATCTTGCGTGCTCCAGTTAGAAAACGGAGAGTGATGGGGAATACGCCCCAGTTTGACCACGTCGACAACGCGCATATTTGCCTCGGTCATCCCGTGCTGCTCCACAAATGCGACCCGCCGCGCCAACTGCTTTTTGGCAATCCGGGCGATGTTTTGCCCATCCAGCGTGACAGCACCTGAGTTGGGGCGTCGTAATCCCGCGAGGATACGCAGCAGTGATGATTTACCGCAGCCGTTAGGACCCAGTAGACCGACTGTTTCTCCGTTCGCAACGCTCAACGAGACGTTGTTGACGATGGTTTTTTGACCCACCCTCCAGGTAATATTTTCAGCGGCGATACTCATCACTTATTCCTTGAGCGGTAGATAATAACGGCAAAGAACGGTACGCCAACCAGTGCGGTGACCACGCCGACCGGAAGACTTTGCGGGGCGATTAATAAGCGCGAGGCTATATCGGCCAGCACCATCAAAATGGCGCCCGCCAATGCGCTGGTGATAAGCAACTTGCGATGCATCGGCCCAAAGAAGAAGCGCATGACATGCGGAACGACCAACCCCACAAAGCCGATGGAACCGGCCATGCTGACGATAGTGGCTGTGATCAACGCCGTGATGGTGAACAGGATTAAGCGAACCCAGGGAACTGCGATGCCCAAAGAGGCGGCCGCATCATCACCAAAAGTAAAAGCATCCAACGCACGAGAATAGTAAAGGCACACTGCAAGCCCTACCAACACGACGACCAGAACAAGTTGAAACTCAGGCCATCTCACGCCGCTGAAACTGCCCAATAACCAGAACATTACGTCGCGCGCCTGCTGGGCGCTCGCGGATGTGCTGATGGTATAAGCGGTAATAGCGTTGAAGAGCTGTGATGCAGCAACACCCGCCAAAATGGTGCGTTCATTGCCGCCGCGCGCGCCATTGGTCAAAAAAGCGACAAAAACAAAGGCGGCAAATGCCCCCGCAAATGCTCCGGCGGATAGCGACACCGCACCGGTTCCGATGCCCAATACGACCACGGAAACCGCGCCAGTTGAAGCGCCCGCAGAAACGCCGAGCACATAAGGTTCTGCCAGCGCATTCTTCAGCAAACTTTGCAGTACCGCACCGCAGATAGCCAACCCGGCACCGCAGCAGGCCGCGACAAGCGCACGGCTCAGGCGAAAATCCCAAATCACACTTTCGTAAATGCGGCTAAGAGGCACCTCTGTCAGTCCGAGTTTATTGCTAATGGCGTAGAACACGGTTCGCAGCGGGATAGAAAGCTCACCCACGCTGACGCCAATTGCGATCACCAGGAATAACAACACCACTGAAAAAATACTCGACGCTCCTAGCAGAAACGTCTGTTTCATCGGCTGTGCCACTGCGGTCATTTATTGAGTCCCAGACTTTTGAGCTGTTCGCCAACTTGTTCAGCACCATAGATTGTGCGAATAGTGGGGTTCATCGCCTGGCCGTCCATCACGACTATGTGACCTTTTTTCACCGCATCTAATTGACTAACAGCAGGATCGGCTTTGAGGAATTTAATCTTTTCTTCTGCGTTATCAAGTGCCCAACGATTTCGGTCAAGGCTTGAAACAACAATCACATCGGGATTCGCGGCAATGATGCTTTCCCAACCGACGGTAGGCCACTCTGTTTCTGAGGTGATGGCGTTATGGCCGCCCAACACATTCGCGATAAAACCAGAAGCACTGTTCTTGCCGCCAACATAGGCGTCAGAAGAAGGCGAAGAGCTTGAGAACCAGAACACAAACGAAAGGTCTTTTTTGTTTTTTCCGAACGTCTGGCGAAGATCTGCTTCGCGTTTTTTAAAATCGGCAATTAACGCCTGGCCGCGGTCTTCGACGTTGAAGATTTTCGCGAAGTCTTCAATCTCTTTATAAAGGAATGTCATGTCCCACAGTTTTTGGCGGCTACCGTACATATCGCCAATATCTTTTTTGGTTGCGCACATACCAGGTGACATATAGCTATTTACGCCAACGGTGGCGAGATCTTCGCGCTTGGCGACTTTACTTTCTGGGCCGAGCAGCAGAGGCAGTTGTGCGGGAACAAAATCAGGGTTTTGGGCAAGGATAGATTCGAGCGTGGGTATTTCTACTGTCAGCGTTTTGATTTTTTCATTCTGTTCAGCAAGTTGCGGCAGAATTTTAGTCGGCCAAAACGCACTGGCGACCATCTTATCCTGTAACCCTAATAGCAGCAGAATTTCGGCGGTATTTTGTCCCAGTGCGACGACGCGCTCGGGGGCTTTGGTAAACGTCTCTTTATATCCACAATTCTCAATCGTCAGAGGATACGTCGTTGCCCAAGCAGAACTGACCGAGGCGAGCACCATTCCTAACGCGCAGATGACCTTTTTCATTTAACACTACTCTTTAACTGAATGAATTTCGAATGCGAAAACGCAATGATAATGAAAATCATTTATTAAGCGAACAAAATCTACGGTTTACCTGTGGAAAGCATGTAGAACCCACAAAACGAGGCTGAAAGGCGCATGTCAACAATCGAAGTACTTCAGTACACATTGAAGCCCGGCACGGGAGCTGCGTTCCATACCCTAATGGAAACTCAAAGCATACCGCTTCATCAGCAGTGTGATATTAGGGTGTTGAAATATGGCAACTCACTGCATGATGCAGATAAATATTACCTGGTGCGCTCATTTCAAAATATTCCTGAAGACGCTGGATAACTCATTTTTTTCAGGCCATCCCCCATGCGAGGGATGGCTGCAAATTATAATACTAAGATGTTACTGCGCAGCTTCCTCGATGAGTGTGGCTACAGCCTGAGGATGAGAAACCATCACGACATGGGATGCACCCTTAATGACGACGGTGTGTTTTGATCCCGCTCGTTCAGCCATGAAACCCAAACCCTGTGCGGGGATATTCTTATCTCCATCACCGTAAATGAAGTAGGAAGGCCGTGTTTTCCAGGCCGGTTCACCCGACTTTTCGGTCAGAGCGGCCTCGGTAATCGGTCTCTGACCTGCGGCCATCAGTGCGGCATCTTCGGCAGAAACGTCGTGCGCGAATTGTTCGTGGAACTTCGCCTGATCAATGGACAAATCGATACTACCATCAGCCAGCTTTACAGGTGCGGCAAGGGCCTGGCCAAGCGTGCCACCGGGGAATTTACCCGCCAGATCGGCCGCCGCTTCACCTGCGTCCGGAGCAAATGCGGCTACATAAACCAGTGATTTCACATTGTTCGTTTCCCGGGCTGCGTTCGTGATAACCTGGCCACCATAGGAATGCCCGACGAGCACGACTGGCCCCTTGATGTTGTTAACCACAGAAGAGACATAGGCCGCATCAGCCGAAACACTGCGCAGAGGATTAGCCGCAGCGACGACGCTATACCCGTCCTTTTGCAGGATCCGGGTAACACCATTCCAGCTTGAAGAATCGGCAAAGGCACCATGAACCAGGACAATAGTAGGCTTAGGGGATTGGGCAACAGCGCTTGCAGAAATCAGAGCGGTGGCAACGGCAAGGGAGGCAGCAAATTTTGACATGATAGTTCCTCTTTCAATACAGTTTAAAAGGTATGAGTGTTCTAGCTGTGGCCTGGATGGAGCACGCCACCTCTTTAGCCGCGAATAAAGGCCAGTACGTCGGCGTTGAAGCGATCTGCCTCTGTCTCCGCCAAACCATGTGACCCGCCGGCATATATCGTCAGAGTCGCGTTCGCAATGATCTCCGCTGCACGGTGGGCCGATGCCTTGATTGGCACGATCTGGTCGTCGTCACCATGGATAATCAGGGTTGGACGATCAATCAGCTGAAGGTCACGCGTGTAGTCGACTTCGGAGAACTCATGGATGCAGTCATATTGTCCTTTAATCCCGCCTTGCAGGCCTATCCTGCGGAAGTTTTCCCGCAGTCCATCATTGATTGCGACATCGTTACGATTGAAGCCATAGAACGGAATAGTCAGGTCGAAGAAAAACTGTGAGCGGTTTCTGGCTGTGCCTTCGCGGATGGCATTAAACACCTCCATCGGAGTACCGTCGGGGTTGGCTTCCGTCTTGAGCATCAGGGGAGGGACCGCGCCAACCAGAACCACTTTGGCGACCCGCGAGGTACCATGGCGGCCGATATAATGTGCGACTTCACCGCCCCCTGTTGAGTGACCAACTAAAATCAGGTCATTCAGATCCAACGCTTCAATCAGCTCGGCAAGATCGTCAGCATACTGATCCATATTGTTACCGTGGAATGTCTGGTCCGAACGACCGTGACTGCGGCGGTCGTGAGCGATTACCCGGAAGCCATTCTGGCTAAAGAACAGCATCTGCTGATCCCAGGCGTCTGACGATAATGGCCAACCGTGAGCAAACAGGATTGTCTGACCCGAACCCCAGTCCTTGTAGAAAATGCCCGTCCCGTCTGAAGTGGTGAAAGTTGTCATATCGTTCTCCTATAATATGTTGTGTGCGATTTGTTTGTGTGCGACTTGTTTGCATGTGAATGAATATGGCACTGCTTTTTGATGCTGTCAATCGCTTGCAATTAAATCGCATACAAATTATTTTATGGAAAAAGGAGGCCACATGACTAAACACACGAATCCCCAAAGTTCCGAGCCGGATGTGCACGGAATGCTCTGTTTTTCTTTATATTCCGCGGGGCATGCTTTTACGCAGCTCTACCGTCCAATGCTCGATAAGCTTGGCCTGACCTATCCCCAGTATCTGGTTATGGTCACCTTGTGGAATCACGACGGGCGCACAGTGAAGGAACTGAGTGGAACACTCTTTCTTGAGTCCAGCACTCTGACACCTTTACTTAAACGGCTGGAAACAGCGGGGTTGCTCACCCGGACACGCAATCCGAAGGATGAGCGCGAGGTGCTTATCCACCTTACAGAGAAGGGGGCGGAGTTGAAAAACCAGGCCAGCAATATTATGCGCTGTGTCGTGGATACCCTTGGGATGGACTCCGAAATGATTGCTGACATCAAAGCATCAGTCGACAGGATCCGTGACAAGATTCACAGCGTCGAAAAACCGGACATTAACGATATTTCCTGATTTCTATATTCCGGTTGCGACATGAGTAAACTTTTTACAATCAGTGCATTAAAGTAGGAAAATCCAGGGGGCATTACTATTCTCCGCCCGTTGTCCGTGATAAACACTTTTGCTTTCATAATCAGAAAACGCATGCCTGTAGGACTTTCTTGATCGTTCCTTATCGCGCAACATCTGAGATGTAGTGGCCTACCGAGTTAGGCCACGAAAGTAGAGGTATGAAATGTCCGCCTCACGCCCTGAGACATACCGCGTATTCTGTCCAGCCAATAAAAAGCCCCCTGATTGAACTGACCCCATAACGTCTCACTGTACGAACCAGCTCCACCACAGCATCTACGGAAAGAAAGTACCTGATCTTCACCCTCATCACGCATATCCATAGCCACAAAAAAATACATTCAGTTTTTTTGAATAGTATCGGCAAAATGTTTCGATTTTAATCATTAAGTGGTCGTCCTATCATTTATCACATCAGGGCAAAACGCCCTACAACAGACAAATGACTTAAGAAATACGACCATGAAAACCATCAAAACTTTTGTTGTAGTTACTGCTCTTTCCGTAATGTCTTTCGGTGCATTCGCTCAGAGCATCAGCACCACGGCTACCACCCTTGACCGTGCAGAAGCCGCCATTGCTGCGCAGGCTGCGGAACAGGGCGCATCCTATAAAATCACCAGTGCGCAGTTCGACAAACGCGTCCACATGACTGCCGAGCTGACCAAATAACGAATGGTCGCCGTAAGGCGGCCGGTTTCGCCCCTCACACTCAACCCAATGACTGAAAAAAGAAATTACTATGGGTATGACGGAGCAAAACAGAATCCCAATGGCACCTGGGTGTGTGGCGGCGAATATGACGGAGCAAAACAGACTCCAGATGGTACATGGGTTTGCGGTGGCCTATCTAAGTAAGGCGATAAATCGTCAAAAAAATACCGATTTCACAGCTGTTCCAGCGATACAGACATGTTTTGGGTATTCGCATTCACTTGAACACCCATTGCATTTTACTTGACTACCTGTTCGCAAATTACTTGGTCGTTCCCAACAGAAAAGCGGGACAGAGCAACCCAAATTGACGGGCAGCTCTGAGCGAATAGCAGAAGTTAGCCTCACACTGACATAATCAGTTTGTCGGAAGATCTCTAAAAGTGAATGGTTAGGATTGGTGGGGTACTTACACATGGAGTGACAGGTGGCGAGCATCTGGATAATTGCTCTTGAGTGAAAAAGACCGGAGACTGGCGAGTAAAACTTTAATTCAGAATACGTAATGATTTTATCGGGGCTGTAAAAAGTTACACAATCATCTGTTTAATAAGGACATGATTTTTATGATAGTTAACAGCATGGTTTATCGTCCGGGACGCGCTGGTGAGGTCGTGAATGTTGATGACATTAGTGAAGTAATAAAAGAGCCAGACGCTTTCATCTGGCTTGGGTTGTGGCAGCCTGAACCAGAATTTATGTATAAAGTGCAGGAAGAATTTTGTCTGCATGAACTGGCGGTAGAGGATGCACTTAATGCGCATCAGCGTCCCAAAATTGAGCAGTATGGCGATTCTTTATTTATCGTGGTCAAAACAGCGCATCAGGAAGGTGATATTGTTGCATTTGGTGAAACTCATCTTTTCATAGGTAAAAACTTTCTGATAACTGTCCGGCATGGTGCCTCAGATAGTTATAGCCCCGTGAGAGAGCGTGCCTCACAAAGACCCGGGATGCTGGCATATGGACCGGGTTTTCCTCTTTATTGTCTCCTTGATTTCATCGTTGATCATTATGCTGAGATGACGATATCGCTGAGTGTAAAAATCAGTGATTTGGAAGAAGCCATGTTCCGTAGTGAGTTTGACCGCGAAGCCGTCCAGAACGTTTACACGATGCGCCGACATCTGCTTTCACTGCAAAATGCAGCCGCTCCTGTTGAAGAAATCTGCACGCAGCTTATCCGCCTGCACGAAGATATTATCCCTAAACCACTACGCGTATATATCCGCGATGTGCAGGATCATGCGCGTCATGTGGTGAACGATGCTGAAGATATGAGGGAAATGCTGACAAGTGCCATGCATGTAAATCTTGCATTAGTTACAGTCCAGCAAAATGAAGTCGTAAAGAAATTAGCAGGATGGGGCGCCATTCTGGTTGTGCCGACTGTTATATTCAGCATGTACGGAATGAACTTCGATCACATGCCAGAACTTCATACCCGTTATGGATATCCGGCTGTTGCAGGTTTAACCGGGATAGCGTGTGTCGCGCTCTGGGCAAGACTCAGACGTTCAGGTTGGCTATAGGTGAATAGACTCGGGTTTCGTAGACAGTTTTTGCCTCATAATGGAGGCCTAATGATGCCAAAATTAGTCATTATGAGCAGCTTTCTTACGTTAGTAGCGATGACGAACTAAATATAGATACTAAAAATTTCCGGTAATATTTACACCACGTGGCCAGACACAAACCTGTAGAGAAAAATGCTGGCAATTGCAAAGCACCTTAACGCCCAAGTAATGGATGATGATGGTACGATTTACAGCAATGAATCTCACTGGGAGTACGATGCTTCAAGCAGGCAGTAATGTCCGTTTCTGGCACTAAACAGCCCAAAGGACATCAGGCGACTTTGAGCAAATAACGGAAGTTATCCTCACACGGACATAATCAGTCTGTCGGAAGATCTCTAAAAGTGAATGGTTTGGCGGGATACTTATACTGCGACCGGCCATAAAAAAACGGTAAGTGAATTCTCACCTACCGTTCGATTTACAGTGAAGAAATACAATCAGAGTTTAAAACCAGCTACAACGGTTTCCAGTTGAACCGTCTGATCCTGCATAGCCTGAGCGGCCGTAGATACCTGTTCTACCAGCGCCGCATTCTGCTGAGTGGCGTTATCCAATTGGGTGATCGCGACGTTCACCTGCTCGATACCGAGGCTTTGTTCCTGACTGGAAGACATGATTTCGTTCATCAGCGTCGCCACGTTATTCACGCCGCCCATGACTTCATCCATCGTCGTTCCGGCGATTGCCACCAGCTGGCTGCCCGTGGAGATATCTGCCACGGAATCTTCGATCAGCTTTTTAATTTCGCGGGCGGACGTTGCTGAACGTTGTGCCAGGCTGCGCACTTCAGATGCCACGACAGCAAAACCGCGGCCCTGTTCACCGGCACGCGCCGCTTCGACGGCAGCATTCAGCGCCAGAATGTTGGTCTGGAAGGCGATACCATCGATCACGCTGATGATATCGACAATTTTGTGCGATGAGCGGGTGATAGAGCCCATGGTATCGACCACCTGTTTCACCACTTCCGACCCTTTCTGCGCAACCGCAGACGCATCACGCGCCAGCTGATTAGCACCTTCGGCGTTGGCTGCATTCTGTTTCACCGTGCTGGTCAACTGCTCCATGGAGGCCGCCGTTTCAACAATCGAACTCGCCTGCTCTTCGGTACGCCCGGAGAGATCCATGTTGCCACTGGCGATTTCACGCGATGCCGAGGTGATAGCCAGACTGCTGTCACCGACCTGACGGAGGATCGATTGCAGGAATGACAGGAACTGGTTGAAGCTTTGGTTCACACGGTTGAATTCCGGACTACGGCTATCCGGTAAGCGACGGGTCAGATCCGCGCCACCGGCGGAAAGCTGGCTGATATTTTTATACAAGGCATCCAGCTGACGCATAAAGATTTTGATAGCCAGAATCAGAACCACCAGCAGTAAAATCACCATCGGGATCTGCACCAGCCCAAGACTTTGCAGGATACTGTGCGTACGCGTCAGCAACTGACTGGTTGGCATGTTCGTCGCGATGTACCACGGCCCCTCAATCTTACTCATGAACAGGGTGTGTGAGGTACCGTCGTTATCGTAGTCAGCAACCAGATTCGCCTGCCCGTTAATTTGATCGAGGCTTTTACGGATTTGTATCGCAAGCGGTGAGGTTTCACCCAGAGAGGCCAGCTTCGGCAGTTTTTCATCACCGGAATGACTGGTGCCTACGATAGTGCCGTCTTTCTCAACGATATAAATGGTGCCGTGAACTTTATTCTCCATTTCCGTGACCAACTGGTTAAAGAACCCCAGCGTGACGTCAATAGTCGCCACGCCCCAGAGTTTATCGCCTTTATAAATCGGCATTGCGCAGTTGGTACGCGGCTGGGTACTGGCGTCATCAAAGTAGGCAGGTGCCCAGACACATTGGCCCTTTACACCTTTTGAAGCCGCAACATACCAGGACTGCTCGAAGTAATTCGGCGATTCGGCACTGTTCCAGAAGGTGTTTTCCGACAGTTGATTGTTATTATTACGAGCAAAAAAGGTGCTGAATTTGATTTTTTCCGGGTCACGCTGATTCGGTAAAGGCCAGATCCCGCCTCCAAATACGGCGGAATCACCATATTGATCAACCAGCGCGGGCAGCAATCGGTCAATGCTGTCGCTGTCCATTTGAGCGACGGTTTGAGTGATGGTACGCACCTGAGATTCAACTTTGTTCAGCCGGTCATTGATAACGACGGCGATATCTTCAACCTGATTCGCAACCAGAGTGCTTTCTGTTTGTTTCAGCTGAGGGGCAACAAAGACCTGAATCACTATAAGCGTGACGATGACGAGCACAATAAAAAACAAGCTGATCAATGCGATAAAGCGGGATTGCGTTGTTTTTAACATTTTTAGGGTAACCCACATGCAAAGCAGCGAGATCGCTGTTTAACTAATAACGGCATTTTCTGAGGTTTCTTTATGAGGAAATAGATAGAAATATCTGGTGCTCAGATCATATAGGCGACCGCAGCGATTCCCTGACAAAGACGCAACTACACGAGATAAATCAGCCTTAAAGCAGAAATTGACCTCTTATTTTATTGCTGCCACAGCACAGGTTTCGGGCTTATTAAGCGTTAAATAACCGGTTCAAATATCATGATATTTCCAACGTCACACAGCTCTCTATAACAAACTAAAACAGCACGTGAAATGGCAGTACTAAACAGTACTCCTTCAGAGATAAGCAGTATTTGTGTTCTCAATCTGAATGGATAAATCTTCTCAATTAATACCGATGGGATCCAATGTACGACAACTCTGGAATTGGATAACGGCACCGGTCGAACCGGCAACTGGAATCTGGAATCTGGATGTAAAAAGAAAATTCAAACATGTGGTGCTGAGGGCAAAATGGGTATTCACATTCACTTGATCCCCATTTGCATATCACTTGACTACCAGTTAGCAAAGTACTTGGTCGTTTCCAACAAAAAACCGGGACAGAGCAATCCAAATTCACGGGCGTGAAGCAGACATTATCTGTAACCGCTGCCGTTTACTTGTGCAGATCCCTGAATAGATAAATAATCTGCATCACTTTCAACTTTCTTACCACATTTGACATTTAAGGTTTTGATTTAAAAATTAGTTTTTCATATCGTTAAATCGCTCTAGTCTGAGCATGAGAGATCTTACTTAATAACGAAGGGCGACAAAATGAATCTTGAGGCATTTGCTTTTGGCACGACCAACTGGAGTGAAGTCGAAAGAACAGAGCACCCAGGGGAAACAGGTATGGCTTACTGGCGCACGCAACACTTTGGTCAGAAACCGAATCAAATCCGTGTGCGAATGGTTGAATATACCCCAGGCTATCTTGCAGACCATTGGTGCCAAAAAGGGCATGTTCTTTTCTGCATGGAGGGAGAACTAGAAACAATGCTCGAAGATGGTCGTAAATTCATTTTAACTGCGGGGATGAGTTATCAGGTTGGTGATAACGCGGAGCCACATCAGTCCAGAACTACGACAGGCGCAAAACTCTTTATTGTGGACTGATTCGTATGTTGGAGCCATTGTGTCAGCCCGCTTCACGCAGCAGATTGAAGAGACAACAGGTCTGCACTGAGCGAGGAGTGGACCTTTAATAGTGCGCTAACTCCTGAGGTGATAGGACCGTTCAATCTAATCCGTAGAGACTCTCAATAAAAAGTGTGCCTATGAGAAAAAGAACCATGCTGTTGAAATAAGATTATTTTTAACTTCAAAGACAGCCATGCTTTCCAAAGGAGCGGGAGACAAGCCATATATCAATTCGTGATCGAAAACTTTAGTACCCAGCACAGTTCTGGAAATAAGTTCTGCTCTAAGTTCTGGATTATTAAACCGATTGTTAACATAAAACTCACGTAATGATTCTTTTCCTATGGTTGAAGGGCTTTCGGTGGGCATCCGGTAACCTTTAAACTCCTCTGAAAAACAAGACATGAACGCTTCAATATCATGAGCATTATATGCTTCAAACTGTGCCTTAACAGGCGACTCTGCCGACATGCTAACCTCTCTCTATTTTGATTAATTATGCAAATTAATAGCATTGTAATTCATTAAAAGGAAGAGAGATTCGTCTAATAACTAAATTTTATCCGACCATAAAGCACATCCGCTCCTGGCACAGAACGGCTGTTCAGCCACATTCGCTCTTGTGCCCAGGTTCCTCGGGGGAACAATGATAATTTTGCTGGATATGCTCAGGTAACTTGCGAACGGTGGTCAAGTAAAATGCGAACGGGTAGTCAAGTCAGATGCAATTACGCAATGTTTGCCATAACGTTTTATTGCACACAAATATCCCGCGATAGCGGGCTATTTGTCTGTGGTGAACAGTCGTTCGCGGGCGGTGCGGGTCTTCGACTAATTTCGCTAACTTCTTTTTAAACTGCTCACGTAGGTTGGTATCCAGTCTGTGCCATTCGTCGAAAGCGTCTTCGTAGAATTCAATTTCATAGGTCATCAAGTTTCACGCGTATCCGTTTGCCCGGGTTAGCCAGGCGAGCGCGCGCCAGTTCGATGATGTCTGCGTCTTCGTCTGCCAATAATGCGACCTGCACCGGTAAGCGGTTATTCTGCGCAACGTACTCCAGGACAAGGCGCACGGCTTCGGACGTTGTAATGCCTAACGCCTCAAGCGCTGCACCAGAACGCGCTTTTAAATCGTCATCGATGCGGATGTTCAAAGTTGCCATATATGCGGCCTCGTTGTATTTACGATTGTGTATACACAATATAAGCAACAACAGGGTTAAAGGCAATAAAACCCCCGCCAATAAGGCTTGTTTGTTACCACTCTTCGCCGCCGTTATTTACCGTAACGCGTCACTGTATGTACCTGTGAAAAATCCCGCCGTTACGGTTTTGTCTCACGCTTAACATTCAGTTTCTCGCAATGAACAAAACGTGCTCAGGCCAATTTTCAGCTCCATGGGTTCGGGTTACAATGAACCCATAACTGTATAGATGAACAGGTTAATGGTAATGACTCTGGCTTTGAATGGTGAAAAGATTGGCCGTAATCGATTTACCGGCGCGAAAATTGAAAATAGCACTTTTTATAACTGTGACTTTTCAGGCACTGACCTGACCGGTACTGAGTTTATCGGCTGCCAGTTTTATGATCGGGAAAGCCAGCAGGGCGGGAATTTTAACCGGGCAATATTGAAAGATGCAGCCTTCAAAAGCTGTGATTTATCGATGGCGGATTTCAGAAATGTAAGCGCACTGGGTATTGAAATCCGCGACTGCCGGGCGCAGGGAGCAGACTTTCGCGGTGCCAGCTTTATGAACATGATAACAACACGCACCTGGTTTTGCAGTGCATACATAACCAAAACCAACCTGAGCTACGCCAACTTTTCGAAGGTGGTGCTTGAAAAGTGCGAGTTGTGGGAAAACCGCTGGAATGGCACTCAGGTACTTGGCGCAACCTTCAGCGGCTCCGATCTCTCTGGAGGCGAGTTTTCTTCTCTCGACTGGCGCACAGCCAACTTTACCCATTGCGATCTGACCAATTCAGAACTGGGTGAACTGGACGTTCGGGGCACAGATTTACAAGGGGTTAAACTGGACAATTATCAGGTAATCCAAATAATGGAGCGACTGGGAATCACAATTATTGGTTAGGTTTGTGATGGTTAAAGGTGCTGACTGACAAGCGGAAGGCTATCAGCAGTCGCTCTGTTGCATTTACCATAACGCCACACTGTACGCACCACATGAAAAAGCCCGCATATAGCGGGCTTTTTCACAGGAATATCTCGAGCATTATCTAATGTGAAGCAAGCTCACGAAAGAAAGCTGGGTTGGACTGGATAGCCGCCAGCACCTTTGCCGCCAGCCCGGTCGGATTACGCCTTTTCGTTTCCCAGCTCTTGATAGTATCAACGCTGGTTCCCAGTGCTTTTGCCATCTCACCCTGTGAAACATTGAGCTGTTCTCTAATCGCCTTCACATCAGCTATCTCATAGCGGGTAACACTGGCCGAAGCTTTGGCACCATTTTTAATGTCGACAGCTTCTTCCAGAGACGTTTTCAGATCATCAAAAAAACTCATGTTATACCTCGCCTTTCAGTAATTTCGTCAGTTTCTTCAGCTCTGCTTTCTCCCCATCGGTCAGGCTGTCTTTTGTGCTTTTCGGGTAGGCCATCACCAGATAGATAACCTCCTCGGTCGCCAGAAAGTAAATCACTCTGGCACTACCGCTTTTCCCCTGCGAACCTGTTACCATCCTGATTTTTCGCAGCCCGCCCGTTTTCTGTATCAGGTCGCCTTTGTCTGGATACTCAATAAGTTCTTTCTGGAGATCTTTAAGCTCATCGTCCGTGGCGATCTGTTTTATCTGCCGGGTAAACATCGAGGTCTCGATAAACTCTATCGCATGACTCACTGGCACTGCCTCCTTTTTAAGGTACATAGTACACCCTACTGGTGTACATGGTACACAAACCTGCACCACCATTCAAAATTTACATCCAATACATTGATTTATAAGAATAAAAAAATTAATCTCCCGGACGATTTTTGTTGATTCGAGATAAAAGAAACCTATACGATAAATACGGATAATGTAGTCATTATTTTGATTTTATTATAATTAATGTCAATTTTTGGCGCGGACAACTGCGCCATTTTTTTAAGGAAGAAATGATGATGACCGGGATTTATCAGGCAACTTACGAAGTTTATTTCATGCAAATAGACTCACAATTCGATTTACCAACACATTTAAGTCAACGCATAAGATTTGAAGCGATAAGTGATTACGGAGCTAAGTTGTGCCGGTGGGAAAACTATATTGATGGTGTAAAAATCGTACCAGGTCAGGATGCATATCAAAAACTATTCACTGCTGATGGCAAATTGCTCGGAATAAGAGACCTAAATGACAATTACTGGTTACCTCAAAAAAATGGAAACTTCAGAAAAAAGAAACGTCGCCATTTACCATAACGTCGCATTACACGCACCGCGAAAACACGCTCAGGGCGATCCTGCGCGTTTGCAGGAAAAGATGCCCTTACCCCTGGTGAAAAACGCGAAAATCATCTCAGATAAGTTTTGATTACCTGAATGACTATGCACGAAAGCGACTAGCGGGGATTTCACTGCATCCCGGCATCGAAACCGCCGAAAGGTCACAACAAGTTGTGACGCTGAGGGGGGGGATATGTCTTTCGCTTGATGAAAGAGAGGAGATATCTAGAGGGCTGGTAGCAAAACGCAGTATCAGGGAAATAGCTGATAAATTATCAAGAACCCCTCGACTATTAGCCGCAAGATACAGAGGCACGGAGGTGCAAATCAATACCGTGCAGCAAAAGCTGATAAGGAAACAAATCATAGACAGGGTCACATCGGGGTAACTAAGCCATCCCCTCAACAATTGAGTTACGTATTCTGCTTTGAAATGACAGCTCATGGCACACAGAGGACTTCGAAGCGAAGCAATGGACGGCTATAAGCCAGGGGCAGAAGTTCACCTCACACGGACAAAATCAGTTTGTCGGAAGATCTCTAAAGTGAATGGTTCGATTTGGCGGGGTACCTGGTCGTGGTTAGTTGCACTCTATGCACTACACTCTATTGAAATTAAAAAACAGGCATGCAATCCAGTATTTTTGAAAGATTTCGGCTGATGGCTACAGTTATCACGGATGTTGAGTCTAATTCTGAGTATGAGCTTACAGCTACCTGAGTTGTCGGCGCCTCCCTCATATTCTGATAATCATTTTAACTCTCCGGAAAACTGTCTTTAAGAGGTGAAGCCATGCGTTACCGCATCTTTGGAAATACAGGTCTTAGACTCTCAACACTCGCCCTCGGCACGGGTAATTTCGGCAACGGTTGGGGTTATGGTGCTGATAAGGAAGAAGCACGTAATATTTTCACCCGCTACCGCGAAGCCGGCGGCAATTTTATCGATACAGCTGACCAGTACCAATTCGGGCAATCAGAAACAATGCTCAGCGACTTCATCGCAACTGAACGCGATGATATCGTGCTTGCCACCAAATTTTCTCTCGGCGACTCGCCTGAAGCAGGCCTCCAGCGCTCCGGTAATAGCCGCAAATCAATGATTAACTCCCTTGAAGCAAGTCTAAAACGCTTAAAAACGGATCATATCGATATACTGTGGGTGCATATGCCTGATGGGGTTACACCTATTGATCAAATTGTGAGAGCCCTCGATGACCTTATACGTTCTGGTAAAATTCTCTACGCAGGACTGTCGGATTTCCCGGCGTGGCGTGTGGCTACTGCCGCCACCTTAGCGGAACTTCGTGGCTGGTCTTCTGTATCCGCAGTGCAACTGGAATACAGTCTGGTGGAACGCTCGGCAGAACGCGAGCTACTGCCTATGGCTGCCGGTTTTAACCTGGGCGTGGTGAGTTGGTCTCCTTTAGGCGGCGGTTTGCTTACAGGAAAATATCGCAAAGGTGAGTCTGGACGGGCACAAGGTCTGGGAGCGGTGATACATGATGAGAGCAATCAAATAAAAATCGCAACTGTGGATACCGTACTGGCTATTGCTGAAGAAACGGGACATTCACCAGGGCAAATCGCCATCGCATGGGTGCTCGCTAAGGGAACGCTACCGATTATTGGTCCGCGTACAGCGGAACAACTTGCGGATAATCTCGCATCGGTAAACGTTCAGCTGACGAGTGAACAACTCTCTCGCCTGGATGCCGCCAGCGCAATTACGCTTGGGTTCCCGCATGACATTGTAGCCGCTTCTGCTCCGTCTCTGGGCGGTGGAAAGCATGAGCTAATTGATACAGCAATCCGCGCCCTTCGTTGACATAACGCAGCGGGGTGATTTGTCTCTCTATCGGCTTTGCTGTAGCCAGAACCCATTCCCGCTCAGGACTGAAGGAGCCAGCGAGCGGGTTAGGGCAAATAGCCCCTGAGTTCCACGCTGGAGAACCGGGAAGGTTGAATAAATTTCACCATTTTAAATCTTTCGGAAGAAACACCATGCACTCAACATACCAGCCACTGAACTGCGACCTGCATGATTACCTTGAAATAGCCTGTATGTCCCACTACCGTCTTAATATCGAAATAAGCGACGG
>NZ_DATERI010000131.1:0-34753 GCF_035271705.1 Buttiauxella sp.
GGGAAAGTTTTGCCTATACCACGAAAAGAGAGATACGGAGTGTTCTGTTGCATGATTTACCCTTTGCGTTACCCAGGGTTGAAAGACTGGCCACCAACGGGTGGATGGCACTCACGCTTATCCACCCTACGGTTCGGACTTGTAGAGTGGATAAACGCAGTGTCATCCACTGTGTTTGCGGAGATTACTTACCGCCGAGGCCTTTTTTCGCCAGCTCTTCTTTGAAGTTTTCACGTGTGATCAGTACCACGTCGGTCACTTCGGTGAATTTCGGTGGTTCAGCGCCTTTGGTCACCCAGTTGTAGAGCATCTCGCTACTCTTATAACCGTGAACGTCCGGGCTTGGGAGCAGTGACCCATAGAAGCCTGTAGCCTGTGCTTTCGACAGTTCGCTTATCGCATCAACACCGTTGATGCCCACGCCAATCACATCCGGCGCTTTAAAGCCCTGCCCTTCGGTCGCGCGCACGCCACCCAGTACAGTGTTGTCATTCATGCCGACAATCAGCCAATGTTTCACTTCAGGATGCTGAACCAACATGGAGTTTGCAGCATCAAACGCTCCTGGGATGTCGTTAGATTTGGTAGGGACTTTGTAGATTTGCTTTTCCGGGAAGCCGGCAGCTTTCAGCGCCTCCATTGAACCGGAAGTCCGGCGACGTGCCGTGTCGAGTTCATCAGCCGTAATCGCCATCACCGCTGACGATTTCACGTCCCAGCCACGTTTTTGCATCTCTTTATACAGCTCTTGCCCCTGGCGCTCACCGATTTTGGTCGCCGCCATCATCACTAACGGCACGGTATCCATTGGCGCGCCTTTGGCGGTGACAAATTGGTCATCCACGGCAATCACTTTCATGTCGTAGCTTTTTGCTTTGGCGACAATTGCCGAACCGAGTTTTGGATCCGGGGTACAAATGACAAAACCTTTCGCGCCACTGGCGGCCAGGCTGTCGATGGCATTCAGCGTTTTTTCGCCGTCTGGAACCGCGATTTTAATCACTTCAAAACCGAGATCCTTCCCAGCTTTATCGGCAAATTTCCATTCAGTCTGGAACCACGGCTCTTCTGGTTGTTTAACCAGAAAACCGAGTTTCATTGTTTCTGCGATAGCGGATTGTGACATAACCGCGGCGATGCCGATGGCCGCCAGCGCTTTAGTAAATTTGTGCATGGAAAACTCCCGCTCGATTTTATTTTATGTAGGGTAAGGTTTAGTTAAAACAAGCCATTAGCATTGCAGGCTTTTAGCTCTCAAGGCTGGATGTAGTTGTAGCGGGAAATTAATAATCCATAAGAGAGCCGAATCACACAGCAGAAATACAGTAAAACCGTGCATGTATTCAGCTATAAAAGACATAAGAATGGCAGTATTTGTATGACAAATGAAATTGCGATTAGCAAGTTTGTCCATAAAATTAGCGAGGAAGTGGATAATCAGATCAAGCAGGTATTTTGTTTATTGAAGGCGGGTAAAGCGTTGCGCTTCCCCGCCTGAATTCCTGGACTGTTACCACGGATAATAAATATGATCCGCGTGGTCACGCGCTGGGGCTTCATCCCCTTCCAGGCGAGCCGCAACAGTCAGTGCAAAATCAAACACTTTGCCCAGACCTTTTCCGCTGATCAGGTTGCCGTCTTCGACCACATCAGCATCAACATACACGCCATCCGTAACCTGCTGCCATAAATCACCAGAACAGACATAACGGCGGCCTTTCAGTAAACCATTGCCACCCAGTACACGCGCCGCAGCAGAACAGATCGGGCAGATGAGTTTGCCCAATTCGTCATGACGGCGCACGAAGGAGATAACATTCGCACTGCCTGCCAAAAAGACGCTGCCTTCCGGGCCGCCTGGCAAGACCACAGCATCAAAGGTTTCATCAAAACACTCACTTAACGTGGCGTCGGCTACTATCGGAATATCGTGATAACTCACCACTGCACGCGTATCCACGCAAGACAGTGTGCGAACATTTATTTTCAGGCGACGTAAAATATCAATGGTAACAATGGCTTCCCCTTCTTCAAAACCAGGGGCTAACAGGACTGCAACGGTTTTCATCCCAACTCTCCAGGTTACCCCCGCATTCCAACGGGGGCGAAATAGTTACCAGTAGAGACTCCACGCTTGGCGCACGCGAGTCAGTGCTTCAAGGTAGAAATAGTCTCCCCAGCTACAGCATTCATCGACGCCTTTGCCGCTTGCCATGTGATAAACCGAGTGTTTCAGTAAGCCGTCACAGGCTTCGTCATCACGTGCCAGATAGTTATCCGTCAGTGACTCGATAATACGCAGCGCCATCTCTTCATAATGGGCACGATGTTCATCCAACACCGGCAACGCTTTCACCAATTCCAGCAGCCCACAAGCGGCAATCGCCGCCGCCGAACTGTCGCGCACCGCATCGGTCCCCAACAATGCCAGATCCCAATGGCAGACATCATCTTCCGGCAAGCGGTTGATAAAGTAATGCGCCAGGCTACGGGTAAGATCCACCATGCTGGTGTCACCGGTATACAGGTAGGTGAGCAAGAATCCATAAATGCCCCACGCCTGTCCACGGGACCAGCACGAGCTGTCACTAAATCCCTGATGCGTATTCCCAAATCTCGGCTCGCCGGTTTTCACATCCATATAGAAAGTATGGAACGTGGAAGCATCCGGGCGAACAATGTACTTTGCCGCCTGCTGTGCGTGTGCCGTTGCCGCTTGCGCGTATCGTGCATCGCCAGTTTGTTGGCTTGCCCAATACAGCAGCGGAAGGTTCATATTGCAGTCAATAATCATCCGGCCCTGTTGTTCCGGGTCGTTCAAATCGCCCCACGCCTGGATGATTCTGGCTACCGAATTGTAACGTTCCATTAAAACGTTAGCCGCTTGCAGCGCAGTTTGACGTGCCGTTTCATTACCCGTTAAGCGCCAGGCATTGACGCACGACAGCGTATAAAGGAAGCCCAAATCATGGGTCGCGGTATCAATGCGCTTGTCGACTCGTTCCGCAAATGAAGGTAGATAGCGCTCAGCGGCTTGACGATATTTGTCATCGCCAGTTAACTCCCAGGCAAGCCATAACTGCCCGGTCCAAAAACTGGTGGTCCATTCGACGTTGCCTGTCGGCTTCCACTTGCCGCCTTCGCAGGCTTCATTGGGGAACTTGTCACCCAGCGCAATCATGTTTTTGTCTAATTTTTGGGTCACGCTTTTTAATGCGCTATCCAGTTTACGATTCAGTGCCAGACGGTCAACCTGATGCAATTCAATCGGGCGCAGTGGCTCGGTCACGATTTTTTCAGTGACAACAGTACGGGTCATAACGTCTCCTAAAATTAATGTTTAACCGGCTCGGCGGGAGCGGTATTTAAAGCGGGTGTAAAAGTACGGGACTCATCGCGTTTTGACTGGCAGCGCGAGAGTGTGAAAGCTGAAATTAGAGTGAAGAACAGTGCGCAGCAGCCCATCATTAGGTAGGTATGCTCGAAGCCGATTTTGTCGTACAGATATCCAGCAGGCGGTGCCACAACCACGGAACCGACGTAGATCATTGCCTGGTAACCCAGCAGATACATGGTGGCGTTAATCTTCTTATCGAAATGTTCCGCGATGTATTTGAAGACCGAAATCAGCAGTAGTGAGATTTCAACACCGTAGAACGGTTTGATGATTGAGATGATCAGCGGATCGCTGGTCAAACCGGAGGCAATCAGACGTGCTCCGACCACGCAACCACAGAACAGCAACCCTTTTTTGGCACCATAGTGGTTCACCAGCAACGGGATGAACATCATCATTACGAATTCCATGCCGGACTGAACGGTGCTCAGGTAGCCGTACCATGCGTTCCCCTGTTCTTTGGTGTCAAAGAACGAAACGAAGTAGCGCGGGAATTGCTGTTCAGCCACAAACATCATCCAAGCCACACCGGCGACATACAGGCTAAACATCCAGAATTTGCGGTTTTTCAGCAACATCAGTACATCAGCAAATACAATTTTGTTCGCGGCAATCACATTGTTATTACGCAGTTGCTCATCACCAATTTTCAGGCTGACAAGCACCAGTAACATCAGCACTGAAGTGGTGCTGCTGACAAGGAAGTTTGCCAGCGGCGAGTAGTTGAATAACAAGCCGGAAACTGACGCAGCCATGGCCCAGCCCAGTGAACCCCACATACGAATGCGCCCAAATTCCAGTCCGTACAGACGGCTGAAGCGGTCAGCATAGGATTCTGAAGCGGCGACACCGGCATACCAACCCAGGCTCAGGTACAGCGCACCAATCACAATCCCTGCCATGGTGTGCGTCAGTAATAATGGTTGATAAATGAATACAAAGAACGGGGCCATCAGCGCGGAAACGGCGCAGACAAAATAGAGCAGCCATTTGCTCATGCCGATCTTATCCATGATGTAGCCATAAACCGGTTTCATCACCACGGCAAAGACCCCGTTGATAGCAAAAACGCTGCCGATGGTGATGCTATCTAATCCCACTTTTTGGCTCAGCCACAGGGCATACAGCCCGAAGCTGGAAGACCAGGTGAAAAAGTAGAGAAAGATAAAACTGCTCATTTTTATTTGCGCGGTGCGCGTTATTGTCGACATATTCATTGGTGTTTCTCCAGAATCATCACGGCAGTTTATTCAGCATGAGTTGTTTTTCGTGGTTGCCCATCACCAGACGTACAACACCTTCGTTGACAATGGCTTGCGGGCGAGCGTTTCCATCAAATGCCGCCGAATCCCCAGCCCAAACAGCACTGATTAGCAAATGCGTTCCCTTACACAATTCCCCTTTCAACAGGGGAACCGCAGCGCGTTCAGCAAAGAGCAGGTTGCTGTTTGGTGGCGTTAACACCTGGTCGCCATTGCGCAGTTGTGGGCTTAAGCAGTAAATGGCGCTGGTATCCGTGGCGGAGGTCAATTGGCAGTTGGCTAACGCGATATTCGCCTCGGGAAGTGGACGGTTTGGCAAGCTGAAGCCGCCTTCTGCACAATCCAGCTCACGTTCGGTTTTGATGGAATGTACGCGCAACTGCCAGTCGCCCAATGGCAACAACCAGCTGTCGATAGTGACATCCACCCACGGCTGCCAACGGCTGTAAATCATGCCATCAGCGGTGGTGACGTTCTGGCAATCGCGACGCCCGCGCCAGTAATCGTCTTTCTCCGATAACAGCAGCATTGAATCGGGAGCCGCGTGATTTAGCCCGTAACGACCCCGTTCAATGGTGAAACCGTAACGAGTGGAATAAGCAAATTTGCAATATTTGGCTTCGGTATTCACGAAGTTATTCAGTTCGAGCTGCCCGGAGGTCAACATCCATAAATGATTAGGTTGATGAACCAGAATTTGTGAGGCATGAGGAATGCTATGGTGCGCGTCACGCGGTGGTAATGGCAATTCTTGTGCCTGCCAGAAGGCATTTTCTTCGCCTAATGCCAGTATCAGCATGGTTTTCAGCCCCCAATATGGAGAGCCCGGTGCATTGTAATCTTCTGCCATGACCAGGTTTGGATAGCTGTAACCGACACTCAGCACTCCATCGCGGTCGAATAACGGTTGTTGCAACCACCAGCGTAAATGGCGCAGTACGATGCCTTTTACCACGCCCGGTTCATAGACTTCCAACTCGGCAAACGCAGCCGCACTCCAGAATGCGGCTTGTGCAAAGCGATAAGTCAGGCTGCGGCCAAAGGGAATAGCAGCCCCGTCATCCGCGAAGAAATGGATAAAGTCGGTAGCAAACAGGGTTGCACGCTGGCGCAATTTATTGCATCGCTCGGGATCAACATCCGCCATTAGTTTGGCGTAGATCAGCCCATAGAAATGGAAACCCATCGAAATATAATAATCACGTGGACGCCCGGGCCCGTCGGAATACCAGCCATCACCGAGATAATAACGCTCCATTGCAGCGAAGTGCGTTTCCAGCGCATCGGCATTTTTCGGCATTCCACAATGATGGAAGCCCACCTGTACCAAAATCGGGAAGTAATGCCAGTTGTTATCTGGAATATCCTGGTTTTCACATTGCTTTAGCCACTGCCAAAGATGCTGCTTCTCTTGTTCATTGAAGTGCGCAAGCAGCGGTTTATGGGCGACTGCCAGTAATAATCCGTAGGCTGCCATTTCCACAATACGTTGGTCAAAAGAGGTGACCTCACCCCAATAATCCACGTGGTGTGGATTCGTCCCGTTTTTAATAGCCTGAATATAAAAAGCAAATTGTTCTGGCTCATGGCCCCCCGCCAGCAATGGCGTCACACCCCACAACAAACGCGAGAAGGTTTCCATATTGGCAACCTGCTGGCCGTAATGTGCTGTGAAATTAGCAAGGTCTACCCGACTGGTATCATTTTTAAAGAATGGCGAAACGGCATTCAGTAATTCATTGACCAGTTTTTGCAGGTCGTCTCTGCTTTGCAGGGGATTGTTTAGGGTAATACTTTTAGGTTGCAAGATGTCCTCCCATTAAACACGAGAATATTTTAAGTTATTGTTATTCATATTTTCATTGCGCTAATACTTCGCGCTGGGGCCAAGAGTAGTCGCTTTTATTCCGCCCTCAGAGTGAGCCGCATCACAAAAATAAACCGACATTTCAATTTCGCTGGATTTTTCTATTTACCAAGGGAATAAATTACAAATGATGGCGTAAAAACTTAAAATTATTGTCCTGGAGAGGAAATGAGCGAAGCACTATTGATGGAGCGAATTACGCTGGATAGCCAGGTTATCTCATTTCACCGCCTGCGAGCGTCAAGTGCTCAGTATTATCACTGGCATCAATGCGTTGAATTTCTATATATTTCAAAAGGGTATGGGATTGTAGTGGTGGATAACCAACATTACACCGCACGGCCAGGCCGGTTGTTTATCTTCCCCCCTTTCCGCTTGCACAAAGTGCATGTCGAGGCCAATGACAAAAACCAGTATCACCGCACCACCATGCACATTGAGCATTCATCCGTGATCAGCACTCTACAGGCCTTCCCGCGCCAGCAAGCTCAATTTTCTGCCCTGGCCGCCAGTGACGTGCCCGCGCAAATTTACGATTTGAGTGAACAGGCAGAATTTATGGAGGTCATTCTCGGCGAGTTCGACAAACTCGACCCGATGGCTCACTCAACGGCCAGTGATGTTGCGTTTATGGTCATGCAGATAATGGCTTTCCTCCCCGCGCAACCACAGGTGTTTATGCCGCAAGAACAAACGGTTGCCTCACGCATCATGCAATGGGTTGAAAATAATTATCGTGGTAAGTTTTCCCTGGATGAACTGGCACAATCAGTTGGATTATCCCGTAGCTACACTTCACGTATTTTTCGCCAGCAGACCGGTGGTAGCATTCATGAATATCTGTTGACCCGACGCATCAAGAAAAGTTGTGATCTGTTACGCACTTCTCCATTAAGCATTGATGCCATCGCGCTTGAAGTGGGTTTTATCGAGGCCACTTATTTCATCACCTGCTTTAAGAAGATGATGAATCAGACCCCGTTGCAGTACCGGAAACAGTCTCGCACTCAATTATCCAATGGGTAGGAAATATGATCCAGCACAATAAATAGTTAATTTGATATTTCACTATTACGCGGTCAATCACAATATTCATCATTATATTAATACAGCCACTCTTATAACTTTGGCGAAACAGGAAATACATTTTAACTTTTATTCCCCCCTGGAAAATGAGGTTGTAAATAAGGGTAAACACACAAAATTAAGAGTTTTCTTAATAACCCAAAAGAGGTATTCTGTTTATTGACGTATTCAGGACGCCCTCTCAACCGAGATATAATGAATGCAAAACTGTTGTTTTGCCTGGTAATAATAGAAAAACCTTCTTTTATTGTTCTTGAGATGCTGACATGACATTTATTCCAGGCTTAACCAATGACCCGCTTCTAAAAGGAAATTATTATGGCAACTTCAGGGATGGTTCAAAGACTTAATTTGCAGATTAACCGTGATTTCTGCTCCTCGAACCTGTATTTGCGCCTCAGTACATGGTGCTCTGAACACAGTTTAACGGGCACGGCGAATTTCTTAAGGGGCCAGGCACAAAGTAATGTCACGCAAATGATGCGGATATTTAATTTCATGAAGCAAGCGGGCGGCACTCCCATTGTTGGGGCAATAGAAACACAACAATGCGAATGCAACTCTTTGGAAATGCTGTTTGAACAAACGCTGGAAGACCATCACCAACGCTGTGCCACCTTATCGAAATTAACCGCAGAAGCGGTCGCCCTGAAAGATTACCCAACGCTCACTTTCCTGAAAACCGTAGACCTGGAACAACAAGAAGAAGGTGAGTTGCTGAAAACTATTCTCGACGAAGTGCGTAGTGCCTATAAAGCCGGGCTGTGTATGAGCCAGACCGATGAGCATTTAACAAATTTAGTCAATCATCAGCTGCATTAAGATTCTGAGTTCACCTATCCCATTACGATGAGTCACTCCGTCTGCACAGGGTGGAGTGTTAATTTTTTGTTACTAAATATCTGTTTTAATTGAATTTTGACAAACACGATCTGTGTCTCAATGTAATTACTTACATTCTGTGATGATTATTACATGTCAAATATCCAGGAATTATCATGATAACCATTGAATTCATTGTCATTATTTTATGCCTGTTAGTCGGTACACGTTTTGGCGGGATGGGCCTTGGCCTGATTAGTGGAATTGGGCTATTTATTCTCACTTTCATTTTTGGGCTTGAGCCTGGAAAACCGCCCGTTGATGTAATGCTGACTATTCTTGCGGTAATTGGATGTGCCGCCACATTGCAAACTGCAGGTGGTTTGAATGTCATGATGCAGTTTGCCGAGCGACTGCTGCGCAAACATCCTCAACATATTACGTTGCTTGCACCGTTCACCACCTGGATGCTGACTTTCCTGTGCGGTACTGGCCATGTGGTGTACACCATGTTCCCAATTATCGCCGATATCGCGCTGAAGAAAGGAATTCGTCCAGAACGCCCAATGGCTGTGGCGTCAATTGCTTCGCAAATGGCGATTACTGCCTCTCCCGTCTCAGTGGCCGTCGTTTCACTGATTTCGATTCTGGCGGCTAACCATGGAATTGGCCAAGCGTGGAGCATCCTCGATATTCTCTGCGTTTCAGTACCCGCCTCCTTATTTGGGGTGCTGATTGCAGCACTCTGGAGCTTGCGTCGTGGTAAAGACTTGCAAGATGACCCAGAGTTTCAGGAAAAACTTGCCGACCCGAAACAGCGTGAGTTTATCTATGGCAACAGCGAAACGCTGTTAAATCAGGTGTTCCCAAAGCAAGCTTACTGGTCAACGTGGATCTTCTTTGCCGGGATTCTGGTGGTCGTGTTGTTAGGGGCTGTTCCGGCACTGCGTCCAGCTTTCGACATCAAAGGCTCATTAAAGCCGCTTTCAATGAATCTGGTTATCCAGATGATGATGTTGATTGCCGGTGCCGTCATGCTAATCGTGTGCAAAGTGAACGCTTCCGCTATCTCCAACGGTGCTGTATTTAAAGCCGGAATGGTGGCGATTTTCTCGGTATTTGGTGTGGCGTGGATGAGTGATACCTTTTTCCAGGCACATCTTGAAGAGCTAAAAATGGCGTTGGAAGGCGTGGTGAAAAGTCATCCGTGGACTTATGCCATCGTGCTATTTTTGGTTTCTAAACTGGTGAACAGCCAGGCTGCAGCCTTAACCGCCGTCGCACCGATGGGCTTGATGCTGGGTGTGGAACCGAAAATGCTGATTGCCTTCTTCCCGGCATCCTACGGTTACTTTGTATTACCCACTTATCCAAGTGACCTGGCATGCATCGGCTTTGACCGTTCCGGTACGACGAAAATTGGTAAATTCATCATTAACCACAGTTTCATTTTGCCAGGTTTGATCGGCGTGAGTTGTGCTTGTGCGGCGAGTTATTTGCTGGTGATGACGTTCTTCTGAGTGTGGTGTTGTAGGTCGGGTGACGCTTCGCTTACTCGACCTACAACGGTTACAACCGCTGAAATTAATGCGCTTCGTTTTGCGGTGTAAATTTCAATTCAATCAAAGAAATGGCTTTTTGAATCGCACGGCGGGTCACGGGATCTGCCGCTGCAGGGTGCGTGGCGAAATCAATGGTCTTTAATTGGTTCGCCATTTTTTCGCGCACTTCTACAGGTGCAATCACATCAATGACATCCAGAATTTGTTTAATCACTAACTGGCATGCCACTACATCAGAAACCAGTTCCTGGTCGGCAGATAATTGTTCAGACATTATTACTCTCCTATTTCGCAATGGGCGTCATAGTACATTTCTGTGCGTTGAAACGGTATCAGTAATAGAACCCTGCCGGTAAAAATGAACGACTGGGTGGTGAGCCAATGATTGCGGGTAAATAGCCAAATTTAAGACATAAAAAAACCTGCCGCGGCAGGTTTTTCTTCAGGCTGGCAAATCAGAACATGCCACCTGGCGGTACATCTTTAAAGGTTTTGCAGTACTGTTCGAACATGCTTTTCAGGATTTTGCGCAGTTTCATTGTGTGCTCCAGTGATTTCTTTTTACAGGTTTTGCTCTTTATGGGGCTCATAATATGACACTGGTCACATAAATCAATAGTTTTGTGATGCACATCACAGATTTTCCTTGTGGATTTCACAAGTCATTCACATTAAATGGCTTGCAAATCCAACACTTAACTGGTTAATTGACTCAATAAATTTTTAAAACGTTATTTTAATTTTGAGTTTCATTCATGGCAAATTCCCCTTCTTCGGCACCAAAACGTGGCATTTCTGGTATGGCGTTACTGGTCGCTGGCGCATTTTTTATGGAATTTCTCGACGGGACAGTTATCGCAACCGCTCTGCCGGAAATGGCAAAAACATTTGGAGTTGATGCCGTTGATCTGAACATCGGTATGAGCGCTTATTTGCTGACTCTGGCGGTGTTGATTCCGGCCAGTGGTTGGATTGCTGACCGCTTTGGCGCACGCAAAGTTTTTACTCTCGCACTCGGGATCTTTACTTTTGCTTCCGTGCTGTGCGGGATTGCCAATACGCTGGAACAGTTTGTCGCCATGCGTATCTTGCAAGGAATGGGAGGGGCGCTGATGGTGCCAGTCGGGCGACTTGCTGTGTTACGCACCACACCCAAACATTTACTGATTACGGCTATCGCCACGCTAACCTGGCCGGCACTGGTTGCGCCGATAATAGGTCCACCGCTGGGGGGATTCATCACCAGTTACGCCTCGTGGCGTTGGATTTTTTATATCAACCTGCCGCTTGGATTGGCTGCGATGGTGCTGGCGTGGCGTTTGATTCCGGATATTCACGATGACGATCGCCGCCCGTTTGATGGCATCGGTTTTACCAGTACCGCTGTAGCGATGATTAGCCTGGTCTACGGCCTGGAAATGCTCGGGCAATCGCAAATTAATTTACTGCCCACAGTGAGTCTTCTGCTGTTGGGTGCCGCAGCGTTGTGGTTTTCTCTTTGGCATTTTAAACATGCCCAACATCCGATGATTCGTCTTGATGCTTTAAAGGTACAAACTTTTGGCGTGACAATGTATGGCGGTTCGCTATTCCGTACCTCTATCAGTGCGGTCCCTTTTTTATTACCGCTACTGTTCCAGGTCGGTTTCGGTATGGATGCTTTTCATTCGGGCTTATTGGTTTTAGCGGTATTTGCTGGAAACCTCGCCATGAAACCCGCTACCACACCGTTGATTCGCGCGTTAGGGTTCAAAAAACTGCTGATCATTAACGGCCTGTTAAACGTCGCCTCTCTATTGGCCTGCGCTTTTCTCACACCTCACACCGCGGCCTGGTTGACGATTGCTATCCTGTTCTTTGGTGGGATGTTTCGCTCAATGCAGTTTACTGGCATCAGCACCCTCGCCTTTTCAGATGTGCCATCCACGCAAATGAGCTATGCCAACACGCTCTTCAGCACGGCGACGCAACTGTCTGTTGGGTTGGGTATTACACTTGGCGCGATTGGGATTCGCCTTGGGGAGAAAATCAGCCAATGGCTCGATATTACGTCGATTCCAGGTATGTCTATCAAGGTTTCGTTCGTGATGATTACGCTAATTTGCTTGTTTGGGTTAATTGATTTGCTACGACTGCCGCATGACGCCGGAAGCAGCGTGTCCAAAAAGCAATAATGCGGTAAGTCACTGTAGGATTAAGCAAGACGGTGTATAAAACGACAGAGAAAACCCTGTGCTAGTGCAAAAAAAACGGCCAGTAAAAAACTGACCGTTTTTAATGTTAATCACTATTAGGCAAGGATTTCGCGAACGAACGCTTCAATCTCTTTATCCTGACAGTTTTCGAAGAAACACTGCTGGAAACGTTCGCCAGTCACAGCGGTTTTCACCAGTTCGCGGTCGATAGAACGCAAGGTGTCCAGATAGTTTTCTTTCACAACTGCAGCTTTAACCTGGTTCAGGATGCCCGCGTTACGAACCTGTGGTTCTTGACGCTCGATTGGGTACCCTTCGCCTTTACGGCCAGTGAATGCTTTTTCGAACATGTAACGTACGTTCAGCTCTGCACCCCAGCCGAAGCCTTTAGCGAATGCCAGTGACAGCGCGTTACCGTTGTTGATTTGGGCGAACAGGAAAGCATCTGCTGGATCCAGGCAGTATCCGCAAACCACACCCGGGTGGATGTTCAGGGACATCATTGCGCCCTGACCTGTGCCGCAACCGGTCACAACGAAATCAACGGCTTTAGAATTCAACAGAATGCTCGCCATAATACCGAGGTGGATGTAGGTCAGGTGGTGATCCTGCTCATTGCTCATACCTACGTTGTAAACCGGGTACTCTTTCTCAGCAGCAACCGCTTGCAACTCATTAAGAATGATTGCGTTTTTACCAGCCTGACTGTTTTCCATCATCAGTGCTATTTTCATTTTCGTCTCCAGATTGGGTCACGGGATCTCCCGCGGGGAATCGCTTGGGTATGCATTAACAATACTATCTAGCAAACACACTTTCAAATTTAATGAACTTTTGTTTTAAAAAACTAAGATGTGCTCACACTTCTGCCTATCCCCAAACAGCGACTCATCTGTTATGCAGATTTGGCGAGACGAAACATCGCCACACTATCGTTAAGCTGGTGCGCTTGTTTTCCCCGTTCACCGCGTGCCAAAACATGCATATGTGCGCGAATGCTCTCCATCGGTTTAACCGGAAAATAATCAAGATAACGCTCAGTCACTAAAGTGATGGCAATACTTGCTACATTCATGCGAATGAAAATGATAACAGCCGTTATTTGCTTGTTTATAAATGCCTTAAGTTTAGTTTTATATAACCCATATAAATCATCTTAAACAAAATTACGCAGTATTATGCTGTTGATAATATTCCTTTTGACTGCATGCTAAAATCATAAAAATATCATTTGAGGCTGAGCATAATGAAAACTATTTATTTTGTTTTAGTGGCTGCGTTATTAAGCGGTTGCACCATGAATAAGACCCCACAGCCCGTCAAAGGCAGCGAAGTTGTAGGTGTCGCTCGCCTGAGCTTTGATGTTGCGCCATTACAAAGAGCCAAAGTCGATACCTATGTTGCGCAGTCAGCGGCCAGTCATCAGTGCCAGCAATGGGGATATACTTCGGCTTTCCCCTATGGCGAGCCGATCAGAACCTGTAGTCTGAGCAGCGGCGCGTTGTGTCTGAACCACACCGTCACGCTTGAGTACCAGTGCCGTGGTATCGGAATGGAGAAGTACCTCAGAGATGAAATAGTCGTGCAATGATTTTCCCCGTCATACTTCAAGTTGTGGGTATAGCCTTAAATTAACCGTGGTTTGGGTAATAATAATTATTCGGCCACGATAATTAAATAATAATCATTCCTATTGGGTGGCGATAATATTTTAGTATAAATAGTTTAAAAGAGAATAATATTAGCAACCATTCCCATTACAACAATTTAATTAACATTTTCTTTGCATTATAGAAATAATAAAATTAAAGTAGCACTAATGTTAAATAGCTAATTCTCACGGAGCACATCATGCTTAAAGCTGAAATGATCGAAAAACTTAACGAACAGATGAATCTTGAGCTTTACTCTTCCCTGCTTTATCAACAAATGAGTGCCTGGTGTAGCTTCCATAGCTTTGAAGGGGCTGCCGCTTTCCTGCGTCGTCATGCTCAAGAAGAGATGGAACATATGCAGCGCCTGTTTGCCTATTTGACCGATACCGGGAGCTTGCCTCGTATTAATGCGATTCCAGCACCAGATCAAGATTACGACTCTCTGGATAAGTTATTTAGCGCCACCTACGAACACGAACAGTTAATTACGCATAAGATTAATGAACTGGCTCATGCGGCGATGACTTCTCAGGATTACCCGACCTTTAATTTCCTGCAGTGGTATGTCTCTGAGCAGCATGAAGAAGAAAAACTGTTTAAATCTGTGCTGGATAAATTAAGTCTGGTGGGTAAAAGCGGTGAAGGCTTGTATTTCGTAGATAAAGAACTGGCTACTCTGGATACTCAAGCTTAATACGTTCTAACCGGTAAGCATGACTTATGCTTACCGTTTTTTCAGAAAAATCACTTCTGGTCTTCAGGCTCATGGCTAATTAATTATTGCTTACGAACCTTCGACACTCGATACCAACCGTCACTCTGCTTCCCTTCATTAGCCAGATTAATTCTCGCTTTTCCTTGCCCATCCAGCATCGCCACCTCGATATAATATGGCCCATTAACCCATGTTAACGTCAATCAGGCATCCATGGAGCGAATGCCTGTTAGTGAGATACATATTTTCAAGGTGTGATTAATGGACGGTTTTTGACTCAGACTGAGGCTGACCTTTCCCCCAAGAATGTAATTCCAACGCAGCTGGGCCAATCGCTGCCTGACTCGTTTCATATTCCTCTTCGGTCATCTGTTCCAGCTTCGCGATATTGGCCTCTTCACCATGCAAGGCAATCACCTCCAGCACGGTTTGCAGTGCTTCTGGCAACGTAGTCCAGTCACTTAGGGCAACACCGCGCATATAACCAAAACACCACTCCTCAACGATAGTGTAATCATTGCCATCCACTTCGCGATAACCAAACAACGGATCAAACTGATCAGGCGCATGGCACAGGCGTTCTGCAATATCATTCATATGCTGAGAGGCGAGATCATTAAAGCGCTGCTGTTCTTGTGCACTTTCCCAATGAGGAAGTTGTTCTTCACCCCCCCATACTGCTGCCTGCCACTGTGCAAGAGCAATCATCGTCGGCGCGGAGAGAATAGCGGTCAGCATCCCGTCTAATTCTGAGACATCCAGCACGGAATCATCGTTACCATACTGGGTAAGAGTGTCATCCAACCATTCCAGTTCTTCTTCGTTTAGCGGCCCTTGATTCATGCTGTGTTCTCCAAAATGTGTACTTTTTTTAATCCGAATTTAACAGGAAGACTTTTAGGGTCTGGTCGGCCTGTGATATGCAGTGACTTTAACCTAAAAAGGATCATTTTTGAGAAAGGATGTCAGGAAAAATGGTGTTTCTGCGATTTTCAAAGGAGTTCTGCTGCGCTTCGGTACAACGTTCATCCCAACGTTGGCCTGCCCCCCTTCCCTTCACTATATGCATGTTTGTTATAAAAATGTAACAAACCTAACCTAGACTACCCGCTTCTCTGAAATCAACACGGACAGGAAGCGACGATGAGCAAACCACTTTTCAAACAAGAACATAGTGAAGATGTCAGCAATCAGAGCGATAACCCAGTTTTTTCCGGTGTGGTTGATGCGTTTTTCAGCCGCCGCCGTTTTTTGCAATTAGGTGTCGTGGCGGGTACGGCGGTAGCCTTTCCTTCATTGCTGCGGTCACCTGCTGCGCTGGCCGTTGAAAAGGCCATGTCTCGCCCGACGACACTGGGCTTTACCAGCATTGCGGTGTCAACGGATGACACTGTGCGTGTGCCAGAAGGCTACATCGCGCGTCCGTTTTATCGCTGGGGAGATGCCACTGGCATGAAAGGTCATCTGCCGGAATTCAAAAAAGACGGCAGCAACACCACTGATGAACAAGCCGCACAGGCCGGGATGCACCACGATGGCATGGCTTGGTTTAGCCTGCCACTGGGCGGCGATTCCCCGACCCACGGCCTGCTGACGATGAACCACGAATATGTCGATAACGGGCTGCTATTCAAAGACGGCGTGGCGAACTGGAACCTCGACAAAGTGCGCAAGGGTCAGAACGCGATGGGTGTGTCGGTTATCGAAGTGAAAAAAGAGGGTGACGGCTGGACGGTGGTGCGCCCGTCGCAGTACGCGCGCCGCATTACAGTGAACACGCCGATGAACGTCACAGGACCGGCGAAAGGTCATGAGCTGCTGAAAACTGCGGCGGATCCCGCGGGCGCCACCATTCTCGGTACCATGCAAAACTGCGCCAATGGCCACACGCCGTGGGGCACGTATCTCACTTGTGAAGAAAACTGGTCAGATATTTTCGTCAAAAAGGCTGCACCGAATGCGTTGGAAAAACGCTACGGCATCAGCGACAGCGACGATTCTTATCGCTGGAATGAAGTCGACCCGCGCTTTAGCGTCGATGCAACACCGAACGAGCCGAATCGTTTTGGCTGGGTGGTGGAAATCGACCCGTTTAATCCCGATTCCACCCCACGCAAACATACTGCACTTGGGCGCTTCAAACACGAAGGCGCGGCTATCACGCTGGCAGCCGACAGTCGTGTGGTGGCGTACATGGGCGATGACCAAAAATTTGAGTACATCTACAAATTCGTCTCCGATAAAACCTATGCGGCGAACAACCGCGAGGCGGCGATGGATCTGCTGTCTTCCGGTACGCTCTATGTGGCGAAATTTAACGACGATGGTAGCGGCGAATGGCTACCGCTGATCTTCGGTCAATCGGGTCTTGATGCCAGTAATGGTTTCGCCAGCCAGGGCGAACTGCTGATCAAAACACGTCTGGCGGCAGATGTGGTAGGTGCCACGAAAATGGATCGCCCAGAGTGGATTGCCGTCGATCCGCACGCGGCGGGCAGTGTGTATTGCACACTGACTAACAATAGTGACCGTGGTAAAGAAGGCAAAGCCCCTGTCGATGCCGCCAACCCGCGAGCCAGCAACGTATACGGTCACATTATGCACTGGCAAGAACAGGGTGACGACCCTGCGGCCACACGCTTTGCATGGGATATTCTGGTGATGGGTGGAAAACCGGATGCCAGCGATGATGTGGCAAAAGGTTCGATGAAAGGTGCCGAGTTTGGCAGCCCAGACGGCCTGTCGTTCGACCCTAGCGGCGTGCTGTGGATCCAGACCGATGTCTCATCCAGCACTATCAACAAAAAAGCCTACGAAGGCATGGGCAACAACCAGATGCTGGCGACCATACCGGGCAGCAACGAGTTCCGACGCTTCCTGACCGGGCCACGTGGCTGCGAAATTACCGGCATCGCCTTCACGCCGGACAACCGAACCCTGTTTATCAATATTCAGCACCCTGGCGAGCCGGGCGATGACATTAGTGATCCGGCGAATCCGAATGCGGTTTCTCGCTGGCCGGATGGGGAGAGCAGCGGTCGTCCGCGCTCCTCAACGGTGGTTATCGTCAAAACCGACGGCGGGGTTATTGGAAGCTAACACACTCTGGCCCCAGGGAGTGGGGCCACAGGTTTGCGCTCGCTTAACGCCTGCCGGGCTACAGACTGATCGGCTTAATATTCCAGATCTCGTCTGCGTACTCCTTTATTGTTCTGTCGGATGAAAAATATCCCATATTGGCGATATTCAGTACCGCACGACGCGTCCACTCATCCTGCTCCCGATAGACCTCATCTACACTATCCTGTGTATCAATATAGCTGCGGTAATCCGCCAGCAACTGGTAGTGATCGCCCAGATTTAGCAGCGAATCAACCAGAACTCGATAACGCTCCGGCTCTTCCGGGCTGAAGGCTCCGGTCGCAATCTGCGTAAGCACCTGGCGCAATTCAGTATCCTGCTCATAGAACTGGCGGGGGTTGTAGCCATCGCGTCGTAATGCTTCCACCTGGCCGGCGGTATTACCGAAGATGAAGATATTCTCTTCACCCACATGCGCCTGCATTTCGACGCAGGCACCATCCAGCGTTCCGATAGTCAGTGCTCCGTTTAGCGCAAACTTCATATTACTTGTGCCGGATGCCTCAGTGCCCGCCAACGATATTTGCTCAGAGAGATCGGCTGCCGGAATAATTATCTGCGCCAGGCTGACGCTGTAATTGGGTAGAAACACCACTTTCAAACGGTCATGGACACGTGGGTCCTGGTTGATAACCTTCGCGACATCATTAATCAGGCGGATAATCTGTTTCGCCGCAAAATACGCAGACGCCGCTTTACCGGCAAAAATGACCACTCGGGAAACCATCTGGCTATCTGGTGATGCCAGCAGACGGTTATAGCGTGTGATCACATGCAGCACATTAAGCAACTGACGTTTATATTCGTGAATACGCTTGATCTGCACATCAAACATGGCCTGTGGATCAACCACCACATTTAATTTTTTCGCGATGTAGATGGCCAAACGCTTTTTGTTCTCCAGTTTGGCGTCTTTCACCTTCGCCAGAAAAACCGGAAAATCAGCATTTGGCGCTATCTCACTGAGCTGTTCAAGGTCAGTACGCCAGCGGTAACCGATGGCCTCATCCAACACCGCAGAGAGTGGCCGATTCGCCAACCCCAGCCAGCGACGTGGCGTCACACCGTTGGTTTTGTTGCAAAAACGTGTCGGGAAAATGCGGGCAAAATCGGCAAACAACGATTGCACCATTAGCTCGGAATGCAGGGCCGAAACCCCATTAACCTTGTGACTGGCCACCACCGCAAGCCAGGCCATACGCACCCGACGCCCCTGACTCTCATCAATCAGTGATACACGCGACAGCAGGTCGTCATCTCCTGGAAAGAGCTTCTGCACCTGCGCGAGAAAGTGGTCGTTGATCTCAAAGATTAACTGCAGGTGCCGAGGCAGAATACGGCCCATCATATCAACCGGCCACGTTTCCAGTGCTTCATTCATCAGCGTGTGATTGGTGTAGGAGAACACCTTTTCCACCACTTCCCAGGCACTCAGCCAGCTGAATTGGTACTCGTCAATCAGCACACGCATCAGTTCCGGGATCGACAGTACCGGGTGAGTATCATTCAGGTGAACGGCAACCTTATCAGCAATATTGTCGATGGTTTTGTACATCAACAAGTGGCGGTGAAAAATATCCTGTATCGTTGCCGAGACCAGAAAATACTCCTGTCGCAGGCGTAATTCCCGTCCTGAATAAGTGGTGTCATCCGGGTACAGCACACGCGATACGTTTTCAGACTCATTTTTATCTTCCATCGCCGCAAAATAATCCCCCAGGTTGAATTTACCCAGGTTGATTTCATTGCTGGCCTGCGCACTCCACAGACGTAATGTATTGGCTGCACGGGTATCAAAACCTGGGATAACCATGTCACAGGCCATCGCCAGCACTTCTTCGGTTTCTACCCAGTGAACTTGGCTACCTTCTTGCTGTATCCGCCCGCCAAAACGCACTTTATAGCGGATATTATGGCGCGGAAACTCCCACGGGTTACCGTATTCCAGCCAGTGATCCGCCGACTCCATCTGTTGACCCTCGACGATATTTTGTCTGAACATGCCGTATTCGTAGCGAATACCATAGCCGTGCCCCGGCAGTGAAAGTGTTGCCAGAGAGTCCAAAAAACAGGCGGCCAACCGCCCCAGTCCTCCATTCCCCAAACCGGGATCATTCTCTTCCTCCAGCAGGGAATTCAGATCCAGCCCCATTTCATTCAAGGCATCGTCCACATCCTGATAGATACCTAATGACAACAGTGCGTTTGACAGCGTTCGGCCAACCAAAAACTCCATCGAGAGATAATAAACCTGACGCACATCTTGCGAGAATTGAGCGCGAGTGGTCTGGAGCCAGCGCTCGACCATAAGATCACGCACAGCAAATAATACCGCGTTCAACCAGTCGTGCTGGGTGGCAATGGCCGGGCCCGTCCCAACATTAAACATCAGCTTATCGGCAATCGCGCGTTTCAGCGCTTTCACGCCGGGCTTCGGTGAGGTGTAATTAAACGGAGTAGTCATATATCCATCCTGAAAGTATGTGATGACAATAATGAATGTCCGTGATTCAAACCAATTGACAAAATATAAATTGTAACTATTTTCAATTCAGTCAACTCGGCCCATTTTTATTCATACTCGATTCTGAAATGAAATTTTTTCAAGCAGCTCGTATTAAAAATAGGGTCAGATGGCATGCACCAAATTATCGTTTTGGGGTATTGCTTACAGACTTTGGGCTGAGAGTCTGTGTAGGGTATGTTGAATCAATAACCCGCAGGAGTAGATAATGAATCAGCCTCGTTTTAGTGGTGTCATTCCGCCAGTCCCTACGCTGTTCGATGCACAAGGTGAATTTGATGAGGCCGCTCAGGCGATACTCATCGAACATTTAATATCCTCGCCAGTAGATGGTCTGTTTTTCCTCGGCAGCGCCGGAGAATTCGCCCATATGTCGGAATCACAGCGCACGCAAGTGGCTGAGTTCTGTGTAAAACAGGTCGCAGGGAGAAAACCCGTGTTGGTGGGTATCGCTTATTGTGGTACGCGACAAACTATTGATGCAGGCCTGCATGCTCAGCGAATCGGCGCAAGCGGTGTGGTGGTCGTTAACCCATGGTACAACCCGCTCAGTGAAGCCAATCTGCTACACCATTACAAAACGATTGCCGGCGCGCTTGAGTTGCCGATTCTTCTCTACAACTTCCCGGCACTAACGGGTCAATCTATTCCGGTTCATGTTATTCGTGAGCTTGCGTTTAGCTGCCCAAATATTGTCGGCCTGAAAGATACCGTCGATACTCTGTCGCATATTCGCGAAACCATTCATGCGGTTAAAGCACAGCGCCCTGACTTCGCCATTTTCGCCGGTTATGACGAATACCTGCTGGGTACGTTGATCCTTGGTGGCGATGGCTGTATTCCGGCCAGCGCAAACTTTGCACCGCACCTCACCTGTGGAATTCTGGATGCTTTCCGTAAACAAGATTTCGCACGGGCTGTTGAATTGCAACAATCCTTATCCTGGATACCTCCTCTTTATGGGATGGATCTGCCTTTTTACAATGCTGTTAAATATGCGTTGCAACTTATCGGGCTCAATATTCCGGTACATTCACTCCCCCCAGCCTCACCATTAACAGAAGACATGAAAAAGGAAATAAAAAATATTCTGCAACGTGCGGGCTGCACATCCACTTAATGCCCCATTCCACCAGATAATCAGATGCTCGGAAGTCTCTGGCTCCATAACGGGGCCAGTTGCTGCTTTCTCGCGTAATTAACCTTTCTCGCTTCGTTATTCACACGCGTTATTTCATGGCTGATATCACACTAATATCTAAAGTAATTATCAGTGTCTGGCAGGTTATTTCCACGTTAGCGAGGAAATAATGGTGATCCGTCTCACGAATTTATGTAAAATCGTGATATTAACCTGGGTCGAAGTGATGACTGCGCATTATTAGCTTATTGAATAAATGACTTCCTGTGTTCGCTTTCAGACGAACATGTGATGGAATTTCTTTTCTTTTGAAAGTATTAGAAAGCAAACAAATAACTTAAGCTAAGCTTGCATGCACAATTACCCTTACGACTATTGTGGCGAATAAGATTTCCTTAACCGCTTATCCCCTGACATCCATATTTTCGCTTTCCTGAGCACCACTTTCTATGCAAAAAATATTACGAATATACCTTCTACTGGCATGTTTTTCATATCTATTGTTCTCCCCAACCCTCAGTTGGGCGAATGAAAGTGTCGGGCAATCTATCGATGGAGTATCGGTTAAGGTTGATTCCAACAGCGTGTTGCCAGTGTTACAACAACGACTGGACGCGCTCAAACAGCGGGTTTCTACCGCAAAAACCGATAAGCAGTTCACCAACCTGAATAATGATGCCCAGTTACTCGCCAATGACACCGAGCAACTGATGATCACGCTGGCGCCACAACTGGCGCAAGTACAGGCGCAACTTGAAGTATTAGGCCCCGCTCCCACGAACGGTACGCTAACAGAAACCGCGCAGGTGGTGAGCCAACGGAAAAGCTTAAACAGCAGCAAGGCACTGCTCACCACGCAAATTGAGCAGGTTAACGTCATCGCCCTGGGTGCGCAAAATCTGTCAGCGCAAATTGATGAAATGCGTCGTGGTGCACTAAAAACCCAGATAGCGCTGAACACAGGCACGCTGTTAGGCAAAGATTTCTGGACACCGCTGTTCACCCCAAGCGTGCAGGATGCCACACGTTTCAACAAATTTACGTCACAACTGCGTGATGCCTGGCAGCAAGCTTGGGACAAAGAGTGGCAGGTAGGTTCTGCTGTCTATTTGCTACTGGCGCTGGCGATGGGCATCTTCGGCCGCAGAGTACTGGATAAGCCTATCAACTGGATCCTGTTGCACGTGCTGCCACAGGGCCGTTTCCGCCGCAGTTTCCTGGCCTGTTCCACGGCCCTTGAGTTCACATTATCGCTCGGGATCTGTGTTCAACTGCTGTGCTATATTTTTACACGTTTACCCGCAACTTCTCAGTGGGTACATGAGTTTGCCGGCCAACTGGTTGGGTTAACCTATTTCTCTGCACTGCTTGCCGCTCTGGGGATTTCGCTACTCTCTAACCGCCAACCTTCCTGGCGTTTACCGGGCATTGCCGATCCTGTAGTAAAGATATTGGCTCCGTTCCCAGTCATCCTGGGAACATCTATCTTTATCTTCGGTACCTTCGAACAACTGAATGCCCTGGTGGGAGCAAGCATTGATCTGACGCTCTTGGGTAATGGCTTGCTGGCTTTACTGGTCGCGATAATCGGTTTGGTCGCACCGCTCCGGGTCAACCGCATACGCCGTATGATGCGTGATGAGGGCGAAGAATCTGAAGTACGATCAACCATTGCCGGCCTCGTTCATCTGGCTATTAGCCTCACATCAACGGTGATTCTGCTTAGCTTGCTGATTGGCTATATCCCACTGGCACGTTTTATTAGCTTTGAATTGTTATGGATAGGGCTGGTCATCAGTTGCTGGTATCTACTGGCCCACTTTGTGGTGGATTTGTGTGACATCGTGTTTTCGCCGACGACCTATTGCGGGAAAATGCTTAAAAGCTCTCTGAGTGTCAACGACAGGCATCTGTCACTTGCGGACACACTGTTCACCGGTTTAGGTAAAACACTCCTGCTGCTGCTGGCCACGGTCGCACTAATAAATGGCACCTTCGGTAGTACCACGCCTTTAGAGTTACTCAACAAAGTAGCTGAGATTTGGGGTGGAAAAGGGCTGGAAGGCTCTAGTGTTATCCCTTCCCGCGTGATGAATGCCTTCCTGTGTACCGTCGTCGGGTTATATGTATTACGTTCTACACGTCACTGGTTGGATAAAGATTTCCTGCCGAAAACCAAGCTAGATCGTGGGATGCGCGCCTCGTTGGTGACACTGTTCGCCAACATTGGTTATGTGTTAATCATCATGCTGACCTTCTCTATGCTCGGCATCGAGTGGAACAAACTGGCGTGGATTGTCAGCGCCTTGTCGGTCGGTATCGGTTTTGGCCTGCAAGAGATTGTGAAGAACTTTATCTCCGGTCTTATCCTGTTGACTGAGCGCCCGGTGAAAGTGGGTGATCTGATAAGCATCAGTGGAGTAGAAGGAGATATCCGCCGTATTAACGTCCGCGCCACTGAGATTCAGCTCAGTGATAAATCCACGGTGATTGTACCGAACTCTCAGCTTATCTCGCAAAATGTGCGTAATGCCACAATGGGCAATGCGCAGGGTGTAGCGACTATCGCCCTCACCTTCCCGCTGAATATCGATCCAGAACAGGTACGCACTTTACTGCTGGAGGCTTATCGTCTGCACGAATCGATTCTTGAAGCCCCTGCGCCATCAGTGAGTTTTAAAGAGTTGGGGCCGAATGGTATTGTGCTCAGCGTGACCGGTTATGTACTCAGCCCACGTATGGTCGGCTCAACACGAAGTGATCTGTTATACGAAATCCTTAAAATGCTACGTAACGCGGGAATTGACCTGAGCCAGCCACAAAAGTAATCCTGGTAAGTCAGTGAACTGCGTTGCCATAGTGAAAATAATAAAGCCGGTCACAAATGACCGGCTTCAAGGATCGTTTTATTCGGGGTCAACTATCCGTCACTCCTGGAGTATCACAGGCTAGTATGTGTCCCTGAAACACGATGTCCTGACTGTGAAGTCTGGTCCCATTTAGAAATCAGCGTATGGCACTAAAGGCTGCGGAGGCATATCCATATCACCCAGCCAGCCCAACTGCGAGTAGCGGATAAACAGCAACGCATGGCTTGGTGCGTAATCTTCCGCTTGCTGGATATCGACCCCGGCACCAATTGACCAGTGGGTATCGATACGGCGTTCGATTAACGCGCGTACCGTGTAACCAAATCCGTTGCTGCTGCTACCGTTCGTCGAGTCATCGCGGTCAGGATAATCAAGCTCACCGGTTATCGGATCTCTGCTATTCGGCACCAGGCTGGATATCGGATAGCGCCTTCTGGTGTCCGATTTTGAATACGACCACGAACCAGACCCACCCAACTCCCATGACCAGTTTTCCGTACGTTCACGCCAGACAATTGGGATCGCAAACGACACATACTGCTGCGGGCTGTAATAGCCGCCCTGGCCGAGGAAGTAATCACTCAGGTCTTTATCGTAGTGCCAGAGCATGTTGGTCAAACCCACAGTCAGACGGCGGTTATTTTCGTTAATCAGTTTGTAGTAATAGCCTGTCATCAGGCGCACACGCCAGTTATCCTCAACGTTTTGCCCGGTCAGCGAATCAGCGCTCAGGCTTGACCACACCCCGTTGGCTTCACCTTTATCATAATTGGTGCTTACCGCCACACCCGTAGCACGCACCCCGCCCCACACGGTGTCGGTATTCGGATCACGTTGTCCGGCAAACGAGAGCATCGAACTGGAAACAGGGCGACGATGGGCAGTCAGGGTGTAACCCAGCGGGCCGATATCGCTGCTGTAGTTCACGCCTCCGACCACGTCTACCACGTCAAAACCTAGCGGTGTAGTGCCGATATCCGTTTCCCAGGTGTCGTTTTTCCAACCGACGGCAAGGCTCGCGCCATTCGCTCGTTGATGGTTACCGCCTACGCAGGTGTTGTCGTCACAGGTGCCCCAGCGTTCGTTATAGTCACCATTAGTGCTGTTCTCAAAGGCGCCCGCATCCATGCCCACGACGTCAGTACGGAACCACATTCGCCCGTCGCTAAGCGGTGCGTCTACCTGCAACATGGTGGTATGCGCTTTAAGATCTGAATATCCCGGTGTGCCGCTGGAACCCCAGTAATCATGATCCAGGGTCACGTTCACGTCCTGCTGACGATAAAGATCTGCAGCATCGCTGCGCACTCCACGTTTTAGCCAGTCGTCGTTGACATCATTGCGTGTCAGGCGGGTGAAGGTGTCATTATCCACTGGGCGTGTATCCGTCACACCTGAGGAAACCATGGCATCTTTGTAGGTGTCCAGTGCCTGATCCGGCTGGTGATTCGCAGCCTGGAAACGCGCGGCATCACGCAGTACCAGCGCATTGTCCATTGAAGGAGGCTGACTCTTGGCCGTCGGGATAATACGTGTGAAGGTAAGCTGAGCCTGTTCGTTATCGCCAACAGCAGATTGTAGGTTGGCTATCCGTCGCTCGGTATTCACCGACAGCGACTCCTCAGCCGGAGTCTGCTGCAGCAGCACCAGTTGTTCACCAGCAAGCGACTTATCACCCTGAGCGGCGTAATTTTCAGCAAGACCCAGACGCGCTTCGGTATTTTTCGGATCACGCTGTAGGACCTGTTGGTACAGCTCTTCGGCAGAACCATTATCGCCTCGCTGCATAGCCCAGTCGGCGAGGGTCAAATCAACGCGGTCAGAAGGTGGCTGCTGTTTTAAGAGTGCGACTGCTTCTGCCTCTTTGCCGCCTTCACGCAGAAGATTGGCGGTTTCTATCACGTTATTTGACTGTAGCCGGTTGGCCAGCTCAATGATGTTGTCATTCCACTGATTGCGCGGCAATGTGTTGAGGTGCGTCAGCGCCGCCGTATCCTGATTTTTTCCCGACAGATATAACCCGCTGGCGTAAACCTGCTCCGGGTCCGTTGGGCGCTGTTGCGCTAGCTTACGCATAAGGGCATCAGCTTCGCTGTGCTTACCCACCGCATAGAGGTCTTTGCTAAGACGATAAGTGATCCACACGCTTTCCGGATCGAGCTTCAGACGCAGGCGTTGCACCTCGACGGCTCGCGCCCATTGCCCCTGGCTTTCCAGTGCCGTGGCCTGTTGTTCAAGACGATCACCTTCAAGGCTACGGGAGATGTCATCAATGCTGCGCTGCTGGCTGGCTGAAAGACTCTGGATAAAGGCCGTAGCGCGTTCTGGCGACTGGCGGCGGTAAATGTTCGCCAGTCCGCGTACCGCATTACTGTTGCCGTTATCCATCCGCAACGCCTGCTGATAAAAACGTTCGGCAGCCGCATCGTCTTTGCGAGCAGTGGCAACGTCACCCAGTCCAAGCACCGCGTAGCTGTCAGTGTTATCGACGGCCCTGGCCTGCTGATATTTTTGCTGCGCATCGGCCAGATTGTTCGCTTTAAGCTGCTCGTCGCCCTGCTGTATTAACAGCCAGTAGCGGTTGGTTTGTAGCAGGCTGTCCCATTTGCCACGGTTATCACTGTCAGGATCCATCTGGATCGCTTTTTCAAACTGCGCAATGGCACGGGCGTGATTGCCCTGCTGAGAATACGCCTGGCCTAACGCTCCAATCGCCTCACTGTCATCATGATTCGTAGCCAGCGCTTTCTGCAGTTGCGGAATAGCTTTATTGCCGCTGCCGCTGTTGACATCAGCCAGGCCTTGAGATCGCGCTTTAAACGCCGGGTCGGAGAGCTGTTTTTGTTGCTCGACAAGTTGGGTACGTGCACTAGTGACTTTTTCACCCTCGCTGAAATTTCTCAGAAATCGCTGAAGCGCAGCGACACTGGCTTCGCTTGTGGGCATGTCATCGATTTGGTCATACCAAATTTGTGCCGCATCCTGATTGCTGTTATTAGACTTTGCCATCTGCTCAAGCACCGCAAAACCTTCTTCACGGCGTCCGTTAGCAAACATCAAACGCGCAAGGTTACTGCGCAGCTCGGCATTTCCTGGATTGGCATCGTTCAAGGCTTTGAGTTTGTTAATTGCCTGAGTCTGACTTGATGGATCTTTGGCCATCAGCGTCCAGTATTCCACCGCCAGGTCACCCGACGGAGGAATACCGTTGAAAAGTTTTTTATACGCCGCCAGGGCTTCTTGTGTATGCCCGGTCGTCGCGAGCAAACGCGTCTGCTGTAACTGCTGGCGCCCTTCTGGGGTCGAAAGGGCCATCGTCGTCACTGATTCCTGGTATGCCGATGATGACGGGGCAATATGTGACAAGCGGTCGAGCTGTTTTTGGGCCCCGGGGGTGTCGCCCTGACGCAGCAGATAGCGCAGACGAGCGGCAATAACCTCCGGATTATTCGGGTCAATTAACTCCAGGCGATTCAGGGACTGGCGCACCAAATCCTCACGTTTGCTGCTTTCACCCAACCGCACCTGATCCAGCAACTGCTGTTGCGGCGTCACGGCGGCCCAGGCAAGCGGCATTAGCGCCAGGCTAAGAGATAAGCTAATAATATTTAATGAGAATTTGCGCATACTTGGCCCCAGTTCGGGATTAACTCACCCTGAGCATTAAAGCGAAAATATTTCTGATCCCATCCGTGACCAAAAAGCGTTAAAACGTCGTTGTAATAGGCATCGCCCTGTGGCTGATATTCAAGCACTCTCTGACGCTGCACGTCCTGTGCTTTATTGCCCTGTAAGAAAGGGAGTAACGATGCGGAAAATCCCTCCGGACCATCACCCTTGCTCTCACCCGTTTCGACACTGATGTGTTCTGGAGGCAAGCCGGATTTCGCGGTTGCCTGCGCCATGGGCTGCCAGCGTTTAAGTAGTTGTGCTTTATAGGGATCGTTATCCGCCATCATGCCCGCCCAAAGATACACACGGATTGCGTCATAGCTGCCGACCAGCGGCTGTTCCGGTGCTAAATCCCAGCCTTTACCCTCAACCCACTCCACCCAGTCAGGCGCAAAACCTTTCGGGGACGTTTCAAGCAGCAAACGCTGATTGGTATCACGCATCGACACCCACGGCCCGCTGTAACGCGCCACGCGGTTTAAGACCTGTGGTGGTAAATAACTGGGGTTAAAACGCCAGCGAGGAGAATGGCTAAAGCCATGCTTGCCGGGTAACAGCATGTACCCCAGACCTGGCACCTTCGCGACTTCCTCTTTTGCCACGCGCTTTAACAGTCGTTGACCAAGCCGCGAATAGCTCGGCTTATTCCACAATCTGCCTGCTTCAAGAAGGCTCCAGACTATCCACATGTCCGCGTCACTGGCTGAATTCATATCCAGCACGCTCCACTGGTGCTCATCGTTGCGCCCCCACAGCCAGGCGGGGAGATGATCTTTAAGCGCGCCCTGGGCAAGATTGTTTTCTGTCCAGCTAAGTAACTGCGTAAACGTTTTCGGGTCATTCGCCACAAGGGCGAAGAATAGCGCGTAGCTCTGCCCTTCAGAGGTCGTTATTTTGCGTTCATCCGAAGGGTCAATCACCCGCCCCTCATCGCTGATGTACGCTTTTTTAAACTGATCCCAGGCAGGCCAACTGCACGCGGCCTGCCCGGTTAGAGACACTAACAACAGCCCGGCCATTAGCACCCCGTTCCAACATTTCATCAGCAATTACTCATTATCCGGATCAATACGACGACGGCTCAGGATGCGCAGGAGACGCCACAGAACCCAGGCCAGCAGCACGACGCTTATCAGAGAAAAGAACGCCAGCAGCACCGGATGACTGGAAAGCGCATACCAGATACGTTCAAACCATGGTAAATGGCCGACGTAGTAAACATCCCCTACGCGAATACTGTTGACGCCAGACTCACGAATCACCGAAACCGAGCCGGACAACACCGCACGTTTACCACTGTCGTTCAGGGTGTTAGTCAGCAGTTGGTAACCACGCGGGCTATCAGCTAGCAGCGCAACCACACTGCGTTGCTCGTTATAGGGTGACTGGAAACTGACTATTGCCGCCATTGGGCCCTGTGAAGAAATGGTCGTTTGCACATCAGCTTCGCGGTCGATTTCGTCGACCATCACGCTTTGCAAAGCAGACTGCCGCTTCGGCATTTTCACCCAACTTTTTGCCGCCTCGACCAACAGATCAACACGTTTGTCGTCTTTGAGTTTGTCAGGAATAGTGCCGATAATCATGATGTCGGCATCTTTACCCTGAATCGTGTTGGCATCATCGGTTATCGTCATATTGATCGCCGGGAAGCCCGTCTGCGCGCCGATGGTACCCAGCGCATCAAGCATCGCCGTCACCTGTGCGGGTTTCGGTTCTTTGTTCACCAGAATGACCGACTGAGACAAGTCGGCCATGCGGCTGAACGGGAAGCCTGCGTTGGCAAACGAACGTAGATCCGGCATCGCAATAAAGTGATAATAATTTGAGAAGTCGATAGTTGATTCTTCTTCAATCACCACTCGGTTTGGTACCGGCTGGAAGGTAATACAGTTGTCAACAGAACCGCCAGGCATCGGGTTCATGTAAGAAAAATCAAAACTCAACTGGTTAACCGCTCCGAGACTCAATGCAGGAATGGCGACATCATTTTTACCATCAAGCAATCCTTGCAACACCGGCAAACGCAGCAGCAGTTTGTTGCTGACCTCATTTGGCGTGAGGCTGAATGAGCGCACTAACTGGTTGTTCAGGCTGACGTCCATGTGCGAGCTGTCTTTGATTGGCGGCGCGGTATAGCGATATTTCAGGTCCATATTGATACCGCTACTGCGCATCAAGTACAAATCTGGCGGCAGGTTGAGCTTGACGTTGATCGCCGATGGATTAAGACCCGTTGACTGCAACTGCTCTTCATAGCTTTTCAGCTCGCCAAAGGTAATCGGGCGGTCGGTACGTACCCAGTTCGGCGCATCGTAAGGTTTTCGTGGCAGCAATGGTTTGACGTCATCAACGGTGACGCTATTGCCACGGAACAGCACGTTGCCCTGCGCAATCCCTTTTGCTGCCTGAAGCAGGTCTTTATCGTCACGCCCCAAAAGCACCAGCAGTTTTACATACGGATTATCCGGGTGACTTATCATCTCTACCGTTGGCGCATTGACCGGTGGGTGATCACGCAGGAAATCAGGGCGCTTATCGTTAGTAGCAAACACAATGCCATTACGTTCCGGCAGTTGGTTATAAAGTACCGGGAACTGCTGGCCGCGCCATGCGGTACGCGAACCAAACCAGGACGCAATAATCCCCGCCGCATGCTGCTGTGCAGTGTCTGGCGTACCGGCAAAGACTATTGGCAGCACTAACGGACGATTGTCGCGACTGTCAAAGAATGGGAATGGGAAGTTCGACAGGTCGTTTTTTACCTTAAGCGTCAGGTAGGTCAACGCCAGAGAACTGTTGCGCCCCACGGACATCCACAGAGTGGAGCTGGTCGGGTTTTCGCAGGTGCCGTGGTAGTGCCCAACAAACTCCAGGCGCACGCGGTTAAAATCGGTGATGTACAGTGGGTCGATTGGCATCTGTGCGAACGTTTTCTTGCCCAGTTGCTCTTTGGTTACCGGCAGCACGCCCATCAATTCTTCATTCAGATAGACTTTAAGCTGGGACTGTCCAGGCAATAACGATGGCGAGGGGGTGTATTCCAGATTCAACATCGCTTTTGAGACGATTTCGTCACTGCGCGTGCCAAATTCCACCGAACCATTTGGGCTTGCCCCACGTAACTCCATACTCCCAGGTGGCGGTGCGATTTGTGCGAAACTCAGTTTCACCTCTCTGGAGGGCACACTTTCCGTAACAACAGGCGCGTGAGCACGAGCAACCCCAGGCATGGCCTGCTCGATTGCCTGTTCACCCACCGCTGGTGCCGAATCGTCAGCCGATTTTTCTGGCACAGGAGCATCCATAGCAGGTGCTACAATCGCTGCCTGATCGTTGGGTGCCACCTCATCGGCAGCATTTGCCATCATCGGTAAAACGTTAATGCCAAGAGCCACTGCATATAACCAGGATAGTTTTCTTTTCATCGCGTTTTCATCAAAGTTGGGCCAATGCAGACACGGTCCGCTGTTCTGCCAGGTTATTCCCCGGGCTACGCGGAATAAATGACACAATCCACTCCACCAGCAGAGTGGTAGAGTGGAAAATAAATTTCAGTGATTGCGGTGCAAATTCCGCCAGATGTCGGTAACCCCGGAACCCCAGTTTCATGATATCGAGTAGGCTTTCCAGTGGCTTATCTTCCGGGAAGCTGTCCTGCCAAAGTGCCCAGGTATCAGCCCGGGCAAAAGTACATTGAATAAAATCGATATGCTGGCGAGTGGTCATGTTCACGAGTTTCAGGCCAACCTCTGAGCCAAATACACGCATAACCTGAGACGGGAAGAAGTACTCCTGCTGGCCGCGTTTGAGCAGCAGATTCACTTTTTGCCCTTCCAGCACTCTGGCCGGACCGTGAATTTTGATCCCCACCCCACCGTCAGAGTAGTCATGTACAGTGCAAGCGAACAGATGACCGTCTTCACGAGCAACCGCCGCAGGCATGGCAATTTCAACGCGATGTGCACGTCTCACCTGTTTACTTTCCACCGACACCGCTACAGCACCGCCAAGGATAACCAGATTGTAGAACACCCAGAGTAGGCTCACGACCACCGTCAGAATTTCGTCTTCCGGGCCGAAGAAGAAGCGCCAGATACCGAATGCCACACCCAGGAGGTTGATCAGCACCATCCACAGATACGGACGACTGATAACCCAGTCGACATACTCCTTTTCCACCAGGCCCCCCTTCGCTGTCACATTGAACTTGCCCTTATGCGGATTAAACAGCGCCACCATAGTCGGATGCGCAATGTACCAGGCCAGCACGGTTTCGTAGATTTCGCTCCAGAAGGAGTGGCGATACTTTCCCTGAATCTTCGAGTTGGTCAGACTGGCGTGAATCATATGTGGCAGAACAAACAGCGCGATCATCAACGCCGGGGCGAAAATGATATAGGCGTGCAGCAGCAGGAAAGCCAATGGCGCGGTCAGGAAGATAAGTCGCGGAATGCCGGATAAAAAGTGGAGCATGGCATTCACATAGCACAACCGTTGAGCAAATTTGAGCCCTTTACCTAACAGCGGGTTATCAAGACGGAAAATCTGCGTCATCCCACGCGCCCAGCGAATGCGCTGCCCGATATGCGCAGACAGGCTCTCCGTTGCAAGCCCTGCCGCCTGAGGGATACGTAAATAAGCCGATGTCCAACCGCGACGGTGCAAGCGCAGCGAGGTGTGAGCATCTTCAGTCACTGTTTCTACCGCAATACCGCCGATGGAATCCAGTGCCTCCCGGCGGATAACAGCGCAGGAACCACAGAAGAAGGTGGCGTCCCACATGTCGTTACCGTCCTGCACCAGCCCGTAGAACAGCGTGCCTTCATTCGGGGTTTTGCGAAAGCGCCCAAGGTTCCGTTCAAACGGATCAGGCGAGAAGAAATGATGCGGTGTTTGCATCATCGCCAGTTGTTTTTCTTTGAAGAACCAGCCCATCGTCAATTGCAGGAAGGAGCGCGTCGGTACGTGGTCGCAGTCGAAAATCGCCACAAACTCGCCAGTTGCGTGTTTCAACGCATGGTTGATGTTACCGGCCTTAGCGTGTTCATGCGTGGTTCGGGCAATATATTTCACCCCAACATGCTCGGCGAACTGACGAAACTCTTCACGATCACCATCATCAAGAAGCCAGATGTTGAGCTTGTCTTTCGGCCAGTCGAGACCCAGGGAGGCGTAAATCGTACTTTTTACTACGCTCAGATCTTCGTTGTAGGTTGGCACAAAGATATCGACTTCAGGCCAGGTATTGGTGTCTTTGGGCATCGGTACCGGCTGGCGATTGAGCGGCCAGATAACCTGGAAGTAGCCCATTATCAATACTATCCAGGCGTAGGTTTCGGCAAACAGCAGGACAAGGCCGCACACCAGACTTACCGGATCGTCCCAGTTCAGGGTCGAGGTATAACGCCACCAGATGTAACGACAGGAAACGGTCAACGACAGGACGATGAGCATCAATGCCGAGAAGCGTCCCGGCAAACGACGTACCAGCAAGGCCACGCCCCACAACAACATCATGAAGATAAATTGCGCCACCGGGTTGAAGGGTTGGGTCACGCACAGCAGGACAAGGACCGCACAAAGGATAACAATCACGCTGAGAATAGTTCTGCGTACTCTGTAGTTCAGTTGCCCAAGCTCTTTTTCTTTGTCCAGATGGCGGGTCTGTTGGTTAAAGCGTTCAGGGATTTTATCAAACCAGTTGGACCAGACATTAATTCTGTCCTGGTATTTCAAACGCACCGATTGGCTGTGTTTTGTAGAACCCGCGCGAATGATAAGCCAGAGGGATTGCAACAAATAGCGCACAGCATCCAGCGGACGGGGACGCTTCGGGTTGATATGAGGATAAAGTTGCGCGTGCCTGGCGCGAATAGTGGTCCAGTGTGCATTTTCCAGCGGCAACACAGTCCACGCCAGAAGCCACCAAAAACAGCCTAGTACGGCTGTCAAAAATGGCGTGCCGTTACGGAGAAACAGGCGATAGCGCCCTCCGAGCCGCTGACTGGCGGAGGGAAGCAACAGTCCGTTCGCGAAGCTCCTCATTTTTTCGTCTCTGAATACTGCAGCAGACACCAGTTTGCGAGAGTCATCATCTCCTGGGCGGCAAGAGAATCCTGGCGATACTCGCCCAGCGGCTGTTTCATAGCCACAGATTCAGCCATCGCCTCATCACAATGGATAACAATCGGAACCAGGTTGCGATGGCTTTGCAGCCAGACCTGATAAATATCGTCCTGTAACTGGCTTGCCACCAGCAGGTAGTTCACCAAAATCCGTGACGACTGAGGCAACGTTTGTTGATGTAGGCGAATATGGCAATTGGTGTCCGGTTTAACCACGGTCAATACATTATCAAACTGGCTTAACAGTTGACGTGTAAGGGCATCGTAACCATGAGGAAAGTCCACCAGAATCCATTGATAGCGCTGGCTTGATTTGAGTTCTTCTAACGCATGGATGAAATGGCCGAGCGTTTTGTCGAGGGAAGGTAAAGACAGGCGTTCCACTGAGCTCAACCGCCCAAAAGGCAGAACATCCAGGCGCGGGGTATAGCTCCAGGCTGCACTGTGCCAGTCTGTATTATCCAGCAGCGCACGCGCCCAGCCACCAGGATGCGCGAAATCGATATTAAAATACAGGCGTAGCAAATTATCCGGGGAAGCATCAACGACCAGCACGGATTCGCCCAGTTGTTGTAAAGACCACCCAAGTGCTGCGGTGAGAGAGGTCGTTCCCACGCCCCCACGCAATCCTTGTAACCCAATGAGCGGCATCAGTCCGACTCCCTATTGTTGCGTTAACTCTGCCAGTAATGGCCAGCGTTTTAACGCTGCAGCCA
>NZ_DATERI010000132.1:0-18757 GCF_035271705.1 Buttiauxella sp.
CCGACACTCTTATCTTTCAAGAACGCAAACATCAACCCGAGCCAAATAAGGCCACCCAGCAAATTCAGCACGCTGAACAAACCGTTGCCGCCAAACAGATAAGCATGCTTACTCACCTCGATGCCGACGGTAAAAATAAACATCTGCAACATGCCCATCGCCGCCGACACCGTGCCTTTGCTCATGTCGCTGGCGAACAGCGTCAGGCGCACCAGGCCTGCGTTGGCAAGGCCGATACCAAAGGCGTAAATACTCAAACCGGCAGTCATCCACAGATAGGCATGAGACGACACAACCGTTGCTACGGCAGCCACCACCAGGCCTGGCAAAATCCACCAGCCGCCAAAAATAATCAGCGAGCGCACGCTACGGCGTGAGGTTAAGCGTGCCAGCACCAGGTTACCGAGGATCAATGCGCCAAAGATAGGCACCTGCAGCAAACCGTATTCGTAAGTCGAGAGTTTTTCACCGCTGATGATGATAATCGGCGATTGCGCAATCCACGCCAGCAGCGGCAGACTGACAAAACCCGTCGCCAGTGCCCCCGCGACAAACCGCCCGTTGCTCAGTACCAGTTTGTAATCATGGCCTAAATCACGCAGCGACAGTTTCTCGCCCAGACGCGTCGCGGTTTCTGGCATGGCACGGTGCAAACCATAAAATGAAAAAGCCGCGAGTGCTGCAAACAGCACAAACATGGTTTCCCACGGCGCGTAGTGAATCCACGCGGCACCCACCAACGGGCCAAGCAACGGTGCAATCAATGCAACGTTCGCCATCAGCGCTGTGATTTTAATACACACCGCTTCTTCGAAGGATTCCTGGATGGCGGCATAGCCCACCGCACCGATAAAGCACAGGCTGACCCCTTGTAAGAAGCGCAGGAAGGTAAATTGCTCAATGTTCTGTGCCAGTAGTGTGGCAAGACAGGTGACGATAAACCACACCACGCCGGTCAACATGACCGGGCGGCGGCCAATTCGGTCCGACAGCGGCCCAAGTAGCCACTGTAAAAACATGCCGCCCGCCAAATACGCCGTCATGGAGGTCGGTACCCACTCGATACCCGCGTTGTATTGCTCGACAACCGCCAGCATGCCTGGCTGGATCATGTCATTGCCGATATAGGTCGAAAATTCATAGAGCACCAGGCACAGCGGAAATAGCAGTGCATGGCGACCCAATCGCTTATTATTTTGCATTAGAAACTCGAAGGAGAAGAAAACGCTCAAAGTGTAATAAATTGACTGCGTGGTAGATAGTGAATTGTTGTTGATCCTTAGTCGATTGCTCGGCATTCAGAAATACCCCCGACTTTATCAGGCATATCGTTTCTGTTTAGCCCTCTTGCTTCGTAAAGGCTGGGTGCGTGACTAAGTGTTTTTGCAAAGGTAATATGCGTTAATCAAAACCCGGCGATGCTGGGTTTGTCATTTTCAGAGGGAATTATGGAAACCCGGCGCGACGAACGCATCAACCGCCTGATTCAGGCGCTTAAACGCAGCGACAAAATTCACCTGAAAGAAGCGTCTGCTTTACTGGGTGTCTCTGAAATGACCATTCGCCGTGACCTGAGCAATGACCCAGGGCCGGTTGTCCTGTTGGGCGGTTATGTGGTTCTCGAACCCCGTAGCGTCACTGCCAATCACTACCTGTTAAGTGATCAGAAAACCCGTCGCATCGAGGAAAAACGCCACGCTGCACGCCTTGCTGCGGCTTTGGTGCGCCCGCATCAAACGGTATTTTTTGACTGTGGCACCACGACGCCATACATCATCGAAGCCTTAGATGACGAACTGATATTTACCGGAGTTTGCTATTCGTTAAACACCTTTCTGGCGTTGCAGGACAAACCCGGTTGTCGGGTTATTTTGAGCGGTGGGGAATTTCACTCCAGTAATGCGATTTTCAAACCGATTAATTTCCAGGAATGCCTGAATAACTTTTGCCCGGACATCGCTTTTTTCTCCGCAGCAGGTATCCATCCCCGTCATGGGGTCACCTGTTTTAATCTGGATGAGTTGCCAGTAAAACACTGGGCGCTAGCGATGGCACAACAGCGTGTGTTGGTGGTGGACAGCAGCAAATTTGGCAAAGTCCGCGCCGCCTGTATGGGGCCCGTTTCTGCTTTTGATTTGCTTATCAGTAACGAACAACCTGACGCGGCGTTTGTTGAGTATGCCGCGTCGCAGAATCTTACCTTGCAGTGGAAATAGCGCATTCGCTAAGTCGCTCCTCCAAAATAATTCGCGTCGCAGGCAGGCGGCAAAGGAGTGAAGCCCCCGGAGCTTACACAAGTAAGTGACTGGGGTGCACGACCGTAGCCAACACCCCTGCAACTCGAAGTATGAAGGAGGAAGGATTAGAACCAGCTACCAAACCAAGCATGGAACTTCATCAACACAAAGTCCCACATACGGCTAAAGAACCCACCCTCTTCGACTGCTTGCATCACCATCAACGGACGCTGTTCAATACTTTTACCGTTAAGCTGGAAGTCGATAGTCCCGACAACCTGGCCTTTTTTCAGCGGTGCGGTCAGTTGCGGATCATTCAGTTTGTAACTTGCCTTCAGGTTTTTCAGTTGACCGCGTGGAATGGTGACTGAGCCCCCCTCACCCGCGCCCAGATTCACTTCGCTTTTGTCACCGAACCACACGCGCTGTGTGACAAAAGTCGCTTCCGGTTTAATCGGCGTTACGGTTTCAAAGAAGCGGAAGCCCCATGTCAGCAATTTTTCGCTTTCATTGAAACGAATACGGTCAGTTTTGGTGCCCAGAACCACGGAAATTAAGCGCATCTCGCCTGAGGTCGCGGACGCCACCAGGTTGTAACCTGCCCCCGTAGTGGTGCCAGTTTTCATGCCGTCAACGTTAAGGTTTGAGCTCCACAGCAAGCGGTTACGGTTTGGCTGCTTGATGTTGTTGAAGGTGAACTCTTTCTCTTTGTGGATGGCGTACTCTTCTGGCACATCGTGAATTAAGGCTTTGCCCAGCAACGCCATATCGCGCGCGGTACTAAACTGCCCTGGAGCATCGAGGCCGTGTACGGTTTTAAAGGTGGTGTTAGTGAGATTCAGCTTTTGCGCATAGTTGTTCATCAGGCTGACGAACGAATCCTGGCTGCCGGCCACAAAATCTGCAAGCGCAATACTGGCATCGTTGCCTGACTGAATGATCACACCTTTATTCAATTCTTCAACCGAGACGGTATCGCCTGGCTTGAGGAACATCAGCGATGAGCCACGCAGCGCCGGATTACCGGTTGCCCATGCATCTTTGCCGATAGTGACCATATCGGTCAGTTTGATTTTTTCCACTTTGAGAGCCTGGCCAACCACATAGCTGGTCATCAACTTGGTCAAACTCGCCGGGTCGAGTTGGAGGTCGGCATTTCCTTCCGCCAATACTTTGCCGCTGGCGTAATCCATTAAGATCCAAGCTTTAGCATCAACTTGCGGCGCGTCAGCCGTCTGTTCCGCGCTCAGTGCAGGTGCAGCCACTAACAGCAGGGTTGTTCCTGCCAATAATGCTCGTAGCGAAGCAGGGATTTGTATAGTTTTCATAACACCACCCAGTATCCATTCTAAAAAAGTGACGACACACGCCGTGACTTAATGATTCAAGTTGCCAGTAAGCCATACCCAAAATAATAGGCGTTGCATCAAGGCGGCAAAGACGTGAGTCCCAATAAGCTTACTCAAGTAAGTGATTCGGGCAATCGTCTGCGGCCAACGCAGATGCAGCTTCTAGTATGAAGGGTATAACGTGTGAATCGCTTAATGAAACATAGCGTTGGTAAAGTTTTTTAAGTTTATTCGATAACTGCACCACTTGCCGCCACGTTAATCAGTTTTTTACCAACCGTTGAACATACGCGCTGTTTTCTTCATCAACACTCGGCATAATGAGATGCAAACTAACAATGAGGAAACAAAATGATCACAGTTTGGGGCAGAGACAATTCAACGAATGTGAAGAAAGTACTGTGGTGCCTGGAAGAGTTAGGTGTGGCGTATGATTCAGTCCCGGCAGGTGGGAAATTTGGCAAAACCCATGATGCAGAATATCTGGCGATGAACCCAAATGCGCTGGTGCCCTGCATTCACGACGACGCCACCGACCTGACGCTGTGGGAGTCCAATACCATCGTGCGTTATCTGGCGGCTCAATACGGCAAAGATTCGCTTTGGATTGCAGACCCTGCAGCTCGTGCGCGTGGTGAAAAATGGATGGACTGGACGGCAACCTCTCTTACCGGCCCACATCGTGGTGTATTTATCAGCCTGGTACGTCTCGCACCTGAACAACGTGATGAAAAGCTGATCGCCGATAGCATCGAGCAATGTAACGCGCTATTTGCCATCGTGGATGCGGAATTGGCGAAGCAGCCGTGGCTTGGTGGCGCTGAATTCGGTACTGCCGACATTGCGCTGGCTCCAACTGTCTACAATCTGTTCAATCTCGATATCCAGTGGAATGATTTTCCCAACCTGCAACGCTGGTATCAGCAACTGACCCAGCGCCCAGCGTTTAAGCAATTCGTCATGATTCCATTGAGTTAATCACTCATTCGATGGGCTGATTTTCAGTAGTTCCCCGTCAGATTCGTCGGTCAGGACATACAGATAACCATCCGGGCCGACGCGCACATCACGAATTCGCTCACCCCTGTCATCAAGTAACCGCTTTTGGGTCTGCACCTTGTCGCCATTAAGCGTCAGTTCAATCAGGTTTTTCTCTTTTAGAGCACCAATAAACAGCTTCCCTTTCCACTGTGGGAAGGTGTCGGCGTGATAAAACGCCATACCGCTCACCGCAGGGGAAACTTTCCAGTAATAAAGCGGTTGCTCGGTGCCCGCAACAATTTCACCTTTCGCTTCAGGGATCGGCAGCCCGCTATAATTTATGCCCCACGTAGCCAGTGGCCAGCCGTAGTTTTTACCCGGCATCACCACGTTGAGTTCATCTCCGCCGCGCGGGCCATGTTCATTGAGCCACAATTCTCCATTGGCGGGATTAAACGCCATGCCCTGCGGATTACGGTGCCCATAAGACCAGATCTCACTTCTGGCGCCCTGTTTACCGGCAAAGGGATTATCGGGTGGTACATCGCCGTTTTGCGTCAGGCGAACCACTTTGCCCTGTAGCTTGTCCAAATCCTGTGCCGTGGGGCGTTGGTTGTTTTCACCCAGCGCGATAAACAAATAACCTTTGCCATCAAACGCCATCCGCCCACCAAAATGGTTGCCGGTAGAGAGTTTTGGTGTCTGGTTGAACACCACTTTGAAGTTTTCCAGGCGCTGCATATTGCTGCTCAGTGTGCCGTAACCCACGGCAGTTCCGGCCTGGTCATCACTGTTAGCTTGGGCAAAACTTAACCAAACGCGGCGACTTTTTTCAAAGTCCGGAGCCAAAACCACATCCAGCAATCCCCCCTGCCCATGCGCCCAAACTTTTGGCACACCGACAATCGGGTCACCTAAACCCTCACCGGGTTGCCAGCGGCGTAATTGCCCACCACGCAGCGTAATCAACACCCCCTGATTATTGGGTAGAAACGCTAACGACCAGGGATGGTCGAGCTTACTTTGCAGCACTTCCACCTTAACCTCAGCGGCCAGGGCAACACTGACTGAAAGCAGCAAAGACGCGGTAATGAATGAGCGGAATGGCAACCGTAGCATAGCTTTCTCCTTCTCGGATCTACCCGATAAGGTTAGCTTTTCAGGAATTCAGGGACGGGAGTTTTACAAAAACTTTACCAGAGGGGAGTCACCTCCCCTCGAGGTTTCAACGTTCAACCACCAGTTGGTGACCCATAACATCGTTCAGGTTGGCGGTGAGTTGTTGCAGGCAGTTCTCCAGTTTATCGGCATCAATTGCGATATATTGCGGGCAGTCGCGACGTCCGGTCATCAGGCATATTGCGGCAGAAGATACCGCGGTGATTCCCTGATTGATGCTCGCTATTTCTTGTGCAGTAAACTGGGTTTTGAGGTCTAAAGACCTCTCATGATACTCAGCGGACAAGTCGAATAAATTATCACGTAGATGCTCAGTTTCATTCACAGACATATAGCCTTTCGCTTTTCTCAATGCGAGATAAGCAGCCATGTCTATTTTGGCGATAATCATCTTTTTCAAGAGATCGCGTTTGAGTGATTCCCCCTTCATACATTTACCCCCTGTGTGATCTGAATCGATAACACACAGTGATAGTATGGCTAAATTTTAGACAGACTTGATTTTTTTCCCGCTCTTTTTTGATCCTCCGCAACAAATTTTATAACCCATAATATCCACGAAGAAACAATATGTTACGAAGCGGTTGTCACGCGGCAAGTGGAGGTTTGATGCTGCACCTCAAACATTTGACGTAACACACTGTGCCCAAGGTTGTTTTGCCAGGTGAAGCTGTTTTGCAACACCACCACAGCGAAATTATTCTTCCGATCAATACCAATGTAACTGGAATAACCGCCAATATATCCGACCTGATAAGTGATCGATTGCTCGCCATAGGTATCCGTCACCCAGGCAATATTGGCCGCTTCTTTATCACGCGGATAATAGACCTGCATCGTGTCAACGATAGCTTTATCCAGTGTGGCATTGCCGGTGCGTTCAAGATGGGCGGCGGCAAAGGTCAGCAAATCGGCGGTGTCGGTGTACAACCCACCGGCCCCGAGCATATTGCCGGAGAATTGCCAGTCCGGCACCACCTGCCCACGGGGGATAAACTTCGGCTGGCTACCGGCATGTCCAATAGCGCGCTGCGGGTAGCGCTTGAGTTTCTGCGGAATAAAGCTGCTGTTGTGCATTTCAAGAGGCTCGAAGATGAGCGTTTGCACCAGTTGGTCGGCACGCTGGCCCGTTTGATAATGCAGAACATAATCCAGCACCGCATAACCCAAGTTCGAATAAACGGGTTTAGTGTTATCTGTTTTTGAAAAATAGGCCAAATCGGCCACCACGTCGTCACTGTCCAGATGCGAGTAAAAATTCTCACCATTGCCCAGATAACGAATAAAGGCGGTCAGCATCGGCAAATCCATATTCTGCCGGGGCAAACCGGAAGTATGAGTCACCAATTGGAGCAGCGTGATTTTCTTCGCATCTGCACTTAATGGCACCGACGGCGGCATTAAGGTTTCAAGCGTATCAGACCAATGCAAACGTCCCTGCGCCACTAATACCGCGGTCGCTTCGGCGGTCATGCCTTTACTCAGTGAACCGACTGCAAATAACGTCTGTTCATTGACGGGATATTGGTGCTTCGTATCGGTGACACCAAATTGCCAATAGTGACGTTGGTTATTGGCGTCAATCACCCCAACCACCATGGCGGGAGATTGCTGTTCAACCAGAGTTGGCAACCACTGGTTAATGTCGCGATTCGCAGACATACCGCAAACACGTTGCGCCTTTTGCGGTACCTCAGCAACGGGTGCGACGTTAGACAGTGTGCCACACCCCGTCAGCATGAAACCGAGCAGCATCGTACTCGGGGGCGTTATGTGACAGGGGATGTTCATCAATTAATTGGCTGCAACACAAGATTTGGCATCCAAACCCATCATCAATGTGCGTTTTTCACCCACTTTTTTCAGGCCAAAATGACTGCTGTGATAACGGTAAAATGCCTGGTCACCGTTCATATTTTGGTAGGAGTAGCGTTTGCCGTTGAGCCAGGCATAGTCCCCCTCTAACGCCAGCTTATCGCTGCTACCACAAACAAACTTGAGTGCCGAGGCCGGTGGCGTGTTGAGCGGTGTTGGGATGATATTGCAGGCTGATACCAACAGGGCACCCGTTAGCATCCCGGAAAGGGCTAAAATCTTACGCATAATGCGGTTCTCTCTTTGAACGGGACGTTACGATTGTATTAAGCGCACAGATAATAGGGCCTGCTTCCCTGGTAAGCAAAAACTAACCACTTCAATGTTTCTGAAATTTCATCTTGTGTGCTGGGAAAAACAACCAGTAGAGCCTTGTCGAAAACCCGTGTAGAATCGCCCGGTTTTTAAATTCTGTTTACTTTGTGAGCGTGACCTGTATGCAACAACCCCGTATTGGCTTTGTCTCCCTCGGCTGCCCAAAAAACCTCGTTGATTCTGAACGGATCCTAACTGAGCTGCGCACCGAAGGTTACGATGTAGTGCCTAGCTATGATGATGCCGATATGGTTATCGTTAACACCTGCGGCTTTATCGACAGTGCCGTACAAGAATCGCTCGAAGCGATTGGTGAAGCACTGAACGAAAATGGCAAAGTGATTGTGACCGGCTGTTTAGGGGCCAAAGAAGATCAAATCCGCGAAGTGCACCCTAAAGTTCTGGAAATCACCGGCCCACATAGCTACGAGCAAGTTTTGCAGCACGTTCACCACTATGTGCCGAAACCTAAACACAACCCGTTCCTGAGCCTGGTGCCAGAACAAGGCGTGAAGCTGACGCCACGTCACTACGCGTATCTGAAAATTTCTGAAGGCTGCAACCATCGTTGTACTTTCTGCATCATCCCTTCAATGCGTGGCGACCTTGATAGCCGTCCGATTGGCGATGTGCTGTCTGAAGCAAAACGTCTGGTTGATGCCGGTGTTAAAGAGCTGCTGGTTATCTCTCAAGACACTTCCGCTTACGGCGTGGATGTTAAGCATCGCACTGGTTTCTATAACGGCGAGCCGGTGAAAACCAGCATGGTGAGCCTGTGTGAGCAACTGGCAAAACTCGGCGTCTGGACACGTCTGCACTACGTTTATCCGTACCCGCACGTTGATGATGTCATTCCATTGATGGCCGAAGGCAAGATCCTGCCTTATCTGGATATTCCTTTGCAGCACGCCAGCCCACGCATTCTGAAGTTGATGAAGCGCCCTGGCAGTGTTGACCGCCAGTTGCAGCGCATTAAGCAATGGCGTGAAATTTGCCCGGACTTGACGCTGCGTTCCACCTTCATTGTTGGCTTCCCAGGTGAGACCGAAGAAGATTTCCAGATGCTGCTCGACTTCCTGAAAGAAGCACGCCTGGATCGCGTCGGCTGCTTTAAGTTCAGCCCAGTTGAAGGTGCAACTGCCAACGAACTGCCGGATCCGGTACCGGAAGACGTGAAAGAAGAACGCTGGAACCGTTTCATGCAGCTGCAACAGCAAATTTCTGCTGAACGTCTGCAAGAAAAAGTGGGCCGTGAAATTCTGGTGATCATTGATGAAGTTGACGAAGAAGGCGCGATTGGCCGCAGCATGGCTGATGCTCCAGAAATCGACGGCGCGGTTTACCTCAATGGCGAAACCAAAGTGAAACCGGGTGATGTGGTGCGCGTGAAAGTTGAAAACGCGGACGAATATGACCTGTGGGGCTCAGTGGTTTAATCCTTCAAAAGAGCCTTTCCAGTTTGGAAAGGCTCTTTACTTTAACGACCTAATTCCTGCTCCATTTGCACGACCATTTTATTATCAATCCTGAAAAACCACACCGTTACTGCCAGCAATAAATGCAGCACACCGGGTATCGCTGTGGAAAGTAACGTGATCCCCGCCAAAGACAATGGTGTCTGGTTTTCCATACCGGAACGGTAAGCCACGACGGTCAGTACAACGCTGACGATAACTCCTGCTACTGCCCAAGCCAGCTTGACAAAAAATAGGTTAAACGCAAAGTTCATGCCCGATGAACGGCGGCCTGACTTCCATTCACCATACGTATCAGCAAAGGTCACAAGGGTGAAGTGCATCGGTAAAATAAAACCCAACACGACACAACAAACAAAGACTAAAACCAGCCACACAGTGGTCGCTGTCCCGGGAACAAACCATACTGCGAAGTGAGCAAGTGCCAGAACCATATTCACCCAGAAATAGAGGGTTTTAATCTCAAAACTGCGCGTCAAATATTGCACCAGAATTGAACCTGTAATTCCTCCCAACGTCGCCATGCCAAAAAATAATGAGGTATAGGTCGCATCACCCTGCAGCACATAAGTAATGAAATACATGGCGACCCCACCTTTAGTGTTAAAGATGCTGATGATCAACAACGACATCACAAAGGTCAGCAAAAGCTGATCATTACGACGGATGCTTTTCAGGCTTTCATGAAGGTTAAACGTATGATTGTTTCGAGCCACTACTCGCTCTTTCACACCATAAAAGCACAGTAGAAACATCGCGATGGCTAAACATGCCAGAACGCCTACACCATACTGATATCCCCGAACCGCATTCCCCTTGCCAAAGTAATCCACCATAATGGGCAACCCAACCGAGACGGCGAAACCCGCCACGCCGCACAACGCAAAACGCCAGGACTGGCATGAAACAAGTTCCAGCGGATTCGTGGTGATTTTGGTTACCAATGCGCAATAAGGCACGTTGTTGAGGGAATAAAGCACCGAGAGCGCAAAGTAGGTCACAACCGCGTAAAGCACCTTCCAGTGATAAGCCAAATCCGGGACGCTAAAGGTCAGAAATGCAATCAGCCCTAATGGAATTGCTGTCCAGAGTATAAACGGCCGGAACTGCCCCATTTTGGTCGAGGTGCGGTCAGCAATAACCCCGATCAGTGGATCAGAAATAGCGTCAATCACACGCAGCACCAGGAATAGTGTTCCCACCACAGCCGGTGTTAAGCCAAAAATATCGGTATAGAAGAACGTTAAAAAATTCGAAATAAGGCCGGTAACAATCGTGCCACCTGCGTCTCCAAGCCCGTAACCTATTTTTTCACTTACCGAGAGTCTTGCCAGCCCAACTGAGTGACTGGCCACACCCAAATCATTAGATATTCCACTCATCATGCTCTCCACATTTATCCGTGTCAGAATGGACGAATCAGCCCCAGAACCTCGGCACCTTCACGTACCAGCAAAGGCAACGTGTCGAGTGGTGCGGCAACGCTGATAAACCGGCCGCCCTCATGGCGCTCACCCGAAACCGCGTCAACCCACACAGTGTTACCGGGTAACCAGACACGACGTTGCCTCTCCCCTGCGTTAACCACTGGCGCAACCAGAACGTCTTCACCAAAGAGATATTGGTCTGTTATCTGCCAGGCTTGTTCATCCTCGGGATAGTGATAAAACAGCGGGCGCATTAACGGCTCGCCTGTCTCATGAGCTTGCTGCATGAGTTTGCGTAGGTACGGCCGCAGCCTTTCGCGTAGCGCTGCGTAACGGCTGAGAATGGCAAAGGTGGACTCACCAAAACTCCATAGCTCGTTGCCTGCTCCGGTGTTGCATTGTGCGATACCGTCACGGTAAGGGATCTCTGGTTCAGTAATGGGATCTCGGTGTCCGTGCATGCGCAGAACCGGGCTGAATACCGCCCACTGGAACCAGCGTACGAGTAGCTCATGAAAAGCCGGATTGCTCACATCACCGCCATGGAATCCACCAATATCAGTGGTCCACCACGGGATACCCGCCATGCCCATGCTTAACCCCGCGCAGAGCTGGTTACGCATCGACGCAAATGATGAGTGGATATCGCCAGACCAAACCAAGGCGCCGTAGCGCTGGCTCCCGGCCCATGCGCAGCGCACCAGGCTTACCGGATTACTCTGCCCCGCTTCGCGCAGACCGTCGTAAAAAGCCTCGGTAAAATGCAGGGGATAGATATTGCCCGTTTCAAGGGTATTACCTATGTGATAACGATAGTTATCAAAATCATAGACACCATATTCTGGCTCAGCCTCATCAAGCCAGAATAGGTTTACGCCATTGTCAAAATAGTTCCTCTTACAGACATCCCAGATGAACTGGCGAGTCTCAGGATTCGTAGGGTCGATAAAGCGGCTATTACCTAAAAAATCGAAGTTAATATTTAGCCCTTTACGGGTATTCACCAGCAAACCCTGCTCGTTCATCGCAGGATAATTTTCACTTTTCACATCCACCGTCGGCCAGACTGAAACCATCAATTCCGTACCCATTTCCTTGAGTTCGGCGGTCATCGCCGCGGGATCAGGCCATTCCCGTGAATCAAATTTCCAGTCGCCCTGCACTGGCCAATGGAAGAAATCGGCGACAATCACCGCCAGAGGAATCCCGCGATCACGATACTCACGTGCCACACTCAGCAACTCATGCTGGGTGCGATAACGTAATTTGGATTGCCACAGACCCAGTGCAAATTCGGGCATCAAAGGGGGTTTACCGGTGGCGTTCGCATAGTTTCTGATGATTTCCGCCGGGGTATCCCCTGCCGTTATCCAGTAATCAATATGCGATGCGGCCTGAGCATGCCAGCGCGTTTCGTTATTCGCAAAAATAGCTTCGCCTACCGCGGGGTTATTCCATAAAAACCCATATCCCAGGCTCGACACCATAAACGGCACGCTGGCCTGAGAGTTTCGTTGCGCTAATTCAATAGCACACCCTTTTAAATTAATAAAAGGTTGCTGATATTGCCCCATGCCACATATTTTTTCATTAGGGTTAGCTTCAAACCTGACATTTATTTCCATGGCATTTCCGGCCAGCGGTTTCATCTCGCGACCGGAAATTTTTAAAGCACTTATTTTCTTTTGTGGTTGATTTCCCGCATTCCAGAAATGCTCACCGTTGTCTCTTTGCCGCCATAACTCCTCCAGTATGCATTCATTTTTCTGGTTATAAAAAGCAACCCGTCCCTGCGGGTCAACACAGGCTCTAATATTTCCGTTAATTATCATTAGATTTTCATCATGGCGTTCAAATGTCACCGGAAAATCAGGTTGTTCAAGCAGTGCCCAGATTGGAATATCAAGGCTTTCAGGTTGCATGCCTGAAATAATTCGAAAACTATCTTTGCCCCATGGATAAATGGCAAGAAAATATCCACTCCATGACCAATATAGCGAGTTATCTTTAATTTGTAGGGTATTCATCATGACCTCATTTTATTTATGGGAAGTTATAATTATGATTCCGTAAACGTTTCCGATCCTGGTTAACATTAGGCAGTATGTCAATGACGGCATGAGCCAAGGAAGTGATAAAATCTAGAAACTGTGATCTTAGGTTTATTATTTAGAGTTTTTCAGGTCAGCCGTGATATATTTATGCGGCAGTCATCCCAAATGGTTAAACTGAGCAGAGTAATATATATATCCCAAATAATTCGAGTTGCGGGAAGGCGGCAAGCAAGCGAGTCCCGATGAGCTTAGTAAACTAAGTGATTCGGGTGAGTGAACGCAGCCAACGCACAGGCAACTTGAAGTATGAAGGGTATAGCTATGGCGTAATCGTCCATGTGTGGGAAAAGGAATAGATGAATATCAAAGAGTTGGCAAAATTACTGGATCTCTCCATTGCCACCGTTTCAAGAGCACTCAATAGCCACCCTGAAGTCAGTATGGCAACGCAAAAGCGCGTACTTGAGGCGGCAAATTTCTATGGTTATCGGCCCAACGCCGCTGGCAGAAATCTGCGCAAGGGTAAGGTCAACACGGTTGCGCTCCTGCTACCATCCGGTGAACGGGACAACTTCTATACAGCTTCTTTTTTCATGCGCGTTGCTGCGGGTCTGCAAACCCGCCTGCGCCAGCAGGATATCGACACCATCCTGCACCTGGCACTGGACGATGCAGATGAAAAACTGTGGCTACAAAAAATTGTTGAGCAACGCAAAGCCGACGCAGTCATACTGACCAACACTCAAATCAACGATCCTCGCATTGAGTATTTGCATAAAAATAATTTCCCGTTTGCCACGCTTGGACGCAGCTCTACCCTGAATGGCGAATTTAACTGGGTAGATTTGGATTTTGCCACGGTGGCAAAAGAAGCGGTGCAACAGGGGAAAATGGCGGGATATCAAAATATTGCGCTGGTCACGTTGGAAAAATCGAGTGCGCAGGGAGCTATCTTCACAGAGGCCTGGCGCGACGCCTTACGCCAGCAAAACCTGAAAGTGAATGAAGAATATCTCTTCCAGGGTGAAATCAGTGAGGCGTCCGGTTTCGAGGCGCTGCGTTATTTCCACCAGTTGCCCACCCCTCCTGACTACATCATCTTTCTTAGCGACTTACAGATGCTAGGAGCAAGCTTTTATACCCGGCAACAGCGCTGTCACTACCCGTTCTTTGCCGGAGTTTTTAGCAGCGATATCTCATCATTTCTGCCGATAAAACCTACGGGTTTTGACGTCCCTTTCAGGGTGATAGGTGAAGATTTGGCAACCGCTATTCTCAATGCCATGCAGGGCGAACAACGTCCGGTGCATTCCTTACCAGAGTTATGCCTTGTCACCCGACGGGAACACAAAATGGGTTAACCCTTTATCTTCGGATCCAACGCGTCGCGCAATCCATCCCCCAGCAAATTAAACGCCAGCACCGTCAGGAAAATCGCCAGACTCGGGAAGATAGCCACATGTGGCGCAATCACCATGTCGGCTCGCGCTTCATTGAGCATCGCGCCCCACTCCGGCGTCGGCGGCTGTGCGCCTAATCCTAAGAACGACAAACTCGCCGCGGAAATTATCGACGTGCCGATACGCATCGTGAAATAGACCACTATTGATGAAACCGTACCCGGCAGAATATGGCGGAAGATAATTGTCGCGTCAGAAGCGCCGATACTGCGGGCCGATTCGATAAAGGTTTGGTGTTTGAGCACCAGCGTATTCCCGCGTACCAGGCGGGCAAACGCGGGAATACTAAAAATGGCGACCGCGATAATCACATTCGACATTCCGCTGCCCATCACCGCGACCACAGCAATCGCCAGCAAAATCCCGGGAAAGGCAAACAGCACGTCGCAAATACGCATAATGACGCGGTCCCACCATCCTTCGTAATACCCCGCCAGCAGGCCGCAAAAGGTGCCAATTAACGCGCCAATCAGTACCGAGAACACCCCAGCTGCCAGCGAGATTTGCGCCCCCACTAACACACGGCTGAAAATATCGCGCCCTAACGAATCCACGCCAAACCAGTGCAGCATTGACGGGCCATCATTGAGCCGGTCGTAATCAAAATAGTTTTCCGCATCGAACGGTGAAATCCACGGTGCAATCAGTGCGATAGCAATCAGGAATAGCACGAACGTCCCGGCGAAAATCGCCACCGGTTGCTTGCGCAAGCGGCGCAAAAACTCGTGCCACGGGGTGCGCACCTGATGGGGTCGAACAATCGGCATCGCATTCAGTACCGCCTGGCGTCGCCAGTTAAAGAGTCGCATCCTTACTTGTACCTGATAGCTGGGTTAATGGCGGCGTAGAGCAAATCCACCACTAAGTTGATAACAATAAATTCCAGCGAGAACAGCAGCACTTCCGCCTGAATCACCGGGTAATCGCGCATCTCAACCGAATCCACCAGCAAGCGCCCAAGCCCCGGCCAGTTAAATACCTTTTCGACGACGATGGAACCGCCGAGCAAAAATCCGAACTGTAACCCCATCATGGTGATAACCGGGATCATGGCATTACGCAGCCCGTGTTTGAGAACGATCAGTGTTTCGCTCACCCCTTTCGCGCGCGCGGTGCGCATGTAATCTTCTTGCAGCACATCAACAAACGAGGCGCGAGTAAAACGCGCCATCACGGCCGCAACCGCCGCACCTAACGTTACTGACGGTAGAATGTAGTGCTGCCAGGTCTCGGCCCCCACCGTCGGTAACCAGCCCAGTTCCACTGAAAACACCTGCATCAGCAACATGCCCAGTGCGAACGCCGGGAAAGAGATACCGGAAACCGCAATCGTCATGCTCAATCTGTCCGGCCAGCGATTGCGCCAGACGGCAGAAATAATGCCGGTGAACAGGCCGAAAATCATCGCCCACCCCATACTGGTGAGCGTCAGCCAAAGTGTCGGCATGAAACGGCTGGCTATCTCTTCAGACACCGGACGTCGTGACACCATCGAGGTACCAAAATCGCCCTGCAATATATTGCCGATATAGCGCAAAAATTGCTGCCAGAGCGGTAAATCCAACCCCAACTGCTTACGTACCATTTCAATAATTGATGCATCGGCATCAGGCCCGGCGATTAAACGCGCAGGATCCCCCGGTAGCATATGGACAAACAAAAACACCAGCACCGCCACTATAAGCAGCGTTGGAATAAGTCCCAGCAAGCGTTTGAGAAAATAGTTAAACAATATTGCTCCGTAAACTTCTATGTTGCGGTGGATGTCGCTTACGCTAATCCACTCTGCAACGGTCTTCCGTATGTCGGATAGCGTAAGTGACATCCGACATTGACTACACGTTATGACTTCACGCTGTTATTTCAGATCCGCATCATCAAAATTAAATCCGGTATCTGGCATCACATAAAAACCGCTGAGGTTTTTGCTGTGTGCGGAAACCAGTTTTTCGACCACCAGCGGCACCCACGGAGACTCTTTCCAGATGGTGTCCTGCGCGTCTTTGTACAGCTTCGCTTTTTCATCACGGTTGGTGGTTTTCAGCGCATCAACCAGATCTTTATCAACCTGCGGATTGCTGTAGAAAGCCGTGTTAAACAACGTTGGTGGCCAGTTAGTTGAGGCAAACAGCGGCGACAATGCCCAATCGGCTTCGCCAGTCGACGCCGACCAGCCAGTGTAGAACATTCTCACGCCACTTTCTTTCTGTCCTTTACCTTCCACTTCAGCCGCTCGCTGCCCGGCATCCATCGCCGTCACTTTCACTTTGATACCGACCTGCGCCAGTTGCTGTTGGGTGAACTGCAACACTTTCTGCGCGGTACTGTGGTTATGAGAGGACCACAATGTGGTTTCAAAGCCATTTGGATAACCCGCTTCTTTTAACAGCTCGCGGGCTTTTGCTGGGTCATATGGCCAGGGTTTGTAAGATTGTGCGAAGTCGATAGACGGCGGCACCACGCCTTCGGCTGGCGTCGCGTTGCCCGCGAACGCCACTTTCACCAACGCCTGGCGGTTAATGGCGTAGTTGATAGCTTCACGGACTTTGGGATTATCAAACGGCTTTTGCGTCACGTTCATGCTGAGATAACGTTGCATGATGGAAGGCGATGCCACCAGTTCCAGTTTGTCGTTTTTCTCCAGCACACCGGCTTGCTCGTAAGGGATCGGGAACGCAAATTGCGCTTCACCGGTTTGTAGCATGGCCGCACGAGTGTTGTTATCCACCACCGGACGCCAGGTGATGGTGTCAAGTTTCGGCAACCCCTGTTTCCAGTAACCGTCGAATTTCTTCACCTTCACAAAGTCAGTCTGGTTCCAGGTGTCCAACTGGTATGGGCCGGTGCCGACCGGATGGAAACCAATCTCTTTGCCGTATTTTTTCAATGCTGCTGGCGAGATCATCGCCGTAGCTGGATGGGCGAGAATATTGATAAACGCGGAGAATGGCTGTTTAAGGGTGATTTTTACCGTGTTGGCATCAACGGTTTCGGTCTTCGCAATCGTTTTATACAGGTTATAGCGTTTGAGGTGATTTTCCTGATTGCTGGCGCGGTCTAAGTTGACTTTTACCGCCTCGGCGTTGAAATCGGTGCCATCCTGGAATTTAACCCCAGGCTGCAGTTTGATGGTGTAAACCAGGCTGTCGTCAGAAACGGTATAGCTTTCCGCCAGCACGTTTTGCAGTTTCATCTCTTTATCAAAGCCAAATAGCCCCTGATAAAACGACTTTGCCACCGCCTGTGAAAGTGTGTCGTTGGCGTCATACGGGTCAAGCGTGGTGAAGTTGGATGCTACGGCGACGACGACATCTTTAGCGGCAAATGCCGGTGTAGCGATGACGCTGGTCGCGAGACCCGCTGCCAACAGCCACTTTTTACTTTTTATTGCTGTCATGGTGTTCTCCTGATTATCCTTGGCCAAAAAATGATTATCACTTTGTCCGGGCAACAAAGTGCCCCGGCCCGACATTCACAAGCGTTGCAACGCGTGGTTCATACCCCAGTTTGTGCGTGGTACTGGGGATTTCATCAGATAGCAAAACCGGTTTAGGCCGACGATGCTCAGGATCAGCAACCGGCACTGCCGCCATGAGTTTCCGGGTATAGGGATGCTGCGGATTTTCAAACACCGCACGACGAGGGCCGATTTCAACAATTTGCCCGAGGTACATCACCGCCACGCGGTGACAAATACGCTCAACCACCGCCATATCATGTGAAATAAACAAAAAGGCGATGCCAAACTCGCGTTGCAGATCGAGTAGCAAATTGATGATTTGTCCACGAATCGAGACATCCAGCGCCGAAACAGACTCATCGGCGATAACCACTTTCGGATTGAGTGCCAGCGCACGGGCAATGCAAATTCGCTGCCGCTGACCACCGGAAAACTCATGCGGATAACGCCACGCATGTTCTGGCAACAGGCCGACGCGCTCCAGTAACCAACCCACACGCTGTTGTGCCTGCTCTTTGGGCATCACGTTATGGACCAGCAACGGCTCCATAATCGAATACCCCACGGTCAGACGCGGGTCGAGTGAGGCATAAGGGTCCTGGAAAATAAACTGGATGTCCTTGCGCACATGCTGCATGTCGGCATTTGAAAGTGTGTCGATGCGCTGGCCGTTGAAGTGAATGCTGCCGCCCTGGGTTTCCACCAACCGCAGTAGCGCACGCCCGGTAGTGGATTTGCCACTGCCCGACTCCCCCACCAGCCCCAGCGTTTCACCTGGCCATAAATCAAAACTCACTTTTTCAACCGCATGTACCCGACTCGTTACGCGATTGAAAATGCCACTGCGAATATCAAAGCGCGTCACCAGGTCACGTACTTGCAACACGGGCACCGCACCAGGTGCTATGGTGTCTTGTTCGGTTTCGGCTTCTGGTTGGTCAGGGT
>NZ_DATERI010000133.1:0-6737 GCF_035271705.1 Buttiauxella sp.
TGAACATTCTCATCCTTTTCCTGTTCTGGTTATTATTCGTAAGTGACGTCAACCCGTACTTTACTGGTGACGATACCGCCAGCCACTACGCCAGTGTTCTGATACCGGGCATAGAACTGATAATCCGTTAAAAATGCAGTATCCTGGTCGCTTACGTCATAAATGACTTTTGACGTACCGTCGTTGTTTAACACATTCGTTTTATATTTCTCAGAGAAAAGGACGACGCCAACATTTTTGGCTGCCCCTGCAGCAGTCTCTTCACTTTTAAATACCTGGTTTTGCCCCGGCCAAAATCCTGATTGTTGCGAGAAGCTAAAATTCAGCTTTTTAGCGGTGCTGCTGTCTCCATAGCAATCATCAACATGGATCTTAAAAGGGGTGCCGCCTGCATCATCGGTAGCCGTATAGCGATCGCTGCCATCAGCGTTATAAAACCAATTCCGCATCACGTTGGGGAGATAGATCTCTCCGCCATTCTCAAGGCTTAACTTACAGGTGCTATTAACAATATTGGCCGTAAGATTGACGTCGAGCCCAGAGCCTGCCTGGCTTACGCCAGGCAGGATGCTGCCAGCCAGAGCCATAAGCAACACAAGACCGGGCTGGTATAATGTAAACGGTGATTGTTGCATGATGGTTCCTGGAATTATGGGTAGGTGACAGTAAAGGTTACCGGTGCGGTAACGGCTCCTGCGCCAACATCAGCAATGGTTTGGCCTTGGCCAATGACGATTCGTGAGTTCATCGGGAGCTCGCCCTTGCCGTCAGTAATGGTCACTTCCTGATCTGCCGGAGGGGTGTTGCAACTCATCAAAACGCCGGTGTCGACAACGCCTGACCAGATTTCAAAACCGGTTGCTAAGCCGCCGGAGAAAGAGTCACCCGTTTTATTTGTACCACTACATTCCCCGCCAGCCCCTTTCGCAGCGGATACCGTTGCCTTGGTAACCCCAGAGCAGTTAGTGAAGTTGATTTTCAGCGGCTCGACGCGACTTTTGTTCACCAGATCGGATTTATAGACGTCGCCAAACGCAATTTCAGTAGACGCAGTACCTGCATCGTTAAGCACTTTTGCTGTACAGGTGCCTGATACAATTTTTGTTTTAATCGTCAGTTCGACACTGCTGGTACCTGTTATTGCTGCACTTGCCATTCCCGAGAACAGAAGGGCAGAAACGGACAGGGCGATAAAGGTTGATTTCATTTTCATAATGTTGCTCCGTTTTCCTGCACCAATCACTCGTAGCTAAATTCAAAAGTCGCCACGGCTAGAAAATCGCCAATTGTCATTTTGTTTGGCTGGGTTTCACGTAAGGTGGCCATCAGAGCAACTTCCTTATTCTGGAGTTCTGTTGGGCTCCAGACCAGGCGCTCTGCATCCACGGTAGAGTTAACGACAAATGGGGCGTCTGGTGTACTCGCTCTGGCGATTTCGACTGAAGAGTAATCTGCAGCGCCTGATGCTGCTTGGTTAATAATCCCTGATGGCAAATAACCCGATTTTTTTCCCTTTACGGTTGTTTTCAATGAGGTCAGTGACGCCGGGCATTCAACCATCACGATTTTGAACGTGGCATTTGCCGTACCGGCTTTGACATCATCTAAACGCACCTGACCGTTAGTACCGATAGTCAGCGTTTGCTGGGTATCTGAACCTTCACCGCCAACCAGCTTCATATCACAGGTGGTTTCGCGAATATTGGCCGTGAAATTAACATTCAGATCGGTTGCCGCAGCCGATCCTGTCATCGCTAACATTGCTAATGCGATTAATGAATAACCGCAACGTTGTTTCTTCATATTATTTCCCATGGGTGTAATTCCCTGTTGTAAATATCATTACATTTGGCACTGCTGATTACTCAGAAGGGTTGTGAGACCCGCTTTTTTCGCATTCGCTGGGATCTGATAATGTACGGTACAAGAACTGGTGCTATCGCTGCCCCATACCACTCGCAGGACACCTTTATCTTCCACTCCGCGTACATACGCTTGCCCAGCTTGTCCTACTGTTCCAATTGGCTCATTCTTCTCGTTCAGTACATCTGCGCCCAGTGGAATAAAGCCCTTATCTGAACGTTGTAATTCCAGAACAAGCGAACGGCCTTCATCTGTTTCAAAATTCACTAATACAACGGAGCCATTACGCGGCACAGCAACTGCGCTTGTGTTTTTAATTTCGACATCCGCTTCGAGGGTGCTGATATCAATTGAAACCCGGTTTTCTCTGTAGGCAGACATATACGGCATAATGCCGTACCCGGAGCTATCAATACGGCTCTGGCCATAACCCAGGCGAGCCCCTGTCGCGCCACTCGCTTTCACCAGCGCCAGTGAATCCGTTTCGCCGATACTGCCTGGCGTAAATACAACGCCACCTGAGTGAACAACCAATCCACCGTTGTAGCTCGCGGAATATTGCTTACTGTTGTCATCACCAAAGGACGCCGAGACGCCAAGAGGGCCGTAAGGACTGTTCCATGAGCTAAAACCGCTAACCTGGTTGAGATTGCCGTAGTTTCCGCCGCTTGAAGAGGCGCTGACGGAGTAACTCACGTCACTGTTTTTGGTGTTACCGCTCGCCGTAGAGTTGAAGCTGGTACCGCCTTTCAAATCAGAGCGCAGGCTCATGTTGACGTTGTTAAACCCGCCTGACTGCGTATGGTCTTTATCAAAAACGCTGAACGGGACGCTGAGGTTGACGTATACGCTGTCATCCTTCTCGCCCGATTCGTTATAGGTACGCTGGAGTGAAACGCTATAGCTGCCGTAAGCGAAGCTATTGTTGTAGCCCACGCTGTAGTCAGAAGTTGAACTGCTATCGTTCCAGTAATCCTCCCAGGTGCCGCTAATATAGAGAGAACCGTATTCCTCACCGCTTACATTTAACGGCTGGTTAAGACTGACCTGAACCTGGTTTTTTGTACGCTGATAGTCAGCATACAGTTGCGCATTGCTGTCATAGGAACGGTTACCGTATTCCTGATGATGGATACTGTCCTGCAAAGAGGCGGCATCATTCAGGCTAAGGTAATCCTCGGTTGAGAAGCGATAGGCTGCCACGTTCAGGGAGGTGTTTGTCGCTTCCAGCATTTTGCTGTAGGTCAGCCGATAACTCTGTCCTTTAAGCGTGTCGAGCCCATCGATGTCGGCATAGGACTGCGTCACGTCGAATGCAAATGCACCAATACGGGTGTTCATTGCCAGGCCAAGCAGGCCGGCATAGAAATCCATATCTGTATATTGCGCGCCAACGTAGCCGGTAAAGGTATTATTCAGGCCATACGCATAGGTTGCATAACCGACTTTTGGTTTGTCATGCAGTGAATCATCATCCAGCTCGCCTAAACCGACATCCCACCGGCTGGAACCCGGGCGGAGCATTTGCGTGACCGAGGAGAACGGAACGGTAAACGTCCGTTTACTTCCATCAGCTTCTTCTACGGTAACAATCAAATCATTGCCATAGCCTGTCGTACTGAGGTCATTGATCTCAAAAGCACCTGGTGGAACGGTCGTTTCATAAATCTTGTTACCGCTTTGCATTACGCTAACTTTAGCGTTGCTGTTTGCCACGCCGCGAATCACGGGCGCATAACCAGTAGCACCTTGTGGGAGCATGCGGTCATCGTTAAACATCCGCGCACCACGCAGGCTCACCGAGTCAAAGATATCGCCGCGGGTGTAGGAATCACCCAAAACCATCTGTGCGTTAAGCGGTGTAATGTCTCGCTGAAGATAGATATCCTGGCTTGAATAGTGCGAACCGTTATCGCTGTCCCAGTTCATGCTGCCGCGAGAACGTAAACGCCACGCACCCATGTTCAGGCCATAGCGCAGCCCTGCATAGGCAGTATCCGAGTTTGTTCCGTTAGATTCGCTGTGCCAGGTATTGAGATCGTATGAGAGCAATCCAGCGGTAACGCCGTCATCCCATAAAGAGGGATCGACATACCCCGCAGGGAGTTTAAGCACATAGATCTGTGGGAAATCGAGATCCATTTCCTGCTTACCGCTGTCAAAATGCTCAGATGCACCAGGATAGTATTTCTTAATATCCACACAGGCCGCGTCATCCTTCTTGACGTCATCGCCTAATTTGCTGGTATCTATACCTGATTGAGACAAGATGAGTTTTGTCAGACATGCTGAGGCGCGTGGCGTTTTATTATCAATGAATGTCATCTCAACCGTGGATTTTGAATTGCCATTCAAATTCACTTTTACACGGTAGGTGCCCGGCAATACCGGGTTGCCGTAAGCGTAACGCTCAACGTTGATACTTCCACCATTATCGATAAGGAACTGGTCATTAAATTCAATGGCCGATTCTGATTCGGAAGCGGTGTCTACATTATTTTTTCCATTCTCGCTGGCGTGCAGCGGTAATGCTGCACAGATAGCGAGGCATAAGAGTGAACGTTGAAATAGCATGCTTCATCCAGACAAGTCGCCGTTCGAATGCTTCACAGCATTCGAACGTTTTATTTTTATAATGTGGCGGTGTTGTATTGATTAATTAACTTTGGCTTCGAAATTATCAGAGCCGCCATTGTCGTTAATCGTGTCGTAAGCAACAGAACCCGCAGTCGTATTGCTGAGGCCTTTTATCTGCATGGCTTGAGTGCTAAAAGGTAAAATTGATTTATGATCAACCTGGTATACTTTGCCTGCGGATTTCAATGTGACGTTCGAAATTGAAACGTTATAAGGTGAATCATTGTGGGCGACCAGGTTAACCGTGCTGCCTTGTTTTTGCTGCGACCATGTTACTTTGGCTGCGGCGTCTCCTGGCGTACCTTTCAGGCCGTCAGGACGGAAAAAGAGTTTAATACGCGTGCGGAATGCTAACTGAAGCTGGTTTGGGCTTTCACCGTCTTTTACTTTTGATTTTGGTGGGATTTCAAGCACATTGAACCAGAATAAGGATTCTCGATCTTTAGGCAATGAACCGCCCAGATAAGAAATACGAACGGATTGACCTTTTTGCGGATCAATTCTGGATACAGGTGGAGTGATAATAAACGGTAATTTTAATTCTTGTGGGTTAGTATCATCACGGCCATCATCGAGCCATGACTGTACCAATAACGGTTTTTTACCACGGTTATCTAAAGAAACAATGACATCTTTCTGCGATTGCTGATAAACAATACGCGTACCCGAAATAACGATATCCGCACTTGCCTGAAATGATGCAAAAACAGCAGCAGTAAGGCAGGCTACTTTTAATCCCTTATAAAATGATGTACTTAACATTTTTCCACTTCCTGTTGGAATGATATCAAATAATCCCCCGACGAATGTCAGGGGATGAATAGTACTCTTGAACTACGTTTTTAGAATTATTCGTAGATCATTGTGAAAGCAGCTTGAGCCTGAACAACACCCGCAGTTACTGGGTTGCTGTTTGCGTCCCAGCCCTGACCCTGGGTGTAAGCTACACGGTAGTACAGTGCGCCTGCGCCATTGGTATCAATAGTGGCTTTCTGGGTGTTGTTGGTCTGATCAAGTTTGATCTGATCGGTAGCAGAGTTGCCATCGTTTGACAGAACCAGGTTGACGTTTTTCGCAGCGCCCTGGGTGTTTGTTGGTGGAACCAGCAGGCCGCCGGAAGTGGAAGAAGAACCCGCCCATGAATCGAACTGAGCAGATGCCTGAGAAACGGTAGCAGAATCACAGCCGGTCAGCGTCAGGGAGAATTTCTTCTCGCCCAGGGTGCTGTCGGTGCTCAGTGCAGTAGCGAAATCTTTTACAAATACGGTATCCAGGTTAACGTCGAAATCGTTACCGTCCTGGTCAATTTTCTGATCCAGGGATACTTTACAGGTGTTGTTAGAAACCATACCGTGGAAAGTAATGGTACCTGTATCTGAAGGAATTGGATCAGCCGCCATTGCAGAACCAGCGCTCAGAACCATTGCTACTACAGTTGCCAGACCTAATTTATTAAAAGACATTTTTTATATCCATATTAAATGCTAGAAATTAAACATACGCAAAGCCTATGTTTGTTCCGAACTAATGTTTCGGGAAAAGGATTCTAATTGAGGGGGGATGGCGATGGAAAGTCATTTGCCATTAGAATTACTTAAACGATTTTTTAGTTAAAAAATGTATTTATAGGTTGCTGATAATTATGAGTTATAGGTGAGGTATGACGTGAATAGAGATTGGTGGTATAACAATAATAAATTTATATTAATGTGTTTTATTTATTTTCTGGGATTATGAATTCATTACCCGAAGTGCTCTCCGGGTAATTTAATTATATCTTAGATACGCTTACGCCACCTGAACCGGAATCGCCTTCGCGGTGCGTTTCATATCGTTGTCGCCGTCGAAATAAGCCACCTTCGGCTGCCAGCGACGCGCTTCTTCGTCAGACATCATGACAAAGCTGGCGATAATGACGATGTCGCCCACGTCCGCGCAGTGCGCAGCCGCGCCGTTAACGGAAATGATTTTAGACCCGCGCTCGGCAGCAATCGCGTAGGTTGAGAAGCGTTTACCGTTGTTCACATTCCAGATATCAATCGCTTCGTTTTCAAGAATTCCCGCAGCGTCGAGAAAATCCTGATCGATCGCGCAGGAGCCTTCATAGTGCAGATCGGCCTGGGTGACTTTCACACGGTGAAGTTTACCTTGCAGCATTTTGCGAATCATTACGTTTACCTTTAATTATCAAGGGTGAAGAACTACACCAGCTCAACCACTTTATTGTCGATTAGGCG
>NZ_DATERI010000134.1:0-4548 GCF_035271705.1 Buttiauxella sp.
GCTCGATGATGTGTTGTTCGTTATTCACCAAGGCTGCTGCGAGTTTCGTTCCGCCAATGTCTATGGCAAGTGTCGTCATTTTATCGCCCCCGTGAGTGCATCACGGTACCACTGGCAGATATATTCCAGCCGCGTGATGGCGGAGCCCACCGTCACGGCCCAGGCACCCTGCTCAATAGCCTGGGCCGCCAGTTGTGGCGAGTTATAACGCCCTTCGGCGACAACACGACAACCTTCATCGTGTAATGCTTTAACCAGCGCAAGGTCGGGTTCATCGGGCGTATCCGCCGTTAAATAGCCTGATAATGTGGTGCCAATCAGATCCGCACCTTGCTGGCGGCAATACATCCCGTCTTGCACTGAAGAGCAATCGGCCATGGCAAGACACTGATGTTGATGAATACGCGCTATCAGCGCATTGATGGGTACCGGACGTTCGCGATCAGTACCGTCAAAGGCAATAATATTGGCACCTGCATGAGCCAGCGCATCAACATCCTCAAGAAATGGCGTGATACGCACCGGCGAATCAGTAAGGTCACGTTTTATAATACCGATTATTGGCACCGAGACCTGCGCTCGCACGGCTTTCAGGTTCTCAATCCCTTCGATACGCAACGCAACAGCTCCTGCCTGCTGTGACGCTAACGCCATAGCAGCAACGATTTCCGGTTTATCAAGCGGGCTACCTGTAACAGGTTGGCAGGAGACGATCAGCGCACCACAGAGATCAATCTGCGAGTCCAGTTTTTCGAGCAATGACATATACACACTCCCTCAAAAGAAAATTGCCCGCGCACAAGGCCGGGCAATACCACTCAGCTTACTCGCTAATCAACTTGGGCTTAGGGCTTCCCGACTTCACCGCGCCACTAAATGGTTTGCCGTCAATAGAATCATGTGTACGTGACGCTTCAGGATGGATCCAACGTTGAACACGTGACGGCATATCCAAACCAATCAACAAGATAACGACAAATGTCAGGCTGAATGAAAGCGAAGCCAGGGCGGTACCCAAATCCAGTCTTTGAGCGATGGCGGCACCAATAACCGGGGCCAATGCGCCTCCGAGTGCCCCCACGTTGTAGGTGAACCCCAACCCTGCTGCACGCTGTTCAGTATCGAAATAACCACCGATAAGTTTCGGCAAAATGCCTGAAATACCCTGCCCTAACATCTGTTGCAGGAATAAAAGCAGACCCAGCACCCAGATGTTTCCGCCACCAATGGCAAACACAGGAATGATCAGTAATTGGGAAGCCAATAGGCTACAGACGTAGGCTTTGCGCGTTCCCAGCCAGTCACCGAGGAAACCACCGACACAGCACCCGACCGCCGCGCCAAATCCACTAAAGAACAGAATGTGGGCAACCGTTTTAGGATCATAGGCCAGTTCAGTTTTTAGATAGGTTGGCAGCAACGCCTGAATTGGCCATGAATAGAGGAAGGCGAAGAAGACAATCACCATCAAGGTGACGCCTGTCGGCCAGCGTTTGCCGCTGTTTTGCACCATGAAGCTAATAAATACCGCCGCACATGCCAGACCCAAGATGGCAATAATCACAGCGTTACCCACTTTCCCGGAGAAACAGAAGTAGAGTGCCGCGGCAACAGCAACCGTCAATCCCATGTTTAATAGCTTGTGCTCGCCACGGTAGAGAATATCCACCATCGTTTTGGGTGGCGTTTTATCGGCAAATTTCTCATGCCAGTCTTCGGCTTCAGGGATGTTTTTACGCAGCCAGAGGGCGAAAATAATAGGCAGGATGCCTATAAAAAACAGTGCGCGCCAGCCCCATGCAGGAACCACGACACTATAAACCTGTGCCGACAGTACCGCGCCAATCGAGAACCCAGAGATCAAGAACCCACTCGCTTTATTGCGTAAATGTTTAGGCCAGCTTTCAATCACATAGGTCGCACTGGAACCATATTCACCCGCCATGCCTATGCCAATGACCAGACGAGCAATAAACATAGTAGTGAAGCCCGGGGCGAAACCACATGCCAGAGTACCGACAGAAAATAGTACGATGCTGGTTATCATGGCGAGTTTACGACCATAACGATCAGCCATCGCCCCGAGCATTAATCCGCCAAACCAGCGGGAAATAAATGCAGCTGAGATTAAACTCGCTGCCTGTATGGTGGTGAGACCAAATTCACTTTGTATGTCAGTAAGGACTAACGCTATCAAGACGAAATCAAAACCATCCAGCAAGTAGCCAATCCAGGCTGCAGAAAATGCTTTCCATTGCGGTTTTGTCAAATGGCGATACCAAGGGATCTGTTGGGTAGTGTTATTCATAAAGCACTCCCGGTGCGGATTAGTGATAATCCGCCCATTAGTTAAGTCTGATTAGATTTAGTTGATGCCGGGTTTACAGGCATCATATGTACCGCTATTTAGAACGTTGCGCGTTCTGCCTGAAGCTGAGCCGCCAGCGTTTTCAGTTCCGGCAGATATTGCGCATCAACCGGTGCAAAAGGTTTGCGACATAGTGGTACGGCAACAATATCCATATAGTGCAACAGCGTTTTTAATCCGCGGAACACACCAACTTTAATAAGCAAATCAATAACTTTATTGCATTCAGCTTGCAGTTTCATGGCTCGTTGTACATCACCTTCCTGTACGGCTTTCTTGATAGCCAGGTAACGCCAACCCATCACGTTGTAAGTGCTGCCAATCCCGCCATCGGCTCCTGCCATCAGGCCGGATGCAAAAATTTCGTCATAACCGTTGTAAAGCACTAAATCTGGATGCGCACGGCGGATTTTCTCCATTTCGTACAAATCACCAGAGGTTTGCTTGAGCGCCCCCACCCCAGGAAGGTTGATCAACGTCGCTATCTGATCCAGCGTCAATTTCACACCGCTCAGAGCAGGAATGTTATAGACAACCATGGGTAAACCACACGACGCATCAATCACAGCGCGGTAGTGATCACAATGTTCATTAAAACTAAAAGGGTAATAGAACGGAGTCACTGCAGAGACTGCATCAAAACCGTAACGATATGCGGCGCCAGCCAGCGTCTGGCTTTCCTGGGTGCTGATAGCGCCTACGTGTGCAATTAACGTAACCTTCCCTTTGGCCTCTTCAGCGACGATTTCCAGCACTTGCTGGCGCTCTTGTGTGCTCTGTAAGAATGCCTCCCCAGTTGACCCCCCGATATAAAGACCATCAACACCCTGTTCAATATTGAACCGAACAAGACGACGAAGACTGTCAGTGTCCACCTGCTGCTGCTGATTAAAGGGAGTGAGCAGTGCAGGCATCACGCCCCGTAAATTCTGTGCCATAAACGCCTCTTTATTGTCTGGTTTTTAATGTATAACGACATACCTTTATACCTGTTATACCAGAAGAGATAAAAAACGTCATACTGCAAAGCGTTCAGGATGTGATCTTGTTCATATGAAATTGTGATACTGGTTAAGGGGAAGTATTCGTCGTGTGTAAACAAGAGGTCATCCACCGCTCCCGGTGCCAGAAGCGGATCAATCTGTCTTACATAGATCGGAGTATGAATTTTAGATCATTTTTTCTTACTGGATTTACGCGGTGTTGCGTAATAAGCGGCAAAAACGCTTTTCAGGTGAGCTTTCAGTGCAACATCCGCAGCTTCGGGATCTCGCGCCTTAATTGCTTTGAAGATTTCAATATGTTGCTGATAGCTCTCATAATTATGAGTATGCAGTTTTTCCTGGGGAACGGCTGGACGTGCGGCGATCAACCAGTCGAGCAAAGCTACGTGAACAGCCATGAATATTGGGTTGTCAGGTATCTCGGCCAGTTCACGATGAAATTCAATATCGGATCGGATAAACAGAACGTTATCGTCCAGTGCTTGATTATTCATTTCAAGCGCCTGCCCCAAACGCGCAATTTGTTCGTCAGTCGCAAATTCAGCAGCATAGCGAACAAGACTTGATTCAAAAAACATGCGCAATTGTTCGAAATGGGTGATACCACCTGGACGAGAGAGAAAATCTTTTGCAACGCCTGACAATTCACCAATGACAGTATCTGCCGACGGACGGGAAACGCGTGCGCGTTCACCGTTATTGATCTGAACCAAACCTTTGCGTTTGAGAGCTGCCAGTGCTTCACGCACTGAAGGACGACCCACATTAAAAAAAGCCATCAACTCGCGCTCGGAAGGCAATTGCTCACCTTCGGCAAACTCGCGCCTGCGGATCATCTGCTCGAGCTCTTCCTCCACCATCTCTGAAAGTTTTTTACGCGCAAGCGGGCGACGCCGCATCGCATGTCCGATGGTTTCAGTCGTTTCAGCCGGTTGTTCGTCGAATGTGCTCATAGCGTCTGAGTAGGACCCATTTTAAAGAAAGAGGGGTTATAAATAACCTGCCGATCATAACACAGCAAATCAAGGCTTGCGAAACAAGAGGCTAAGGCCTTGTGGCTATAAAAAAGCCAGTCATTAGACTGGCTTAGATTTGCATTTTAATTGCATGAATTCGCGAGTTACTTCACCACACGCAGTGCCGGACGGCCACCTCGTGGAGGAGGATCATCATCTG
>NZ_DATERI010000135.1:0-36238 GCF_035271705.1 Buttiauxella sp.
CTGCTTGGTCACTCTTCAAGACTTGATATTTTTTTGATACCCGAAGGTATCTGAGATATCAATCCTGCGAGTGCCCACACAGATTGTCTGATAAATTGTTAAAGAGCAGTGAGTTGGCCGCTTTCGCTTGCTAACTCGAGGTGGCGTATATTACGCTTTCCTCTTTCAGAGTCAAGCGTTTATTTTCGCTTTTCATCTGGCTGACGGGCCGGTTTGTAAGCCGTTGTGCCGTGTCAGTGGAGGCGCAGTATAGGGATTTTCTGGAAACTGACAACCCCTAATTTCAAAATAATGACTGAGCGCTCGATTTTTGAGCGCTACGTCTATTTTTGACGCGCTTTTATCGCTTTTGGCAGCTCTGCGAGGCTATTAATGACAAAATCTGCCGCTGCTTCGCTTTGTTCAGTGACCGGTTTACCGCTGCGCACCAATACTTTTGTCCCTACTTGTGCAGTTGACGCCGCCTGCATGTCCTCTAATTTGTCTCCCACCATATAAGAAGAGGCCATATCTATATTTAGAAACTCTTGTGCAGAGAGCAGCATACCTGATTGTGGTTTGCGGCAATCGCAGGTTTGGCGAAACTCTTCTACTATTGCCTCGGGATGATGTGGGCAATAATAGATACCATCCAGGTCAACACCACGGTCAGCTAAAGACCAGTCCATCCACTCAGTCAGGTTTTCAAAATCAGCTTCAGTAAACATGCCACGGGCGATACCAGACTGGTTGGTGACGATAACTAACGCATAACCCATTGCTTTTAGCTCACGCATTGCGTCAATCACACCATCAATGAACTCGAACTGGTCAACTTCATGGACATAACCATGATCAACATTAATGGTACCATCACGATCGAGAAAAATAGCGGGAACAGACTGTGCCACTTGGAAACTCCTGATACTGGGGATTTGGTGTAGTATCGCATGAATTACTATTTGGGCGAGAACAGACAATCATTCGCCGATTGATTTAGACGTCTGGATGCCTTAACATCCATATCGATGGCGGTCATCGCCCGTTATCGGCAGCAGAATATGCCACGGCTTACACTCATACGATAATAAATAACCTAATGATTAAACTTTCGAATATCACCAAAGTGTTCCAGCAAGGTAACCGCAGCATACAGGCGTTGAATAACGTCAGTTTGCATGTTCCTGCCGGGCAAATTTATGGCGTGATTGGCGCATCAGGTGCAGGGAAAAGTACTCTGATCCGTTGCGTGAACCTGCTTGAGCGCCCAACACAAGGTTCTGTTCTGGTCGGTGGCCAGGAATTGACGACACTATCTGAAGGCCAACTCACTAAAGCGCGTCGTCAAATTGGCATGATTTTCCAGCATTTTAATTTGCTCTCTTCCCGTACCGTGTATGGCAACGTCGCATTACCGTTAGAGCTGGACAACACGCCCCGCGAAGAAATTAAGCGCCGCGTTTCAGAATTACTCGATTTGGTCGGACTGAGCGAAAAGCATGATGCATACCCGGCCAACCTGTCCGGAGGGCAAAAGCAGCGTGTTGCGATTGCTCGTGCGTTGGCAAGCAACCCTAAAGTATTGTTGTGCGATGAAGCCACCAGTGCACTTGACCCGGCAACGACACGCTCGATTCTCGAACTGTTGAAAGATATCAACCGTCGCCTTGGTCTGACTATTCTATTAATTACCCATGAAATGGATGTCGTAAAACGCATCTGTGATTGCGTCGCGGTGATCAGTGATGGCGAATTAATAGAGCAAGATACTGTAAGCGAAGTGTTCTCCCATCCTAAGACACCACTTGCTCAACAGTTTATTCAATCCACCTTGCATCTGGATATTCCTGAAGACTACGCAAAGCGTTTAAGCACACAGAAGAGCGGAGATACCGTTCCGTTGCTGCGTCTGGAATTTACTGGTCGCTCGGTTGATGCACCCTTACTTTCCGAAACCGCCCGCCGTTTTAATGTAAATAGCAATATTATCAGTGCGCAAATGGATTACGCAGGTGGAGTAAAGTTCGGGATTATGCTGTGCGAATTGCATGGGGAACATCAGGATATGGACGCTGCCATCGCATACCTGCAGCAGCAACATGTAAAAGTAGAGGTGCTGGGTTATGTCTGAGCCAATGATGTGGTTACTCCTTAAAGGAGTGTATGAAACGCTGGCAATGACTTTTGTGTCTGGCTTCTTTGGCTTCGTACTCGGCTTGCCTGTTGGCGTCCTCCTCTATATTACGCGTCCGGGGCAAATCAGTGCGAACGGCAAGCTGTATAATAGCCTGTCGGCATTAGTCAATATCTTCCGCTCGATTCCATTCATTATATTACTGGTATGGATGATTCCATTTACCCGTGCGATTGTCGGTACGTCGATTGGCCTGCAAGCGGCTATCGTTCCTTTAACCGTCGGTGCCGCGCCGTTCATCGCACGTATGGTAGAAAATGCCTTGCTGGAAATTCCATCAGGTCTAATTGAAGCATCGCGTGCAATGGGCGCGACTCCGATGCAGATCATCCGCAAAGTTCTGCTGCCAGAAGCGCTATCCGGTCTGGTGAATGCGGCAACCATTACGCTGATTACTCTCGTAGGGTATTCCGCGATGGGCGGTGCCGTTGGTGCCGGTGGCTTAGGCCAGATTGGTTATCAATATGGTTATATCGGGTATAACGCTACCGTGATGAATACGGTATTAGTGTTATTGGTAGTATTAGTGTATTTAATTCAACTGTCTGGCGATCGTATCGTCCGGGCAGTGACTCACAAATAATACGTTCCACATCATCGTTTTTTACACATAGTAAGGAAGGGATATGTCTTTTAAATTTAAAACCTTTGCAGCAGTTGGTGCTCTGATTGGTACTCTGGCACTCGTGGGTTGTGGTCAGGACGAGAAAGATCCAAACCATATTAAAGTGGGTGTCATTGTTGGTGCTGAGCAGCAAGTTGCCGAAGTTGCGCAGAAAGTCGCAAAAGAGAAATACGGCCTGAATGTTGAGCTGGTTACCTTTAACGACTATGTTCTGCCTAACGAAGCGCTGAGCAAAGGCGATATCGATGCTAACGCCTTCCAGCATAAACCTTACCTGGATCAGCAGATCAAAGATCGTGGCTACAAACTGGTATCTGCAGGTAATACTTTCGTTTACCCAATTGCTGGCTACTCCAAAAAAATCAAATCTGTGGATGAACTGCAGGTTGGCGCACAGATAGCCCTGCCAAACGACCCAACTAACCTTGGTCGTTCATTGCTGTTGCTGCAAAAACAAGGTCTGATTAAATTGAAAGATGGCGTGGGTCTGCTGCCAACCGTTCTGGATGTGACTGAAAACCCAAAAAATCTGAAACTGGTTGAACTGGAAGCTCCACAGTTGCCACGTTCCCTGGACGATGCTCAGATTGCTCTGGCAATTATCAACACCACTTACGCAAGCCAGATTGGTCTGACACCTGCGAAAGACGGTATCTTCGTTGAAGATAAAGAGTCTCCATACGTGAACCTGATCGTTTCCCGCGAAGATAACAAAGACGCAGAAAATGTGAAAAAATTCGTTCAGGCATACCAGTCTGCCGAAGTTTATGAAGCAGCAAACAAAGTCTTCAACGGCGGCGCAGTAAAAGGTTGGTAAGTTTCCATTCTTTTATTTTTGCGTAAATAATCTAAGACGGGCGAAAGCCCGTCTTGTTATTTGTGCAATAGCTTGGTTCAATAATCGCGTTTTATCATTCATTGAGGAAAAATTATGCGTGCTTTACCGATCTGTTTATTCGCAGTCATGCTGAGCGGCTGTACTATGCTAAGCAGATCCCCTGTTGAACCCATCCAAAGCACCGCAACACCGCCGAAACCGGAACCCGCTAAACCAAAAGCAGTGCGCCCTGCGCCAGTAAAAATCTATACCAATGCTGAAGAGTTAGTCGGTAAGCCTTTCCGCGATCTCGGTGAGGTAAGCGGCGAATCATGTCAGGTGAGCAATCAGGATTCTCCACCGAATATCCCAACTGCCCGCAAACGCTTACAAGTAAACGCATCAAAAATGAAAGCAAACGCGGTGTTATTGCATAGCTGTGATATTACCAGCGGCACACCAGGTTGCTACCGTCAGGCCGTTTGTGTCGGTTCGGCATTGAATGTTTCCGCAAAATGACAGCTTATAGTTTCGAGCAAATCGGCGTAATTCGCTCTCCTTATAAAGAGAAGTTTGCCGTTCCCCGCCAACCCGGTTTAGTGGCCGATGGCGGTGGTGAGTTGCATTTTTTGCCACCGTATAACGTGGCCGATGCAGTTCGTGGTCTCGAAGGATTTAGTCATCTATGGCTGCTATTTGTATTCCATCAAACGATGGACGGCGGCTGGCGGCCCACGGTGCGCCCACCTCGTCTGGGTGGCAATGCACGGATGGGGGTTTTCGCTACTCGCTCAACATTCCGACCCAATCCCATTGGTATGTCGTTGGTTGAGCTAAAAGGTATTCGCTGCCAAAAAGATCAGGTCATTTTGCAGCTTGGTAGCCTCGATTTGGTCGACGCCACACCCATTGTTGATATCAAACCCTACCTGCCGTTTGCCGAAGCTGTTCCACAAGCTCTTGCTGGTTACGCGCAAAACGCTCCCGTAGCCGATATGCCCGTGTATTTTACGGCCGAAGTGCAACAACAACTATTACAGCTTGAAAAGCAGTATCCGCACATTGAACGTTTTATCAGCCAGGTACTGGCTCAGGACCCTCGTCCTGCTTATCGTAAAGGTGAGGATGTTGGTAAAACTTATGCTGTTTTATTGCTGGATTTTAACGTTCGCTGGCGTGTAACCGAACAGGGTTCAGAAGTGTTTGCTCTCGAAGCTCGTTAATTTATCAGCCTTCTCTTTTGACATCTCTGCCACACTGGTAAACTAAAGCACTTATTTTGCATCAGGCTACTTTATAGTAGCCGGTTATCTGCCGTTCAAATGGAACCGTAACAACATGCGTACAAGCCAATATCTGCTCTCCACATTGAAGGAGACACCAGCCGACGCCGAAGTCATCAGTCATCAACTTATGCTGCGTGCCGGGATGATCCGCAAACTCGCTTCCGGTTTATATACCTGGTTGCCGACCGGTTTGCGCGTTCTGAAAAAAGTCGAAAACATCGTGCGTGAAGAGATGAACAACGCCGGTGCTATCGAGGTGAGTATGCCTGTGGTTCAGCCCGCTGACTTATGGCAAGAAAGTGGTCGTTGGGAGCAATACGGCCCAGAGTTACTGCGTTTGGTTGATCGCGGTGAGCGCCCATTTGTCTTGGGTCCAACCCATGAAGAAGTCATCACCGACCTGATTCGTAACGAGCTGAGCTCTTACAAACAGTTACCGCTGAACTTCTTCCAGATCCAGACTAAGTTCCGTGACGAAGTGCGCCCACGTTTCGGCGTTATGCGTTCCCGTGAATTCCTGATGAAAGATGCTTACTCTTTCCATACTTCTCAGGAATCCTTGCAGGAAACTTACGATGCAATGTATCAGGCCTACAGCAAAATCTTCAGCCGTATGGGTCTGGATTTCCGCGCAGTAGAAGCAGATACAGGCTCCATCGGCGGCAGCGCATCTCATGAATTCCAGGTTCTGGCGCAGAGCGGCGAAGATGACATTATCTTCTCAACAGAGTCTGAATACGCAGCTAACATCGAATTTGCTGAAGCGGTTGCGCCAGCAGGTGGTCGTGCGGCACCGACTGTGGAAATGACGCAGATTGATACCCCGAATGCGAAAACCATCGCCGAGTTGGTTGAGCAGTTCAACCTGCCAGTTGAGAAGACCGTTAAGACACTGATGGTTAAGGCAACCGAAGGTAGCGCTTATCCACTGGTTGCTCTGCTGGTTCGTGGTGATCACGAACTGAATGAAGTTAAGGCAGAAAAACTGCCACAAGTTGCCAGCCCGCTGACTTTCGCGACCGAAGAAGAAATTCGTGCGGTTGCTAAAGCAGGCCCAGGTTCACTTGGCCCAATCAACCTGGCAATCCCAGTAGTGATTGATCGTTCTGTTGCGGCGATGAGCGATTTCGCAGCCGGTGCAAACATCGACGGTAAACACTTCGTGGGTATTAACTGGGAACGTGATGTTGCGCTGCCAGAAGTTGCCGACATCCGTAATGTGGTTGAAGGCGATCCAAGCCCAGATGGCAAAGGGACTTTGCTGATTAAACGCGGCATCGAAGTGGGTCACATCTTCCAGCTCGGCACTAAATACTCTGAAGCGATGAAAGCGTCTGTTCAAGGTGAAGATGGTCGCAATCAGATTCTGACTATGGGTTGCTACGGTATCGGTGTCACTCGTGTGGTAGCTGCAGCTATTGAGCAGAACTATGACGACCGTGGCATTGTGTGGCCAGATGCGATTGCTCCATTCCAGGTTGCTATCCTGCCAATGAACATGCATAAATCTTTCCGCGTGAAAGAGTTGGCTGAAGAGTTGTACTCAACTCTGCGCGCCAAAGGCATCGATGTAATGATGGATGACCGTAAAGAGCGTCCAGGCGTGATGTTTGCTGATATGGAACTCATTGGTATTCCACACACTGTCGTTATTGGCGATCGTAACCTTGATAGCGAAGAAGTCGAATACAAAAACCGTCGTGAAGGCGAGAAGCAAATGATCAAGACCAGCGAAATCATTGATTTCTTGCTGGCACAGATTAAACGCTAAGAACAATAAGGCTCAATAAAAAGCCCCGCTAATTTGTTAGCGGGGCTTTTTTTATTCGTTTTACTCGTCGCGGCAGGTTTTCTTTGGCCCGAACTTAACACCCCGGTCCGCAACAACTGTTTTTCTCAACTCACCGCTATCAGGTGAAGCCTGCAAGGTAAAGTGCGCTTCAACCACCAGCAACACGGGCTGGAAATCCCCACCACGCGCGGCCATATAGCCACGTTCAAGTTCAGCATTGCTTGCAACGTTAAAAACTTTCCCTGTCGCACAATCCTGGAAAATAGCCGCATCAGCCATGTATTTATACATGCCTTTCATTGTCATAGGTGTCGCAGGTAAAGCTTCTTTCATCGGCTAAAGAGTGAAAGGTAGCTTTGCTGCATCGGTTGCAACTCTACAACTTGTAGCCGGTTACAAAGTTTGAACTTCGGCTCGGTTATTACAGCCAAAAAGTGTGAACAAACTGCACGCAGCAACGGCTGACAATAGAATTTTCTTCACCGTCTCATCCTTCTGCTGGTCAATTTATTCGCCGTTCGTCATTCAGGGCGACGGACTTTGCCACGTAGCGACTTGGTCGTCGCTTTCTGTGATTTCGATGTTAGACGGCGCTCTTTGGACGCGCGCGTTGGTCGAGTTGCCCGGCGGCTTTTCTGCTCAACGGTTAATTCCTGAATCAAGGAAACAAGCCTTGCCACCGCCGCTTCACGATTCATTTCCTGGCTACGATATTCCTGCGCCTTGATAACCACCACACCATCAGGTGTAATCAGGTGATGGCTGACCGCCAACAAGCGCTCTTTATAATACTCTGGCAGGCTGGATGCACGGATGTCAAAACGCAGATGGATTGCGGTTGAGGTTTTATTCACATGCTGACCACCCGCTCCTTGCGCGCGGATAGCCGTAATAGTGACTTCGTTGTCCGGTATAGCTACCGCCCGGGAGACGACAATCATCAGTGATGCTGCCAGGCCGTAAAGTGAATTTCGAGATTATTATCAGCATCGGATAGCCAAATAGCACCATCCTGAATAGTGGCCTGCAAGTTCATTGAGCGCGTGCCAAACTCACACAGTTTCGCCAACTGTTCATCATCGATATACCAGATAGACAGGTTCTGATATTGCTTAAGTTTGTTTTGATGCTGCTGCCACCAAACCTCAGCAGCCCGGCTGTTATAGGTAAACAGCGCCACTTCAGCAGATTGGCTGCACGCTTTTTTCAGGCGTTTTTCTTCTGGCAGACCGAGTTCAATCCACAGATCGATACCCATATGATCGTTGCGCAGCCAGATTTCCGGCTCGTCTTCAGCACTTAATCCACGAGTAAATTGCAGACGCTCGTTGGCATATTTAATCCACGCCAATAAACGCAGCATCATGCGTTCTTGAGTTTCCGAAGGATGGCGCGCAAGCGTCAGGTTGCTATCCAGGAACTGATTTCGATCGAGATCGGCAACATTCACCATCGCTTTATAGATTGTCGCTTTTAACGCCATCATACTTCTCCACACTAATTAGTTAGTCATTGTAACGAAAACCCCGCTAAAACGCTGTTATGTATTCACAGATGTAGAGAGTTACGCTGCTGATATCGGTTTCAAGCCTGTGGTATAGTCACCTTGCTAAACAGAGTTTATCTTCGTAGGCTTAACTTGCATTCCACGATTAAGTCTGAGGTCGGGACTCTGAAAGGAGGGCGTGTGGAAAAGTATTGTGAATTAGTACGAAAGCGCTATGCGGAAATAGCCAGCGGAGATTTGGGTTACATTCCGGATGCACTAGGTTGCGTCTTGAAGGTGCTGAACGAAGTGGCTTCAAACGAAGCACAACCAGAATCAATTAGGGAACAGGCGGCGTATGCTGCCGCGAACTTACTGGTGAGCGATTATGTCAATGAATGATGCCTATCAACCCATCAATTGTGATGATTATGACAATCTCGAGCTCGCCTGCCAGCATCACTTATTATTGACGCTGGAGTTAAAGAGTGGAGAAGTTTTCAAGGCGAAAGCCAGTGACCTGGTATCTCGTAAGAACATCGAATATTTGATTGTCGATGATGCCGGTGCCACTCGCGAAGTTCGTCTCGATAAAATAACCAGTTTCAGCCATCCTGAAATTGGGACTGTCGTAGTTAGCGAGTCCTGATACGCAAAGTATCCGCATGCGCGGGCAGCCTGAGGCTGCCCGTTTTTTTACTACGGTTTCATTGAAGCGTAGTAAGCCGCCAGATTACTCATATCTTCATCCGACAAACCACTAACGTAAGCCTTCATCACCTCAGCTTGCCCGCCACTGCGTTCGCCTTTTTTATACGCGTGTAATGAGTGCTCAAGATACGCCTGGTTTTGCCCCGCAAGATTAGGGTACATCGGCACAGAGACTTTCCCGGTTACACCATGGCACGCCACACACATCATGGCTTTCTGTTCACCGGCTGCGGCATCACCTTTTGCCAGAGCCGGCTGGGCACACAACAGTACACCGGCCAAAATAACCATTATCTTCATTATTTATTTTCCTTTTGCCAGTCGACACGCCAGCATGATTGTTCCGTCGCTTTTCCATCCTGGGTCACAAACACACCCAGAGCGGCAATCAATTGTTCGCCATAATATAACAGCGGAGTTCTTTCTCGCAGCCATGGCGGTATCCCCAACTCTTGCCAAATCTTTTTCAGGCTTCGTCCACGCTCGCGCCCGACAATGTGGAACTGTCCCGAGGCTTTAAAACGCACAGTCACCGGTTCGTTATCCAAAGGGGAGCGGAGCTCCTGCCCTATTACCGCACGTTGAATTGTACCCAAACCGTCGGGCAAGGTTAATGGCTCGAAAGGTGCTGCCCAACAAACCACTTCATCTCCCAGGCCGTTGCTAATCGGCAACCAGTACAATGCCCCCTGAAAACGACGGGCTTCATAGCTGCCAAACTTCAGGCGCGGATTAGCATCCTCACGGCTGGTTGCCACTTCATCCCATAAGCGCACAAGCGCTGATCTGGAGGGCATCACCGCTTTCTGCTGGGCAAGCCAACGGCGTAGCAGCGCGGCGCGACGAATATCACTCAGCGGTAGCATAGGCGCAATTAATAACGATCCATCAGGCTGAATGAGTTCATCAAGTTGTTCGGCCAGCAATTCATCCAGGAGTTGTTCTTGTTCACCGCACAACTCAGCACTGCGTGCCACGCTTTGCGGAAAATGGGGCCAGCGCTGTTGAATTTCAGGAAGCACTCGCAGCCGTAGGAAATTACGGTCATAGCTGTCGTCTTGATTGCTTTCGTCTTCTATCCACGTTAATTGGTGTTCAACCGCCCACGCTTCCAGCTGCTTACGCGTTTGCCCAAGCAACGGACGAATTAATTCAGTCTCGCCAAAAGGCAGGCGATCAGGCATTGCGGCTAATCCCGCAGGGCCACTTCCACGCTTTAAGGCAAGCAAAAACGTTTCGCATTGGTCGTCAAGATGCTGTGCTGTGAGCAGTACCTCTTCAGGCCGTAATGCATCCCTCAGTGCCTGGTAACGTGCGGTTCGCGCGTGGGCTTCAATTCCTAATCCATCATCTGCTAGCTGCACACGCCTGACTTCAAATGATACGTTCCATTGTGCGCACACTTTCCGGCAATGCTCCGCCCATTCATCGGCAAAAGGGCTTAAGCCGTGATGGATGTGCATTACGCGAATTTTATAATTTGAAGCCAGGGTGTCACGCAGTGTGACCAACTGATGTAGCAAAACCGTGGAATCTAGCCCGCCACTAAACGCCACCAGCAATTGTTGGTGCGGCTGCAATAATGTGATTAGAGGACGAAGTTGCATAGTCAGTAGTTTAAATAAGGATTTGCCCAGCACGTTACTGGGCAACGACATATGAGGCAAGTGTTACTGCTGATAAAGCTCCAGAGGCAGCCCATCAGGGTCATTAAAGAAAGTAAAACGTTTATCCGTGAAAGGATCGATACGAATCGGTTCACATTTCACGCCATGTTTCTCAAGATGGGTAATTGCGCTGTCGATGTCATCAACACTAAATGCCAGATGGCGCAGCCCACAGGCCTCCGGGCGGCTTGGGCGCGCAGGTGGGAAAGGAAATGAGAACAGCTCAATAACATATTGCCCATTTAGCGCCAAATCACCTTTCCAGGAATCCCGCGCCTCACGATAGACTTCAGCTTGCAGCGTGAAACCCAGAATATCACAGTAAAAATGTTTACTGGTTGGGTAGTCAGAGGCAATGATAGCGATGTGGTGAACTTGCTTTAAACCCAGCATAAATGCTCCTTTGTCTTTTCCGCACGGTAACTATCACGCCTTGCTAAATCAAGACACTAAACCGTTTTTAAGACTCGTACACGGTAAATGCCATCTTCACCCAGCTTAGCGCCGTGAATATCAGTTTCAAAGCCGGGATAGTGTTCTCCAACCGAGCACAGCATCAGCAAGAAATCGAGTACCGCACGGCTTTCATGGGTAATCATCTCACCAGGCATCACTACCGGTACACCCGGCGGATACGGCAGGATCATGTTCGCCGAGACACGGTTCAGTAACTGTTCAATTTCGACCGTCTCAACGTTGCCTTTCACTTGCTGCTGATAAGCCTTATGCGGTGTCATTTTCATTTCCGGCAACACATCAAATGCCCGCAGCATCAGATCGGAAAGGTTGTGTTGCTTAATCAGTTTGTGAATGCCTTGCGCCAGATCCTGGATACGCATATTGCGGTAAAAATCTGGGTCTTCGGCATACAAATCTGGCAGCATGTTTTTCACCCGCAGATTGAGGTCATAAGAGCGTTTAAACTCCGTCAAACCACGCAGCAAACTTAAAGCTTTGGTTTTGTCTATGCCAATACTGAACAGGAACAGCAGGTTATACGGCCCGGTTTTTTCGACAACCACACCACGCTCATCGAGGAACTTCGCCACCAATGCCGCAGGGATCCCCTGCTCTGCCATAGTTCCAAGCTCATCCATTCCCGGCGTCAGAATGGTGACTTTAATCGGGTCGAGGTACATGTGATTGGCATCAGCATCTTTGAAGCCGTGCCAGTCTTCTTCGCCTGGTGAAATAGGCCAACAAGCTGCTTCGTCTACATGTTCCGGTTGCCAGATGTCGAAGAACCAATCCTCAGTCTCTTCACGTAAACGCTGAACTTCACGACGAAAATGTAATGCACGTTCGACCGAGCGGTTGATCAACCGTTTACCCGGGTTCCCTCGCAACATTGCCGCCGCCGTTTCAATTGACGCCACCAACGGATAACTAGGCGAGGTAGTGGTGTGCATCATGTAGGCTTCGTTGAAGGTTTCCTCATCGTAATCCCCTTTGATATGAATCAGAGATGCTTGTGAGAACGCGGCCAGTAATTTGTGTGTGGATTGAGTTTCGTAAATGACTTTTCCCACGATACGATCGCCGCTCATGCCACTTTTCCCCTGATAAATCGGATGAAAGTTGGTGTATGGCACCCAGGCGGAGTCAAAGTGGATAGATGGGACATCCAGTGTTTGCTTAATGAACTCAGTGTTATACAGCAAGCCATCGTAAGTTGAGTTGGTGATGACCGCATGTACTGGCCACTGCGCATTTTCGGTGGCAGCGACTTTGGCTTCGATGCTATCGCGCATAAATTCACGCTTCGGGATGCCACCTAAAATGCCTAACGCATTACGTGTCGGCTTGAGCCAGATGGGTACCAAATCCGTCATCATTAACAAATGAGTCAGCGATTTGTGGCAATTGCGGTCAATGAGTACCGTGCTGCCGGACGGTGCAGCGTACATGCCGACGATTTTATTCGACGTCGATGTGCCGTTCGTCACCATGTAACTTTGTTCAGCACCGAAAGTGCGGGCGATGTATTCCTCGGCTTCCAGATGCGGACCAGTGTGATCGAGTAACGATCCCAGCTCTGTCACCGAAATGGAGACATCCGCCTTGAGAGTATTCGCCCCAAAGAAATCGTAGAACAAGCAACCTACCGGGCTTTTCTGATAGGCCGTACCCGCCATGTGGCCTGGTGTGCAGAAGGTGTATTTACCTTCTTTAACATAGTTGAACAACGCTTTGGTCAACGGTGGGGTGATGTTATCCAGATATTCATTGGTGTACTGGCGGATACGCAAAGCGATATCGTCGGCAACACTGAGCGCATATTCGAAAAACCACAACGCCATGCGCATCTCGCTGACGCTAACATCAAGTGAAGAGTGCGTATTGATAAACGCATACAACGGCAAATATTCATTCAGCCCATTAATTTCACTACATAAATCCAGGCTGTACTCGTCCCAGTCAAAAATGACACCGCAAATGCGTGGATTATGTTCGATGAGTTTCAGTAAGTCGGTGCTGTTGGTGGGGTAAATGAGCCGGAAACCTTGGATTTCCAGTGCTTGATGCAGCTCTTTAATTGGCTCGTCTTTGTAGTAAACGCCGTGCGCCCCCATGATTGCAATAATATTCAACACTCACCTCCTGGCAAAAACCTTCAGGTAAGCATAGTTTATTGAAAAGTGGCTGAGGACAAGTGCAGAGGTGTAAAGCTTCTTAAAGTGTGGGATTCAGGTAATAAAAAAGGCCAGAATTTCTTCTGACCTTCTTCTTCAATATACCCGTTAGCATTCTAGTTGCAGGTAGGCGGCCAGTGAGCTTATCCCGATGAGCTTACTAAGGTAAGTGATTCGGGTAAGTGAGTGCAGCCAACGCCCCTGCAGCTTGAAGGATGATGGGTATATCACGCGTAGCCGTAACTCATCAGACGATGATAACGACGAGCCAGCAGCTCTTCGGTATTCAGCACGTCCAAATCAGCCAAATCGGCCAGCAGTTGCGCTTTCAGTGATGCAGCCATCGCTTCCACATTACGGTGTGCACCGCCCAGTGGTTCAGGAATGACGGAATCGATAAGCTTCAGTTCTTTCAGGCGTGGAGCAATGATGCCCATCGCTTCAGCGGCAATAGGTGCTTTATCAGCACTTTTCCACAGAATTGACGCACAACCTTCCGGAGAAATAACGGAATAGGTGCTGTACTGCAACATATTCACTTTGTCGCCCACACCAATCGCCAACGCACCACCAGAGCCACCTTCACCAATTACGGTACAGATGACCGGCACTTTCAGGCCAGACATTTCGCGTAAGTTGCGAGCGATAGCTTCTGATTGACCGCGTTCTTCCGCACCCACACCAGGATAGGCACCTGGGGTGTCGATGAAGGTAATGATTGGCATATTGAAACGCTCAGCCATTTCCATCAAACGCAGCGCTTTACGATAGCCTTCTGGTGCTGGCATACCGAAGTTACGGCGAATCTTCTCTTTAGTTTCACGGCCTTTCTGATGGCCAATGACCATTACTGGACGATCATCTAAACGCGCAATCCCGCCAACAATAGCTTTGTCGTCAGCATATGCACGGTCACCCGCCAGCTCATCAAACTCATCAAAAGCGAGACGCAGGTAATCAAGCGTATACGGGCGCTGCGGATGACGCGCCAGTTGAGCAATCTGCCATGCACCTAAATCGGCGAAGATTTTACGTGTGAGTTCTACGCTTTTTTCACGCAGACGCTGCACTTCTTCGTCGAGATTAATATCTAACTTTTCGTCCTGACGGCTAACTGCAGTCAGGGAATCAATTTTCGCTTCCAGCTCTGCAATCGGCTGTTCAAAATCGAGGAAATTCAGACTCATAATATTCCTGTATTAGTCAAACTCCAGTTCCACCTGCTCCGAGCCTATCAGCGTGCGAAGCTCATTGAGCAAACGATCGCTTGGGGATACACGCCATGCTGCGCCAAAACGCAAACGCGCTCGTGCATCCGCTCTCTGATAGTAGAGATGTACTGGAATGGTCCCCGAACGATGGGGTTCCAGAGACTGACGGAGACGGTTCAAAAGCTGGTCATCAATTTGCCTGTCCGTCAGCGAGATAGCAAGCCCACGCGCATACTTTTCGCGGGCCTCGTCAATGTCCATGACTTCGCGAGCAGTCATTTTAAGGCCACCGCTGAAGTCATCAAAGCTGACCTGTCCGCTGACGATCAGGATACGGTCTTTTTCCAACAGATGCTGGTACTTTTCTAACGCATCTGTGAATAGCATCACTTCCAGGCGACCAGAACGGTCATCCAGAGTACAGATGCCAATGCGATTGCCGCGCTTGGTAACCATCACCCGCGAAGCAATCACCAGACCCGCAGCCGTGGTCATTTTACCACGTTCTGTCGGGTGCATCTCTTTCAGGCGCATGCCACCGACATAGCGCTCAATTTCTTTCAGGTACTGGGTAATCGGGTGGCCGGTAAGATACAAGCCCAGCGTTTCACGTTCACCGTCCAGTACCACTTGCTCAGGCCACGGCATCACGCTGGCATAAGACTGTTCAACTTGCTCCGGCTCATCTGCCAGCACGCCGAACATATCTACCTGGCCAATCGCTTCTGCTTTCGCGTGCTGATCAGCCGCTTTTAGCGCATCGGGCAGCGCATTCATCAACGCTGCACGGTGCGGACCAAGGCGGTCAAACGCCCCGGACATCACTAATTTTTCAAGGATACGTTTATTGAGTTTTTTAACGTCAGCCCGCGCGCAGAGGTCAAATAACTCACGGAAATAACCGCCTTCGTTACGCGCCTCGATAATCGCTTCGATGGGACCTTCGCCGACACCTTTAATCGCGCCAATGCCATACACAATTTCACCGTCGTCATTCACGTGGAAATGGTACAACCCGGAGTTAATATCCGGTGGCAGTATCTTCAGGCCCATACGCCAGCATTCATCGACCAGGCCAACGATTTTATCGGTGTTATCCATATCCGCAGTCATTACTGCGGCCATAAATTCTGCCGGATAGTGTGCTTTTAGCCACAGCGTCTGGTATGAAACCAACGCGTAAGCTGCAGAGTGGGATTTGTTAAATCCGTAACCGGCAAATTTCTCTACCAGGTCAAAGATTTTAATCGCCAGCTCGCCATCAACGCCACGAGACTTCGCGCCATCTTCAAAGCCGCCACGTTGCTTCGCCATTTCGGCTGGGTTCTTTTTACCCATCGCACGACGCAACATATCCGCACCGCCCAGCGAGTAACCCGCCAGCACCTGCGCAATCTGCATAACCTGTTCCTGATACAAGATGATGCCGTAAGTCGGCTCCAGCACAGGCTTTAGGCTTTCATGTTGCCATTGAATATCAGGATAAGAGATCGCTTCACGGCCGTGTTTACGGTCGATAAAGTTATCTACCATGCCTGATTGCAGCGGACCAGGACGGAAAAGTGCCACCAGGGCTATCATATCTTCGAAGCAGTCTGGCTGCAGACGCTTAATCAGATCCTTCATGCCGCGGGATTCAAGCTGGAACACCGCTGTGGTTTCCGAGCGCTGCAGCATGTCGAAGCTTTTCTTGTCCTCGAGCGGAATATCGGCGATATCAATCGGATCTAAGCCCTGCTTTGCCCGACGCGGGTTAATCATCTTCAAAGCCCAGTCGATGATCGTCAGGGTACGCAAACCGAGGAAGTCGAACTTCACAAGGCCAGCATACTCCACATCGTTTTTATCAAACTGGGTGACAGGGTTTTGCCCCTGGTCGTCGCAATAAAGAGGGGCAAAATCAGTAATTTTTGTTGGCGCGATGACCACACCACCAGCGTGTTTACCGGCGTTACGCGTCACACCTTCAAGTTTACGCGCCATGTCGATCAGCGCTTTAACTTCTTCGTCAGCTTCGTAGATTTCAGGCAGCTGCGGCTCGGCCTCGAACGCTTTCGCAAGCGTCATCCCAGGATCTGGCGGAATGAGTTTGGAAATTCGATCGACGAAACCGTAAGGATGCCCCAGTACACGGCCCACATCGCGGATAACCGCTTTTGCCGCCATCGTACCAAAGGTAATAATCTGTGATACCGCCTCACGCCCGTACATTTCTGCCACGTGATCAATAACCCAATCGCGTTTTTCCATACAGAAATCGATATCGAAGTCAGGCATCGAAACACGTTCCGGGTTAAGGAAGCGTTCGAACAGCAGATCAAACTCCAGAGGATCGAGGTCGGTAATTTTCAGCGCATAAGCGACCAGCGAGCCCGCACCAGAACCACGACCGGGCCCTACTGGTACGCCATTATCTTTGGACCACTGGATAAATTCCATTACGATCAGGAAGTAGCCAGGGAAACCCATCTGGTTGATAACTTTAAGTTCGATTTCCAAACGATCGTCATAAGGCGGTCTTTTTGCGGTCCGTTCTTCAGGATCTTTGAATAAGAACTCCAGACGATCTTCTAGCCCTTCCCTGGATTTCATCACCAGGAAATCTTCAGTCGACATTTCACCGGTTGGGAATTGAGGCAGGAAGTACTCGCCGAGACGCACCGTGACGTTACAACGCTTGGCGATTTCTACACTATTTTCCAGCGCTTCCGGGATATCAGAAAACAGCTCACACATCTCTTCTTCAGTACGCAAATACTGCTGCGAAGCATAATTTCGTGGGCGTTTCGGATCATCAAGCGTAAAGCCATCGTGAATCGCGACACGGATTTCGTGGGCATCATAGTCTGTGGCTTCAATAAACCTGACATCGTTGGTCGCCACTACCGGCAAACCCCGTTCATCAGCCAGGGCCACAGCAGCGTGCAAATAGCTTTCTTCATCGGGACGACCGGTACGAATCAGTTCCAGATAGAAGCGATCGGCAAAATACTGCTGGTAGAATTCCAGACACTGATCAAGCTGTGCCGTATTTCCACGCAACAAGTTTTTGCCAATATCCCCCATGCGCCCACCAGAAAGCAGGATCAACCCTTCGTTGAGTTCAGCAAGCCAGGTTCTGTCAACAATCGGGCCCGCTGCGCCATAACCACGCTGATATGCTTTAGAAATTAGCAGGGTAAGGTTTTGATAACCGACATTATTTGTGGCGAGAACGGTGAGATGGCTGAGCTCATCGCCCAACAATTCATTGGCTACGTTAAAATCAGCCCCAATAATCGGCTTGAGCCCTGCGCCATGGGCAGCACCATAGAATTTCACCAACCCGCAAAGGTTAGTAAAATCGGTGATAGCGATCGCTGGCATCCCTATCGCCGCGGCTTTCTTCACCAGCGGAGCGGTTTTTGCCAGGCCATCAACCATAGAGTAGTCGCTGTGCACCCGAAGGTGTACGAAACGTGGTTCAGCCATTTCTCATTCCGTTTAGATGTGTAACGTACGTCCGCAAATCAGGACGCCAGTCCGAGAGCGCGTTTGACCGGAGCAAAACTACGACGATGATGTTCAGTAGCACCATGCTCAGCCAACTTTTCCAGATGAAAAGCGGTAGGGTAGCCCTTGTGTTGGGCAAAACCGTATTGCGGATAACAGACATCAAGCGCTGTCATTTCACGATCGCGCGTCACTTTGGCAATTATTGATGCCGCGCTGATTTCTGCAACCCGGCTATCACCTTTAACGACTGCCAATGAAGGCATCGGCAACGCTGGGCAGCGGTTGCCATCAATCAGCACATATTCAGGCACCACGGTAAGGCCCGCAACGGCACGCTGCATCGCAAGCATGGTGGCATGCAAAATGTTTAACTGGTCGATCTCTTCCGGCTCAGCTCGGCCAAGACTCCAGGACAGCGCTTTTTCGATGATTTCATCGTAAAGCGCGTTGCGACGTTTTTCAGAGAGTTTCTTCGAATCAGCCAGGCCAATAATAGGTTTGGCTGGATCAAGAATCACCGCAGCAGTGACCACTGCACCCACTAACGGGCCGCGGCCCACTTCATCAACACCCGCAACCAGATGCGTATGGGGGTAAATAAATTCAATCATGCGAGCTCCAGCACTGCATCTGCCGCCTGTTCATCAGCATTACAACGAATCTGCTGATGCAGTTCGCGGAAGGTGTCGTGCATTTGGTGGCTCTGCGCGCCGTCTTCAAGCAACGGAGCAAGTACCTGCGCAAGTGCGTGTGGCTCACACTCTTCCTGCAACAATTCTTTGACCAGTTCACGGCCCGCTAACAAATTTGGCAACGAAACATAATCGGTTTTTACCAACCGTTTAGCCAACCAGAAGGTAAATGGCTTCATACGATAACCGACGACCATTGGACATTTTGCCAGCATGCACTCTAGTGCCGCGGTGCCTGATGCGAGTAATGCCGCGTCACTTGCCACCATGGCTTCACGCCCTTGCCCATTGAGCAAGTGCATGGTCAGGTCTGGAGCCACCTCTGCTTTGATACGTTCGAATTGTTCACGACGTTTGGCGTTAACCAGCGGAACAACGATTTCCAGGCCAGGAAAACGCTCGCGCAGCAAAAGTGCTGTTTTGAGGAAATCCGCGCTGAGCATTTCAACTTCTGCTCCACGACTACCAGGCAGCAACGCCAGACACTTAGCATCAGGAGCAATACCTAAGGTGATACGTGCGGCATTTTTATCGGGATCGAGTGGCATGGCATCAGCCATGGTATGACCGATAAAGCGGCACGGGACGTTAAACTTATCGTAAAACGCTTTTTCGAAAGGCAGGAATGCAAGCACTAAATCCGTTGATCTGCCGATTTTGAAAACACGTTTTTGGCGCCACGCCCAAACAGAGGGGCTGACGTAATGAATGGTACGCATACCCTTTTTTTTGAGATTGCCTTCCAGGGTGATGTTAAAATCCGGCGCATCGATACCGACAAAAACGTCTGGCTGTAATTCAGTAAAACGGCGCGTCAGATCAGCACGAATATGAAGTAAACGACGCAGACGACCAAGCACTTCAACGAGGCCCATCACTGCCAGTTCTTCCATCTCATACCAGGCTTCACAGCCTTCGGCCTGCATCAATGGCCCTGCGACACCCACGAAGCGAGCATCAGGAACCCGCGCTTTTAGAGCACGAATCAGACCTGCACCAAGAATATCGCCGGAAGTTTCTCCGGCGACCAGGGCAATCGTAAGCGGACGACCAGGTTTCATTTAGCGAATCAGACCACGAGTTGAACGAGCAAAGAATTCAACGAATGCGTTCACTTCTGGATGTTGCTCAGCAATTTGAGCAATTTCAGGCTTAGCTTCTTCTAAGGTTTTCCCGCTGCGGTAGAGGATTTTATACGCGTTACGAACCGCGTGAATTGCTTCTCTACTGAAACCACGGCGTTTAAGCCCTTCGATGTTGACGCCAAATGGCGTCGCATGGTTGCCCTGCGCAATAACATACGGCGGAACATCTTGTGCCACACCGGAGCAGCCACCGACCATCACGTGTGCACCGATAATACAGAACTGGTGCACTGCGGTCATACCGCCGATAATCGCGAAATCATCAACGCAAACGTGGCCGGCAAGTGTTGCATTATTCGCGAGGATACAGCGATTACCCACCGTACAATCATGTGCCACGTGCGCATTAATCATCAGTAAGTTATCGCTGCCCACCTTCGTCAAGCCACCGCCCTGCTCTGTACCGCGATGGATGGTTACGCTTTCGCGAATGCGGTTGCGGTCGCCAATTTCCACACGAGTTGGTTCACCCGCATATTTGAGATCCTGGTTAACTTCACCAATGGACGCGAACTGATAAATCTCGTTATCGCGGCCAATAGTCGTATGACCATTTACCACAACATGAGACTTCAGAACGCTACCTTCACCTATCTCAACATGCGGACCAACAATACAAAACGGACCAATATGAACGTTAGCACCAATGACGGCACCGTTTTCCACAATGGCGGATGGATGAATAAAGGCAGATTTATCAATCACGTATTAGCTCTCCCGGCTGCGGGCACACATCATAGTTGCTTCGCAGACAATTTTACCGTCAACAGTTGCCACGCCTTTAAAGCGCGTCAGACCACGGCGGGTTTTTTCGAAAGTAACTTCCATGACCATCTGGTCACCAGGCACGACTGGACGTTTGAAACGTGCTTCATCGATACCAGCAAAGTAATAAAGCTCACCAGGTTCCAGTTTACCTACGCTTTTAAACGCAAGAATACCAGTGGCTTGCGCCATCGCTTCAAGAATCAAAACACCTGGAAAAATCGGTTTACCAGGGAAGTGGCCCTGGAAAAACGGCTCATTTACTGTGACATTTTTTACTGCACGTAAAAAACGGCCTTCTTCAAAATCCAGCACGCGGTCTACCAGCAAGAACGGGTAACGGTGCGGCAGAAGTTCTAAAATCTCTTCGATGTGCAGAGTATGAGTGTCGGTAGTCAAGATACTCTTCCTGTCTAAATGTACCAAATGACAATAATAACACGGCCTGCGACTATCTCAGGATAGCTAGCAGGCCGCAAATCAGTAAGCACTAACGCGTCTTGGGCGGGTGACTTTTAGTCTTGTTGATTGATTTTTTTCTCAACGGATTTCAAGCGCTTGCTGATCTCGTCGATATTCATCACCAACGCGGCTGTTTTACGCCACACTTTGTTCGGCTGTAATGGAATACCCGAAGAATAAACCCCCGGCTCTGTGATAGGGCGCATAACCATACCCATTCCAGTCACGGTGACTTTATCGCAGATTTCCATATGGCCATTAATGACGCTGGCACCGCCAATCATGCAGTAACGGCCAATTTTCAGGCTACCTGCCATGATCACACCGCCAGCAACGGCAGTATTGTCGCCAATCACAACGTTATGTGCAATCTGGCATTGGTTATCAATGATAACACCATTGCCAATAATCGTGTCGTCCAGTGCACCGCGGTCAATTGTTGTACACGCGCCAATTTCAACGCGATCGCCTATGATCACTCGACCAAGCTGAGGGATCTTCACCCAGTTTCCGCGATCGTTAGCATAACCAAAACCATCAGAACCAATGACTGTACCGGACTGAACCAGGCACTGCTCACCAATCTGAATTTCGTGGTAAATCGACACATTCGCCCATAGGCGAGTGCCAGCACCAATATGAGTGTTTTTACCCACAAAGCAGCCAGGACCAATCACGACGTTATCGCCAAGTACAACGCCAGATTCGATAACCGCATTAGCGCCAATAGCGACGTCATTACCCAACGTTGCAGTTGCATCAACAACCGCGCTTGGCGCGATGTTTTGAGCAGGTTGCGGTGTTGAATCAAGAATTTGTGACATGCGAGCATAGGTCAGGTAGGGGTTCTTCACTACCAACGCTGCGCTATGTGCGAAAGGAAGATCGGCTTCAGTCATAACGACGGCGGAAGCCTGGCAAACAGCCAATTGCTCACGATAACGAGGGTTAACCATGAACGTAATTTGGCCTGCCTGGGCCGTTTGCATAGATGCAACGCCGGTGATGACGAGTTCGCCATCACCGTGCAATTCTGCATCCAACTGCTGGGCTAAATCAGCCAGTCGAATTGAAGACATTACTTATTTAACCTGTTTCAGAACATCTGCAGTGATGTCTTTTACACTGCCGCCTGCATAAGCAACGGTGTTAGTATCCAGCACGACATCGTAACCTTTGTCGTCAGCAACTTTCTTCACAGCACCCTGAATACGAGTAACCAGCTTGCCACGTTCTTCGCTAGAACGACGATTACGGTCTTGTTCAAAAGCCTGAGCTTTAGCCTGGAACTGCTGGCGCTGAGCCATCAGGTCTTTTTCCATTTTGCTACGGTCAGCAGCTTTCATGGTAGAACCATCGCGTTGCAGCTTTTGCATTTTGGATTGCAGATCGCTTTCCATATTCTGCAATTCGCTCGCACGGCCTTTAAACTCGTTTTCCAAAGTTTTGGACACACCGGTGCTTTGTGCAACTTGTTGGAACAAATTACCCATGTTAACTACAGCAATGCTGTCTGCTGCCTGAACACTGGCTGATGCAGCCATAGCGATGCCAAGACCTGCAGCAAATAACCACTTTTTCACAATTAACTCCTTACCATCCCGTATGTGTCCTTAGACACTCTTTTTGCGTGTGCCAGTTCTGCATGTAGAGAACTGGCATCAACGCGACACTGCTTATCCGCATTCCTTTGCGCAAAACAATTACCAGGTTTTACCAATGTTAAACTGGAACTGTTCCGCTTCGTCACCTTCATATTTCTTGAACGGCTGGGCATAAGAGAAGACCAATGGCCCTAACGGTGACATCCATTGCAATGCAATACCTGCTGACATACGAATGTTGCTAGGATCACTGTAATCAGGTACCCCGGCAGCTTGCATATCTGCAGTATTTTGCCAGTTTGTATCCCAAACTGTACCCATATCCACGAAGAAAGAGGTACGAACTGAGTTAGCGTACTTCTCGCTCAGGAATGGTGTTGGCGTGATAAGTTCTAAGCTTGCCACTGCCATTGCGTTACCACCAACCGCATCGTCAGATGAACAATACCCACCAGACTGATCACAGTTATCATTTCCTGCGCCGCCAATATAGACCGCTTTAGGACCAATGTTATTGGACTGGAAGCCACGGACCGTACTAGAACCACCGGCATAGAAGTTTTCATAGAACGGCAGTTCTTTGCCGCTCAGGCCATCACCGTAACCGACACGAGTACGACCTAACATCACCCATTTATGGTCATCATCGATTGGGAAGTAGCTTGCCGAATCGAACGTCACTTTGTAGAACTCGTTGTCTGAGCCTGGTACGGTAACTTTACCGTTCAGGTTCACGCGCGAGCCCTCCGTTGGGAAGTAACCACGGTCAAGTTTGTTATATGTCCAGCCATAGTTGAGCGTAAAGTCATCTGCAGCAAAACCATTGTCAGTCGAAGATGTGCTCGCAGATTGACCCATTGAATCCAGATAACGCCACATCGCAACCTGCGGCTGCATGTTGGACAGGTCGTTATGCACATACCCCATCCCCAACCGCAACGTGTTGTTTTCATTAACCGGGAAGCCAAGGGTACCGTCCACACCATAACTTTTGTTGGTGTAGTCGGAAAGATCCGCGTCATCTGCTTTAAAGTCGTTGTAGAAGACTCGACCACCGAGGCTCACACCATCAACTGTAAAGTATGGGTCGGTTAACGACAATTCAGCATATGTCTGATAATCGTTCTTGGTACCGTTGACGCCGACTGCGTAACCCGTTCCTAACCAGTTATCCTGCTGGACACCGACCTGGAAGCTGATACCACTTTCAGTACCGTAACCAATACCGAAGTTGAAGCTACCGGTGTTACGTTCTTTAACTTTGTACACCACATCAACCTGGTCAGGGCTACCTGCCACACGCTGCGTGTCAACATCTACGGTTTCGAAGTATCCAAGACGATTCAGACGTTCTTTACCTGAGTCGACAAGGTCATTACCCAGCCAGGTTCCTTCCATTTGACGCATTTCGCGACGCAGAACAGAATCTTTACTGGTGTCGTTACCTTCAAAGCGAATTTTACGTACGTAGTAACGGTTTCCGGAATCAACGTTAACATGCAGTTTAACGGTCTTATCTGCATCATTGATTTCAGGCTGCGTTTGTACACGCGGGTAAGCGTAACCATAACGACCCAACAACTTCTTGATGTCGTCTTCCATTTTGGTCACTTTAGTGCCGTTATAAAGCTCGCCCGGCTTGAGTTTTGTCAGCGTTTCAATTTCTGCTGAGTGCCCCGCCAGGTTACCGCTTACCTCAACACCAGCAATTTTGTACTGATCGCCTTCGGTCACGTTGATGGTAACGTAAATGCTTTTCTTATCAGGCGTCAGACTAACTTGTGTGGAATCGATGTTAAAACGTGCATAACCACGATCCAGGTAGTAGCTGCGCAGTGTTTCGAGGTCACCGGCAAGTTTCTGCTTCTGATATTTACGATCGCCCACCACGTTCCACCACGGTACTTCATCACGCAACTGGAAATGCGAAATGAGTTCGTCAGTAGCAAACGCATGGTTGCCTACGATGTTGATTTGCTGAATTTTGGCTGATACGCCTTCCTGGAATACCAGTTTCAGGTCAACACGGTTACGCGGCAGTGGCGTAACAACGGCTTTCACGCTGGCACTGTACTTACCAACGCTGTAATAGAAATCTTCCAGCCCTTTTTCAATATCGGCCAGGGTTGTTCTATCCAGTGATTCGCCGACACGCACGCTAGAAGCCTCGAGGTTCTGCTTAAGCATGTCGTCCTTCACGGACTTGTTACCAGAGAAGGTAATACTCGCGATTGTCGGGCGTTCTTTCACCTGAACAACCAACGTTTCACCATCACGCAGTACCCGGACATCTTCGAAGTTCCCGGTAGCAAACAGTGAACGAATAGTATTACTGATATCCTCGTCAGAGACGGTATCGCCTACGCGAACCGGCATGCTGAGGAGGGCCGCACCGACGGCGACTCGCTGCAGGCCTTCGAAATGAATATCCTTCACCACGAACCCGTCTGCACCGTATACGGTGGCGCTGCTAAACAGCAGCGACGCTATGAGCAACTTTTTCATCGCCATCGTTGTTATGCGTTCTTCCTAACCTAATTCTCTCTAAAACCGAGAGAAATCATTGAAAAGTGCAAGCCCCATCAACAGCACCAGCAATATAGAGCCAATGCGGTAACTAAAGTCTTGAACTCGCTCGGAAACCGGTCCACCTTTCAGCTTTTCAATCGCCAAAAAGAGCAGATGCCCCCCGTCCAGGACGGGTAACGGAAACAGGTTGATTATCCCCAGATTGACGCTAATTAGCGCCAGGAACATCAGATAGTAAATCACCCCAGATTCCGCTGACATTCCTGCCCCTTGAGCTATGGAGATTGGCCCACTGAGGTTATTCAACTTGATGTCACCGGTTATTAATTTTCCCAACATGTTGACCGTAAGCTTCATCAGTTGCCAGGTTTTATCCGTGGCTTCTGCTACTGCAGCAAACGGCCCATACTGGCGCACTGTTTTATACTCATCTGGTAGCGGGATAACCTTTGGTACCACACCCGCAAACCCTTCAGCTTTTGCTTTACCCGGTTTTGTATCCGGTATCAGCGTTAAAGACAAGAGCGCTCCTTGTCTTTCTATTTCTAGATCGAGTGATTGACCTGGATTGTCACGCACCTGACTAACAAATTCTATCCACTGAGTCAGTGCCGCACCGTTGACTTTAACGATCCTGTCACCAGCTTGCAAACCCGCTTTGTTCGCTGCGGAATTTGGCTGCACTTCTTGTAGTACCGTTTCAATCTGAGGACGGCGAGGCACGATGCCTAATGACGAAATCGGATCTTGCTTTTCTGGTTCAAACTGCCAGTGGCGTAGATCTAACGTTTTTTCTGTACGTAGACTTGAACCCAGTGGAGCAAATGCAACCTTCGCACTATCATCGCCAATCTTTGCCATCAACTCGAGTTGAACTGATTCCCAATCAGGCGTTTCGATACCATCTATGGCTTTAAGTTCCATGCCTGGTGCAATTTGTGCTACTGCTGCTATCGAATTGGGTATTACTTCACCAACAACCGGACGAACACCAGGGACACCAATAATAAAGACTAACCAGTATGCAAACACAGCAAAGATAAAGTTGGCAATCGGACCGGCAGCAATAATTGCAGCTCGTTGAGAAACGGTTTTGTTATTGAAAGCTTGATGGCGCAGTTCCGGGCTAACGGGTTCAACACGTTCATCCAGCATTTTGACGTAACCGCCGAGAGGAATCAGGGCAATGACAAATTCGGTGCCGTGGCTATCGGAACGACGCCAGAGCGCTTTACCAAAACCAATGGAAAAGCGCTCCACTTTGACTCCACAGCGGCGAGCAACCCAAAAATGACCGAACTCATGCACAGTAATTAACACACCCAGTGCAACGATAAATGCAGCCAAATTCCAGAGTAAGCTCAGCATATAACCTTCCGTTAAATCGTCCTGAATACCAGCAATAACAGACAGGCAAATACCGGTACTGCTGCTGTAAGGCTATCAATGCGGTCAAGGATACCACCATGACCGGGGATCAAGTGACCGCTATCTTTAATCCCTGCTTCACGCTTAAACATGCTTTCGGTTAAATCGCCCAAGACTGAAGCCAGAGCCGCGACAACCGAACAGGTCAGCAGGATAACAGGAGCCACATCCAGATTCGCCCACATGCCAAACAGCAAGGAGATTATCGCAGAAGTGAACAATCCACCAAAGAAGCCCTGCCATGTTTTGCCCGGCGAAACTTTCGGCGCTAATTTATGCTTACCAAACATTTTGCCAAACATATACGCACCGGAATCTGCACCCCAGACCAGAACCATCACATACAACAGCCAAATCGAACCGGTGTAATGGTTGGTATCGTAATGCCAGTTACGCAGGACAATCATACCCCAGAAGAACGGTACGATAGTCAACACGCCAAATACCAGACGTAGTGCTTTTGAGTTACGCCAAATCGATGCAGAGCCAGGATAGAACAACACCAGCAGCAGTGCAGCAAACCACCAGGCGAGTGATGCCCAGAGTGACGCCTCAATAAGCGGTATATGAACCGTATGCTGGTATTCAGGCAATGCAAACAGCATCACTGCCAATAACAAACCGCACAGTACAGCAAGCCATACACGTTGTGAGCGTGCTTTAAAGCCTGCCAGTTGTCCCCATTCCCAGGCAGCGAGCATACAAACTACCAGGGTGGTAATAGCAAATCCTACGGGTGGAAGCCAAAATAACGCGGCTATAACCACCGGGATTAAAATAAACGCAGAAAGCAGACGATACTTCAGCAAAGGTGACCCCCAACAGGCTTACTCACCACCAGGTGCCGTGCCGCCAAAACGACGCTCTCGATTTGCAAAAGCATGTAGTGCACCTTCAAAGTCTTGTTCATCGAAATCAGGCCAAAGAACATCTGTGAAATAAAGTTCTGCATAGGCAATCTGCCAAATCAGAAAGTTACTGATACGATGTTCTCCCCCTGTCCTAATTACTAAATCTACTGGAGCCAGTTCATTCATGCAGATTTGCTGACTTAGCAACTCTTCATCAATCTGGTCTGGGCGCAATAAGCCTTCCTGTACCTGTTCGGCGAGATGCCGCACTCCCTGAATAATATCCCAACGCCCACCATAATTGGCGGCAATGTTGAGAGTCAAACCGGTATTGGCACTGGTTAGAGCTTCGGCTTTATTAATACGTTCTTGCAGGCGAGCATTAAATCGACTGGTATCACCAATAATCCGCAGACGAACATTGTGACGATGTAAACTTTTGACTTCGCTGTCTAAAGCCCACACAAATAATTCCATCAACGCGCTGACTTCTTGAGCCGGGCGATTCCAGTTTTCACTACTGAAGGCATAAAGTGTAAGCGCATCAATACTATTATTTGCTGCAAAACTCACAGCTCGACGTACTGATTTCGCACCCGCTTTATGACCAGAAATCCTCATCTTCCCCTGTCGTTTAGCCCAACGTCCATTGCCGTCCATAATGATAGCAACATGACGTGCGCCATGGTCAGATTGTGATTCGCTTAATTGTTGGTTTGCAGACAACATAAGACGTAATTATTCCCAGATAAGGATTAAGCGGTACTCAGAATGATTTCAGCTTTTACATAAAAAAGCCGTGCTATAACACGGCTTACCTATCATTCAGTCAGAAACTTTCAACCGAAAGATGGCGCAGACTATATCACTGAAGCACAGAGCTAACAAATGGAGGTACATCAGCTGAATAAATAATCATCGGGACGCGATATGTGCCACCAGATTTCGGGCAACTTCACGCGCTTTTGCATCCACGGCAATCACATCTTCAACACTCTTCGGCTCAGTCAAATCAACACTTTCCAACACGGCTCTATTCAGCGAGGCAATCTCAGTGAATCGTAGTTGTTCGCGTAAAAAGGCTTCAACAACCACTTCATTTGCCGCATTCAGTACTGTCGTTGCGGCCTGCCCCTGCTCAAATGCATCCATCGCTAATTTCAAACAAGGATAGCGGTGATAGTCTGGTTCCATAAACGTGAAAGTGCCAATTTTACAAAAATCGAGCGGTTCAACACCGGATGATACACGCTCCGGAAACGCCATTGCATGTGCGATTGGCGTACGCATATCAGGCGCGCCTAACTGTGCCAGCACACTGCCATCGCGATAGCGAACCATCGAATGGATAACCGACTGCGGATGTATCAAAACTTCCATTTGCTTCGCTGATGCATTGAATAGCCAGCGAGCTTCAATATATTCGAGACCTTTATTCATCATGGTGGCTGAATCAACAGAGATTTTACGTCCCATTGACCAGTTCGGATGGCTACAGGCTTGATCTGGCGTCATCGTTGCCAGTGAGCCTAATGCGGTCTCTCGAAAAGGGCCACCTGACCCGGTAAGAATAATTGACGAAACGCCATTACTCTCAAGTTCAGCGTACCCGAGGTTCTGTTGGATTGGTTCCGGTAAACTCTGAAAAATCGCGTTGTGTTCACTGTCTATTGGCAGTAACTGGGCTTTACTGAGCAGGACGGCGTCCATGAAAAGGCGTCCGCAAGTCACTAACGACTCTTTATTTGCCAGTAAAACCTGCTTGCCTGCCGCAATGGCCGCAAGTGTAGGCAACAGCCCTGCAGCACCCACAATGGCAGCCATAACCTGATCAACTTCATCCAGAGCGGCCATTTCGCATGCCGCTTGCTGCCCTGCCAGAACTTCAGTGCGGCTACCTTGTTCTTTTAGCAGGCGGCGTAACTCTCCAGCAGACTTCTCATCATCCATTACGGCCCATCGAGGCTGGAACTCCAGGCACTGCTCGACCATTCGCGCGACATTTTTCCCGGCAACCAATGCCATGACGGAAAACTTCTCAGGATTATGACGAACAACGCTAAGGGTACTGGTACCGATAGATCCGGTAGAGCCAAGAATGGTCAGTTGCTTCATGAGACGCTCTGGAGTTTGAGTATTAATAATCAGATAAAAGTTTGCCGTCAGCATGACGAGCATAAAAACAAAACGCCGTAAACAATAACTGCGACGTTAGCCACAGCCTGCATACGGCGTTTGATCCGTCATATTAACGGATTAGAACTGCATCAATTCAGCTTCTTTCTCAGCCAGGGCGGTGTCTACTTTTTTGATAGCAGCATCAGTCATTTTCTGAACGTCATCCTGGGAACGACGATCATCATCTTCACTGATTTCTTTCTCTTTCAGCAGATTTTTGACTTTGTCGTTAGCGTCGCGGCGAACGTTACGAACAGCAACGCGCGCACCTTCAGCTTCGCCACGCACGATTTTGATCAGATCTTTACGACGCTCTTCAGTCAATGCTGGTAGTGGAACACGAATGTCGGTACCCGCTGAGCTTGGGTTCAGACCGAGGTCGGAAGTCATAATCGCTTTCTCAACAGCCTGGCTCAGGGAGCGATCAAACACGTTGATTTTCAATGTACGTGAATCTTCAACCGTTACGCTTGCCAGCTGACGCAGTGGAGTTGGCGTGCCGTAATACTCCACAATGATACCGTCCAGCAGAGATGGAGAGGCGCGGCCGGTGCGGATTTTACTAATTTGACTTTTGAATGCTTCAACGCATTTTTCCATACGCACTTCGGCATCTTTTCTGATATCGCTAATCACGTTACGAGTCCTTGAAAACTGGTTTATGCCAGACCACACTTTACGCCGCGATGCAGACGCTGCGAGCTAAGTATAGCCTTGTTTATTCTTGGCGCCCGTTGGGGTGCCTGTTACTCAAACTGTTCAGAGCATTAGAAACTGAATATTACCCTGATTAAGCATCGACTGAAATTACTCAGTGATTAATGTGCCTTCTTTTTCGCCCATGACGACACGACGCAATGCACCAGGTTTGTTCATATTGAACACACGAATTGGCAATTTGTGGTCTCGAGCCAGGGTAAACGCAGCAAGGTCCATAACTTTCAGTTCTTGTTCGAGCACTTCGGTGTAAGTCAGTTGCTCATAAAGCGTTGCAGTAGGATCTTTTACTGGATCGGCAGTAAACACACCATCAACTTTCGTGGCTTTTAATACGACGTCGGCTTCGATTTCTATCCCGCGCAGGCACGCTGCAGAATCGGTGGTAAAGAACGGGTTACCCGTACCGGCCGCCAGGATAACTACACGGTTGTTACGCAGTAAGCTGATGGCTTCTGCCCAGCTGTAGTTATCGCACACGCCATTCAATGGAATAGCGGACATCAGGCGAGCGTTCACATAGGCGCGATGGAGAGCATCACGCATTGCCAGGCCGTTCATGACGGTAGCCAGCATGCCCATGTGGTCGCCCACAACACGATTCATACCTGCTTTCGCAAGGCCTGCACCGCGGAATAAGTTGCCACCACCAATCACCACCCCGACCTGAATGCCCAATTCAACCAGCTCTTTAATTTCCTGAGCCATACGATCAAGGATGCTTGCATCAATACCGAAGCCTTCGGTACCTTGCAGCGCTTCGCCGCTTAGCTTGAGCAGAATGCGTTTGTAGACAGGTTTTGCATTGGTAGCCATGATTCTTTCCTGGGAACAGTCAACGAATGGGGATGGTTAATTCAGACGACATAGTGTCGCATATCAGCAAGATCTGTATCAGAGCAGACTGATTTTTAAAGCCCGATAAAAAGGAACCGCCAATTGGCGGCTCCCTTTAAAAATTAAGACTGCTTGGACATTGCAGCAACTTCTGCTGCGAAGTCAGTCTCAACTTTCTGGATGCCTTCGCCCACTTCAAAGCGGATGAAGCCAGTCACGTCAGCATTGTGCTCTTTGAGCAGCTGAGCAACAGTTTTGCTTGGCTCGATGACGAAAGGCTGACCCGTCAGAGAAACTTCACCGGTGAATTTCTTCATGCGGCCTTCAACCATTTTCTCTGCGATTTCTTTCGGCTTACCAGACTGCATAGCGATGTCCAGCTGAACCTGGTACTCTTTCTCAACAACTTCTGCAGACACGTCTTCTGGCTTAACGAATTCTGGCTTGCTTGCAGCAACGTGCATAGCGATTTGCTTAACCAGTTCTTCGTCAGCGCCAATAGCTGCAACAACAACACCGATACGAGCACCGTGCAGGTAGCTACCCAGAACGTCGCCTTCCAGAATAGCAACACGACGAATGTTGATGTTTTCACCGATTTTAGCAACCAGTGCAACACGCTCTTCTTCGAACTGTGCTTTCAGTACTTCGATGTCAGTCACTTTGCCCGCAGCAGCAGCGTCCAGTACTTTGTCAGCAAATGCCTGGAAACCACCATCTTTAGCAACGAAGTCAGTCTGGCAGTTAACTTCCAGAATCACAGCAAAGCCGTCTGCAATCTTAGTTTTGATCACGCCGTCAGCAGCTACGTTGCCTGCTTTCTTAGCCGCTTTGATCGCGCCAGACTTACGCATGTTTTCGATTGCCAGCTCGATGTCGCCATTAGCTTCAGTCAGTGCTTTTTTGCAATCCATCATGCCTGCGCCAGTACGTTCACGCAGTTCTTTTACCAGAGCAGCAGTAATATCAGCCATTCTAAAATCCTCGGTTATCTCGTAGAGAGAGATAAGCCCTGGTCCACGGTACAGACGAACCCTGGCTCAAAATAAAAAGGGGGCCTGTGCAGGCCCCCTAACCAAACTATTCAATATACCCGTTATCTTTCAAGCCACAGGGGCATTGGCTGTGCTCACTCACCCAATCACTTACCTAAGTAAGCTCCTGGGGATTCTTGAGCTTGCCGCCTGGCCGCAACTCGAAATCTAAAGGGTATACTTGGTTAATAAGAGCTCAAATAAGAGCGAACCTTATTATTCAGCTTCTACGAAGCTTTCTTCTGCCTGAGAAGCCAGATCCTGAGAACGGCCTTCACGAACGGTAGCAGCTACAGCACCCAGGTACAGGGTTACAGCACGGATTGCATCGTCGTTACCAGGGATAACGAAATCAACGCCATCTGGATCGGAGTTAGTATCAACGATAGAGAACACTGGGATACCCAGGTTGTTCGCTTCTTTGATTGCAATGTGTTCGTGATCAGCGTCGATTACAAACAGTGCATCCGGCAGACCGCCCATATCTTTGATACCGCCCAGGCTGTTTTCTAACTTCTCCAGCTCACGGGTACGCATCAGTGCTTCTTTCTTGGTCAGCTTGTCGAAGGTACCGTCTTGGGACTGGATTTCCAGATCTTTCAGACGTTTGATGGACTGACGAACAGTTTTCCAGTTAGTCAGCATGCCGCCCAACCAGCGATGGTTCACGAAGAACTGATCGCAGCTCAGAGCAGCGTCTTTTACTGGTTCGCTTGCTGCGCGCTTAGTACCAACGAAAAGGATTTTGCCTTTACGAGAAGAGATCTTGCTCAGTTCAGCCAAAGCTTCGTTGAACATAGGTACAGTTTTTTCAAGGTTGATGATGTGAACTTTGTTACGAGCGCCGAAGATGAAAGGCTTCATTTTCGGGTTCCAGTAACGGGTTTGGTGACCAAAGTGAACACCAGCCTTGAGCATGTCGCGCATGGAAACAGTTGCCATGTTTAAAACCTCTATAAAGTAATTGGGGTTAAGCCTCCACGTATCCCATATTACCGACCCCAAAGGGCACCCCGGAATATGTGTCGATACGTGTGTGTTATTTACACAAAGTGAGAGTGTTGGCTGTATCCGAAAAATCGGAATACAAGTCCGGCGCGCTTTATACCATAAAACAGACCAAGACACCAATAGTTGTTAGCAGATGCTGTGCATACGGATTCTCGATTTGGCACCGATCGCCCGCCCTGATAACATTGACCTACACTTGCTAAATTATTGTCGATATTGACGACACCAGCGGATCAAATGAATGGCTATCTCAATTAAAACCCCTGAAGAAATTGCAAAAATGCGCATCGCGGGCAGACTTGCCGCTGAAGTACTGGAAATGATTGAACCCCACGTACAACCTGGCGTCAGCACTGGCGAATTGGATCGTATTTGCAACGATTACATCGTTAACAATCAACAGGCGATTTCAGCGTGCCTGGGCTATCACGGTTACCCAAAATCCGTGTGTATCTCCATCAACGAAGTCGTCTGCCACGGCATTCCGGAAGACACTAAAATCTTGAAAGATGGTGATATCGTCAACATCGACGTTACCGTAATCAAAGACGAATACCACGGCGACACCTCAAAAATGTTTATTGTTGGCAAGTCAACAATTCTGGGTGAGCGTCTGTGTCGTGTTACTCAAGAAAGCCTGTATTTGTCACTGCGCATGGTAAAACCAGGTATTCGCCTGCGTACCCTCGGTGCGGCAATTCAGAAGTTCGTTGAAGCGGAAGGTTTTTCTGTAGTGCGTGAGTACTGTGGACACGGTATTGGCCGCGTATTCCACGAAGAACCACAAGTGCTACATTATGACGCTGATGACGGCGGTGTGGTGCTGCAACCGGGTATGACTTTCACCATCGAGCCGATGGTTAACTCCGGTGATTACCGCATTCGCACCATGAAAGATGGTTGGACGGTGAAAACCAAAGATCGCAGCTTGTCTGCACAATACGAGCATACTATTGTGGTGACAGATAACGGCTGCGAAATTCTCACTTTGCGTAAAGATGACACCATTCCAAGTGTGATTTCGCATAACGAGTGATTCGCCTGACGAAAGTCAGCAATCGAAGCCGGCTAATGCCGGCTTTTTTTATGGATGGCGACATGACCCAGAGTTTACCCGAGCAGTATGCGACCACAATGCTTCCTGAGATTTCCGGGCAACCTGAATACCCCGTCAGTTGGCCTGATTCAGAGCTTCAATGCAGCCAGATAAAAGCCCGTATCGACCTCTTCCAACAATGGCTGGGGAACGCTTTCGACAAGGGTATTTCAGCTGAAAAGCTGATGGACGCCCGCACCGAATTTATCGACCAACTGCTACAACGATTATGGCTAAGTTACGGCTTTGGCGATGCTGCTGAAACGGCACTGGTCGCGGTAGGGGGTTATGGTCGTGGGGAACTGCATCCTCTTTCCGACATTGATTTGCTGATCCTCAGCCGCAAACGCCTGACCGAATCACAAGCCCAGAAAATTGGCGAGTTGCTGACGCTACTGTGGGATGTAAAGCTAGAAGTCGGGCACAGCGTGCGCACGATTGAAGAGTGTTTACTTGAAGGTTTGTCTGATTTAACTGTGGCCACGAACCTGATTGAATCACGCTTGCTGATTGGCGATGTCGCCCTATTCCTCGAGCTTCAAAAACACATTTTTAGCGATGGTTTCTGGCCATCAGCGAAATTCTTTGCCGCCAAAATAGATGAGCAAAACGAACGTCATCAACGTTATCACGGCACCAGTTATAACCTCGAACCGGATATCAAAAGTAGCCCCGGTGGCCTGCGTGATATCCATACCTTGCAATGGGTTGCACGTCGCCATTTTGGCGCAACGTCATTAAGCGAAATGGTTGGCTTTGGCTTTTTAACCGAAGCAGAACGCAATGAACTCGATGAGTGTCAGTATTTACTGTGGCGCATCCGTTTTGCCCTGCACCTCGAAGTGAATCGCTACGACAACCGTTTGTTGTTCGACAGACAACTCAGCGTCGCCCAACGCCTGAATTACACCGGTGAAGGGAATCAGCCGGTCGAGCACATGATGAAAGATTTTTATCGCGTGACCCGACGTGTGGGTGAACTTAACCAGATGTTATTGCAGCTTTTTGACGAAGCGATTCTGGCACTGGATGCCAGCGAAAAGCCACGCCCTCTGGATGATGACTTCCAACTGCGCGGCTCGCTCATCGATTTACGCGACGAAACGCTTTTTATCCGCGAGCCGCAGGCGATTCTGCGCATGTTTTACATGATGGTGCGCAACCGGGATATCACTGGCATTTATTCGACCACGCTGCGCCATTTGCGCCATGCGCGTCGGCATCTCAAGCAACCTCTTTGCTACATTCCTGAGGCCCGTGAACTGTTCCTCGTCATCCTGCGCCACCCCGGTGCCGTGAGCCGTGCTTTATTGCCCATGCACCGCCACAGTGTGCTGTGGGCATATATGCCGCAGTGGTCGCATATCGTCGGCCAGATGCAGTTTGACCTGTTCCACGCTTATACCGTTGATGAACACACGATACGTGTGCTGCTAAAACTGGAAAGCTTCGCCAAAGAAGAGACTCGTCAAAAACATCCTTTATGTGTGGATTTGTGGCCACGTCTGGCGCATCCCGAACTGATTCTGATCGCCGCCCTATTCCACGACATCGCCAAAGGCCGTGGCGGGGATCACTCGGTACTCGGGGCGCAGGACATTGTAAAATTTGCGGAACTCCATGGACTGAATTCGCGAGAAACACAACTCGTCTCCTGGCTGGTACGCCAGCATTTGCTGATGTCAGTGACGGCACAACGCCGCGATATTCAGGATCCAGAAGTGATTAAGCAGTTCGCTGAAGAGGTACAGACTGAAAACCGCCTGCGCTATTTGGTTTGCCTGACCGTTGCCGATATTTGCGCGACTAACGAAACTTTGTGGAACAGCTGGAAACAAAGCTTGCTACGTGAACTGTACTTCGCAACCGAAAAACAGCTACGCCGCGGGATGCAGAACAGCCCGGATATGCGCGAACGTGTGCGCCATCATCAATTACAGGCGCTGGCATTGTTGCGTATGGACAACATCAACGAAGAAGCCCTGCATAATAT